>JAICNB010000008.1 GCA_025928935.1 Acidimicrobiia bacterium
GATTCGCCTCCTGGGCTTGGAGCACGCTGATCATCGAGCGTGCTATCTCACCCCTGGCACCTGCCACTCCGACACTGGTCAGGAAACGGAGCTTGCTCTCGTGTCCCTGGAGCACGACGTGGTACTGATCCCTCCCTTGACGTTGCGGCACCTTCCGGACCCGTGACTGAACATCGACGCGGGTCAGTAGGGATTGAACGTCCTTGGCCAGCCGAGGGCTGCTGGATGCGTAATAGATCGTGGTCGTGGTGCCGTTCGTCCAAACACATCCGTCTGTTGCCCACAGGTGTCGTAAGAACAATGAGATCCGGCTCCTGGATAGGCCGAAGACCGGACCGGGGATGTAGAGCTCGTGTGATCGCTTGTCGAAGACCCCTAAAGAATCGAGCCACTCGGCCAGCGGGTTCCGTTTCCCTCGGGCCAATGGCCGACCAGCGCGGAGATAGAGCTGCCACCACGTCCGCTCCTTTTTCAGGCGCGGCACCACCCCGAAGGCACGCGAGGCGGCGTCGGCGACCATCTCGGCGTTCAGGAGGTCGACGGTGGTGTACTGCATCGCATGATGGGCCAGATGGCAGCCATCGCCGAGCATGTGGGCAAGCACCACGATCTGATCATCTGTCATCGCTGGATGGGCCCGGCTATCAGCCAGCCTTCTGGTGACCGCGATCCGATCACCGGGTCCAAGATCATCCAGGCGAACCCAACCGTCCACTGTGAGGAATGGATGGTTTCCGGAGCCTTGGATCGTCCGGCCCGAGGCGAGCTCCATCTCGAAGACAGGCTTTACCCCGCTCGAGAATGCTTTGGTGAGCCGAGAGGCGACGAGCCGGTAACGATCGTCGAGGCTCCAAACCGGAATGTCGCTGGCTCCAGTTGCCACCAACTCGCCCAGAGTCACCTCTTCGTTCGTGTCAGCCCTCACCAGCCGGGCATCGCCGGTCAGGCAACCCGATTCACGTAGATCCGAGAGACGCGGTCGCTTGTCCTCTCTTGCCTCCAGAGATCGGTTGAGCTGTGAGACGGCGATGACCGGCACCTCCAACTCCCGGGCCAGGTTCTTGAGATTCCGGGTGATCTCCGAGATCTCCTGCTGGCGGTTCTCCCGACTGGAAGCCTCCATGAGCTGCAAGTAGTCGATGACCACCAGCGAGAGGCCACGCTTACGCTTCAGACGGCGGGCCTTGGCACGAATATCGGTGACCGTCACCACCGGAGAGTCGTCGATGTAGATCGGCGCCTGGTACATCTTCCCAGCGGCGTCGACTACCCGCTGCCAGAGCGGACCAAGCTGGCCGGAGCGCAGCTTCATCGAGTCGACTCGTCCCACCGACGAGAGGATGCGCTGGACGATTTCCTCCTTCGACATCTCCAGCGAGAAGATGGCCACCGGCTCCTGTTGCAGGGCGGCATTGACCGCAATCCCCAGTGCTAGGGCGCTTTTTCCCATGGCCGGTCTGGCCGCGATGACCACCAAGTTCGCCGCCTGGAGACCGGCCAGCTTCTTGTCAAGATCGAGGTAGCCGGTGGCCAAGCCGGTGAGCTCGGACCCCCGCTGCTCGAGCAACTCGATGTGCTCCAGCACATCGCTGAAGAGCGGGCCGACCTCGAGGAGTGTCTGGGCGCTGCGGCGCTCGGCCACCGACAGCACCGCTTGCTCGGCCCGGTCGAGGACGTGGGCGATCTCCTCGTCGATGTCGAAGGCGACGTCGGTCACTGAAGCGCCGGCCCGGATCAGCTCACGCCGCTTGGCGTGCTCCTCGACTATCCCCGAGTAGTAGAGGATGTTGGACGTGGAGGGGACGATGTCGACGAGGCGGGTCAGATAGGCGACGCCTCCCACCTTCTCCAATTCACCCCGCCGACGCAACGCCTCCGACACGGTGACGGCGTCGATGGCCTGATTGGTGTCGAACAGCTCCCGCATCGCCTCGAAGATGGCCTGATGGGCTGGGACATAGAAGTCGGGGGGATGGAGCCGGTCCATCACCTCGTTGACCGCCTCCTCCGAGAGGAGCACTGCACCGATGACCGACTCCTCCGCTTCCCTGGAATGCGGAGGGCTCCGGAATCCGGGTCGCATTTGCCCCTGCTCGGTGATGCCGCTCATCTGATGTTCATCTCACAACCCGGGTGTGACACTTTTTCGTTTTTCGCGAAGTCAGGCCGCGTTGAACCCAGGTGGGCAAGGGGAAGGTGCCAGCTTCGGGGGAAGCGGACGGAAACATAGACAGCCGCGCGGACACTCACCAAAAGGACGCGAAGCTTTCTTGAAGAGCGCGATACCTCTCGTTAGTCCGCGAAACGCCCGACTGTCCCAACTCCGTTTTCAGGGCGGTGAAACAGCCGTCAGGAGGCGGGGATGACGTCCAGGGTGAGGGGGAACTCCACATCGGGGTGAAGTTTGATGTTGATCTCGTGGAGTCCTATCGCCTTGATCGGCTTGGTGATCTCCAGCGTGTCCCGTTCCAGTTCGATACCGGTGAACCGCTTCACGCCCTCGACCACGTCGGCTGGTGAGATCGAGCCATATAGCTGGCCCTCGTCGCCGGCCTGGGCCGCGATCACGACCCGGCTCCCCACCAGTTGGGTGGCGAGCCGTTCAGCGTCTTCCTTGGCCTTCCGCTCGAACTCGATCCGCGCCTCGCGTATGGCCTCGGCCTGGGCGAGGGCGCCCTCGTTCGCCTTCACCGCCTTCTTCCGGGGAAGCAGGTAGTTGCGGGCATAGCCCTCGGCCACGTCCACGACGTCGCCACGCTTGCCCAGGGTCTCGACGTCGGAGGTGAGGATGAGCTTCATCGGGTGTTCAGATAGGGAAGCAGGGCCATCTCCCGCGCGTTCTTGATGGCGTTCGCCACCTCACGCTGATGTGTCGGGCAGTTCCCGTTCACTCGACGCCCCCGGATCTTTCCCCGGTCGGACATGTACTTGCGCAGGACCGAGACATCCTTCCAATCGATGAACGCGACCTGCTGTTTGCAAAAAGCGCACGGCTTCGGACGTCCCCGGCGCATCTCCATCCCCCGACGCCGCTTGGGTCGCGGGTTGTTGGTGCTCTTTCTTGCCATTTTTTCGACTACTCCTGGATCAGAAGGGCGCCTCGTCGGGCCCGTAACTCTCTCTGGCCACCGGCGCCGGGGGCACATCGGCTCCCTGCCCGCCGCCACCGCTCCACTCACCGCCGCCGGAGCGCTGGGTCTTGTTGACCGAGGCCGTCGCCCAGCGCAGCGAGGGACCGATCTCGTCGATCTGGACCTCGACCACCGAGCGCTTGTCCCCCTCGGGGGTCTCCCAGCTCCGCTGCTCGAGACGGCCGGTGACGATGACCCGGGCCCCCTTCTGCAAGGACTCGGCGGCGCTCTCCGCCTGCTCCCTCCACACCGTACCGGTGAAGAAGCTGGTGTCTTCCTGCCACTCGCCGTCGTTGCTCCGCCAACGCCGGTTCACGGCGAGGCGGATCTTGGCCATGGCCACCCCGGATGGGGTGAATCGCAACTCCGGATCGTCGACCAGGTTGCCTATCAATGTGACGTTGTTCGACATGTGAAATCTCCTCTTCTCACGTCCCTGCGCCGATCATGCCCCAGCCCTGGGACGGATTCCAGTCATCCGGGCTTGCGGACGATCTTGTGTCGAAGCACCTCGTCGGCCAGCGACAGCATCCGATCGAGTGAGTCGACGGCAGCCGCCTCTGCCTGGAACGTAACCACCGAGTAGTAACCCTCGGACAAATGGTCGATCTCGTAGGCAAAGCGTCGCTTCCCCCAGAGATCCCTCGCATCGAGCGTCGCGCCCTGGCCGGACAAGTGCGACTCCAGGTCGGTGATCCTGGCTTCGACCTCATCCTCGGCCAGGTCGGGCCGATGGATCGTCATTACCTCATAGTCGCGCATGTGACCTCCTGTGGACATCCGATTCGGAAGGCCCCACCAACACGGTGGAGCAGGGGCTTCACGCCGGCCGGCGGCGCGAGACGCCGGGGCGGAGACCTCATTCTAGGGCGAGCTCAGCCGGAAGCCGAAGTCGTGAGGATCGCCCCATCCTCGAAGGCGAAATCCCCCGACGGGGTCTCGAGTGACCAGCCCACCGGGAACGAGGTTGGGTAGAGGGTGCAGGGCTCCTCGGCACAGGGCTCCATGGCCACCATGGAGATCAGCGCGCCGCTGGGGTCGAAGTGCCAGAGGTCGAGCGGGATGAGGGTGTTCTTCATGGTGAACGTGGGAACACCCGGGGGGTCGAAGATGAACATCATCCCGTCGATTCCCTCGGGCAGGCTCTCGAGCATGCTCAGTCCCTTGCTTCGTTCCTCCTGGCTGTCGGAGACCCACACACTCAGCGTCACATCGTCGACGGTGATCTCCTCGACCGGGAACAGGTCCTCGCTCGCCGTGCCGGGCACTGACTCGTCGGTGGGGACCGTGGTCCCGGCGGACCCTCCGCCGCATGCCGCGACGAGGAGGAGCGCTGCCAATATCAGAACCATCAGCTGTGGTCTTCGCTCAGCGGAGGAGCGAATCCTGGGTTCGGTGGCTAGCCGGATTTCCGGCCTCTGAGCATCTCTGCGGCGATCTCGTCCGACACGTGATAGGACTCGTCTTCACCGGGGAAATCGCCCGAGGTCACGTCGGCGACATACCGCTCGAGGGCAGCCACGGCGTCGTCGGCCAGGCTGGCATATGGGCGGACGAACTTGGGGTAGTTGCCAGAGCCCAGGCCGAGCACATCGTGGAAGACGAGAACCTGGCCGTCAGTGGCCGGGCCGGCGCCGATGCCGATGGTTGGTATGTCGACCTCCTTGGTGATGAGCTCGCCGAGAATATCGGGCACACCCTCCAGCACGACGCTGAAACAGCCGATTTCTGAAATGGCGATCGCGTCCTCTATCAAAGCCTGGGCGGCATCGACCATCTTGCCCTGGACCTTGAACCCACCCATGGCGTGGACCGACTGCGGGGTGAGGCCGAGATGGCCCATCACCGGGATCTCGGCGTCGAGGATCGCCTGGATCATCGGGAGACGCTTTCGCCCTCCCTCGAGCTTGACCGCCTCGGCGCCGCCCTCCTGGACGATCCGACCGGCGTTACGCACCGTGTCCTCGACCGACACATGGAAGCTGAGCCAGGGCATGTCGACCACGAAGAGTGCCTTCGGATCGGCCCGTTTCACCGCCCGGGCATGCATGATCGTCTCATCCATCCCGAACTCGAGTGTCGTGGACATCCCGTGGACCACATTGGCCGCCGAGTCGCCGACCAGGACGATGTCGACTCCTGCCCGATCTGCGATCACCGCCCCCGGGTAGTCGTAGACGGTGACCATCGAGATCCGCGGACCACCTTTTCGTTCCCTGATTGCTGGAACCGTGACCTTCTGGCGCATGCGGGAAGGATAACGGCCGGTCCCAGATCCGGTCCCAGGGCCTGTTGTTATGCTCGAAGAGCACCTTGCTGGTGTTGCTCCTCGCCCATGCCGCGGCCGCCCTAGGCGCACCGACCCTCGTCTCATGGCTGGGACGCCGGGCGTTCCTGGTTCTTGCCCTGGTACCAGGCTCGGCCGCAGCGTGGGCACTCGGCCAGACCGCGGCAGTGACCTCGGGAGAAGGCCCGACCATGACCCTCTCGTGGATCCCGGCACTGGGGATCGACCTCGCCTTCCGGCTCGACACACTTTCCTGGTTGATGGTGCTGCTGGTGGGAGGAGTCGGGGCCCTCGTCCTTGTCTACTGCTCTGCCTACTTCTCGCCCGCCTCGGGCAATCTCGGACGATTCGCCGCCTTCTTCGTGGGCTTCGCCGGCGCGATGCTCGGCCTGGTAACCAGTGACAACTTGGTCCAGCTCTACGTCTTCTGGGAGCTGACAACGGTGTTCTCCTACTTGCTGATCGGGCACTACACCACGCGCAAGTCGTCGCGGCGGGCGGCCACCAAGGCGATCCTGGTCACCACCGCAGGAGGTCTCGTCATGCTGATCGGGATCGTCCTCATCGGCGATCTGAGCGGGACGTACTCCATCACCGACATCGTCGCCGCCCCTCCCACCGGCCCTGTGGCGGTGACCGCGGTGGTCCTCCTCCTGGTCGGGGCCGCCAGCAAATCGGCTTTGGTGCCGCTCCACTTCTGGCTACCGGCGGCGATGGCGGCCCCGACCCCGGTCAGTGCCTATCTCCACGCCGCTGCGATGGTCAAAGCCGGGATCTATCTCGTCGCCAGGCTCGCCCCCGGATATGCGGGACTGGAGGCGTGGCAGCTGATGATCCTGGTGCTTGGTGGCTTCAGCCTCGTGATGGGCGGCTACCAGGCGCTCCGTCAGCATGACCTCAAGCTGCTGCTGGCGTATGGCACGGTCAGCCAGCTCGGTCTGCTCGCGATCCTCCTCGGCGCCGGGTCCCGTGCCACGGCCCTCGCCGGTCTCGCCCTGCTCGGCGCCCACGCCATGTTCAAGGCCTCGCTGTTCCTCGTGGTCGGCCTGGTGGACGCGGCCACCGGTACCCGGGACCTTCGCAACCTCTCAGCCATCTGGCGCCGTCTCCCCGTGACCGCGGTCATGGCGGCACTGGCAATGGCGTCCATGATCGGGCTGCCTCCGTTCGCCGGGTTCGTGGCCAAAGAGGCGGCACTCGAATCGTTGCTCCACGGCGGGGCCAGCCCTGCTTGGCTGGACATCGCACTTCTGGTTGCGTTCGTGGCCGGGTCGGTGCTGACAGTGGCCTACGGTTTGCGGCTCTGGTGGGGGGCCTTCGCCACCAAGGCGACAATCCCGGAAATCGAACCGGTCAGGGTCATCCGGCCCCCTTTGCTGCTTCTCGCTCCAGCGGCGCTTCTGGCAGTGGGTGGTCTCGCCGTCGCTGTGCTCCCCGGGCTGGGAGACCAGGTGCTGTCGCCCTATGCCAACACCTATCCCGCCGGCGAGCCGGGCCACCTCACTCTGTGGCCGGGTCTCACCCCGGCCCTGGTCATCTCGCTCGGGATGCTGGCGGCCGGGGTCGGGCTCTTCGCGATCAGGGACCGGGTGGAGCGGTGGCAGGCGACCCACCAGGGCCCTCTCGACGCCGACAACGTCTACCGGCGGACGCTGCGCGGCCTGGATCTCTTTGCCGCCGACCTCACCTCGTTGTTCCAAAGGGGCTCACTGCCTTTCTACCTCGGGATCGTCCTCCTCATGGTGGTGATCCTCCCGGGCGGGGCCATGGCCCTGGGAACCTCGCTTCCAGACCGCATCAGCCTGCGCGGCGGCGTCCCCCAACTGCTCGTTGGTGCCCTGGTGGTAGTCGCCACGATCCTCACCGTCCGATCGCGGCGCAGGCTCAAGGCCGTGATCCTCACCGGGATCACCGGCTACGGGACCGCGATGTTGTTCTTCCTCTACGGAGCCCCGGATCTCGCCCTCGACCAGGTGTTGGTGGAGACCATCACTCTGGTCGTCTTCGTCCTGGTCCTCCGTCGGCTCCCGGCCTATTTCTCCAATCGGCCGCTGGCGGCAGACCGCTGGGTTCGACTCGGTATCGGGATAGCGGTGGCGGTAACCGTGGCCGGGTTCGCCATGGTGGTGCCTCAGGCCCGTCTCGAACCACCGGTGTCTGCGGCCCTTCCCCAGGAGGCTGTGGCGTTCGGCGGCGGGAGCAACGTGGTCAACGTGATACTGGTCGACGTCCGGGCCTGGGACACGATGGGCGAGATCTCGGTGCTGGTGGCGGCGGCCACCGGGATAGCTTCCCTGACCTTCCTCAGGAGCCGGACCAGGGACTCTCGCCGACCCCGCGACCACGTTCCCGGCGAATTGCCTGTCCTCGGACTGGGCGATCCCGATCCCATGGCCCCGTTGCGACGACCCGGGACCTCATCGGGCTCACGATCCCAGGAGTGGCTCCGCGGTGGGCGGACCCTGGCCCCGCAACGCCGCTCCGTGGTCTTCGAGGTGACGACCCGGATGCTCTATCACACCATGCTGGTCTTCGCCATCTGGCTCCTCTTCAGCGGTCACAACGCCCCCGGGGGAGGGTTCGCCGCCGGCCTGATCACGGGCCTCGCCTTGGCCGTCCGCTATCTGGCGGGGGGCCGCTACGAACTGGCCGAGGCTGCTCCGCTCCATCCGGGGTTGCTCCTCGGGTCGGGGTTGTTCCTGGCCACGGGCAGTGGGCTGATCCCGATCCTCCTCGGCGGCGAGGTGCTGCAGACGGCCATATTCGACCTGACCGTTCCCTTGATCGGTGAGGTTCACCTCATCACCTCGACGTTCTTCGACATCGGCGTCTACCTGGTGGTCGTGGGGTTGATGCTCGACGTCCTGCGCAGTCTCGGGGCCGAGATCGACCGGCAAGGTGAGGCCACAGGCCACGACAGCGACCTGGTCGGCCCCGCGCTGGAGCCGGCTCCACCTCTGCGGGACCGCCTGTGATCTCGACGCCCGATTTCGTCCTGGTGGTGGTGATCGCCGTACTGTTCGCGGGCGGCGTCTATCTCATGCTGGAGCGGAGCCTGTCCCGTGTCCTGATCGGGATCATCCTCGTCTCCAACGGAGCGAACCTGCTCATGCTGGTGGTCGGTGGGCCCCCTGGAGGCGCCCCGATCGTCGGGATGACTCCCGAGCAGGAGATGAGCGACCCCCTGCCCCAGGCGATGGTGCTCACCGCCATCGTGATAACCCTGGGGATGAGCGCCTTCCTGCTCGCCATGGCCTACCGGTCCTGGCAGCTGAACGAGCACGACGAGGTGCAGGACGACCTGGAGGACCGTCGGCTGGCCAGACAGGCCGCCACCGATCAGGGTCTCCGGTCGGAGCTTGGCTTCGACGGTGCTCTGCCGGCCACCCTCGACGAGGACGCGGCGGAAGCAAGAGACGAGATGGCTCTGTTCGGCGAGGAACGGGCGGAGGTGGACTGGGAGTGACCTGGCTCGTGCCTCTCCCGGTGATCCTCCCCCTGGCCGGCGCCGGTCTGGCCCTGACCATGTCCCGCCATCCCCGCGCCCAGCGAGTGATCAGCGTGGTCGTGCTGACCTTGGTACTGGTGGCGGCGGTGAGCCTGCTCGGCCTTGCCGACCGGGGTCCCCTGGTGGTCGACGTCGGGGGCTGGGCGGCGCCCGTGGGCATCTCGCTGGTATCGGACCGGCTCGCCGCCCTGATGCTGTCGGTTTCTGCAGCGGTGACGTTATGCGTCCTCCTCTACTCGCTGGCTCAGGGATTGGCGGATGGCGACGAGGAGGCCCCGGTCGCCATCTATCACCCGACCTACCTGGTCCTCGTCGCCGGGGTGGCCAACACGTTTCTATCCGGGGACCTCTTCAACCTCTACGTGGGCTTCGAGATGCTCCTCCTGGCCAGCTTCGTGCTGATCACCTTGGGCGGGACCGCGGCCCGGATCCGCTCCGGCTCGATCTATGTCGTGGTGGCGATCGCCTCGTCGCTTGTCTTCGTGGTGGCGATCGCCCTCACCTACTCGGCCACCGGCACCCTGAACCTGGCGCACCTGGCACAGCGGCTACCCGAGATCGACCCCGGGATCGCTCTGGTGCTGCAGCTCCTCTTGCTCATCGCATTCTCGGTCAAGGCTGCCGTGTTCCCCATGTCGGCCTGGCTGCCCGACTCCTACCCGACCGCGCCGGCCCCGGTCACCGCGGTGTTCGCGGGTCTGCTCACCAAGGTTGGCATCTACGCCATCCTTCGCACCCAGACCCTTCTCTTCGCCGAGGGCCGGGCCGACGAGCTCCTGATGACCGCCGCCCTGATCACGATGCTGGTCGGAATCCTGGGTGCCGTCGTCCAGAACGACGTGAAGCGGCTCCTCTCGTTCACCCTGGTCAGCCATGTCGGCTACATGATCTTCGGCATATCCCTGTCCAGCCAGGCCGGGCTGGCTGCCGCCATCTTCTATGTGATCCATCACATCACAGTGCAGACCTCGCTCTTCCTGGTGGTCGGCTTGATCGAGCGGCGTGGTGGCACGACCTCCCTGATCCGTCTCGGCGGTCTGGCAAGAGTCGCCCCACTGCTGGCGATCTTGTTCTTCGTCCCGGCGATGAGCCTGGCCGGGATCCCGCCGTTTTCCGGATTCCTGGGCAAACTCGGGCTGCTCCAGGCCGGCGTGGCCGACGGATCGCTGCTCGCCATCGTGCTGGTCATCGGCGGGGTGGCGGTGTCGCTGCTCACCCTCTACGTCATCATCAAGGCCTGGAACCAGGCGTTCGTCCAGGATGCCCCTGACGACCTGCCCGACACCACCCTGCCCCGGGGCATGGTGGGCCCGACCGCCGCCCTGGTCGCCCTGGGCCTGACCCTCACCTTCCTGGCCGGCCCTCTCTACGCCTACGCCGATCGGGCAGCCTCCGACCTCCTCGCTCAGAGCCCGTATGTCGACTCGGTCTTCTCCCGAGGCGACCGCGGCGTAGGCGAGTCACCCGAGGCCGCAGAGGGGACCCCGCCATGAGCCGGGGATCGCGACGCCGGCTCCCCTGGCGAATGCTCGTGTGGCTCACACTGGTGTGGCTGATGCTCTGGGGGAGGCTGTCCACCGGGACCCTCCTGGCTGGTATCGCCATCGCAGCCCTCGTCACGACGACCCTTCCCCTCCCAGCCGTGGAGTTCCAGGGTGGGATCCACCCTTTCGCCACGGCCCGCCTCGTCGGTCGCTTCATCCTCGACCTGGTGCGGGCCAGCATCCAGGTCACCCTCCTCGCCCTCAACCCGAGCCGGACGCCGAGCGGCGCCGTGATCCGGGTCCACCTTCGCAGTGAGTCTGACCTCTACCTGACCCTGACCGCCGAGTTGTCCACCCTGGTCCCTGGCTCACTGGTGGTGGAGGCAAATCGGCAGACCGGGGTCCTCCACCTGCACATCCTCGACGTCGACGCCCTCGGTGGCATCGAGAAGGTCAGGGCGGACACCCTCGGCATCGAGGCCAGGGTCCTGCGTGCCCTCGCCTCCGACGACGAGCTGGCGGCCGCTGGTCTGACCCGGTCGGGTCGTGACGAGCGAAGGGTGGAGCAGACATGATCGTCGTGGCTGTCTCCGGGCTCCTCCTCGTGATCGGCGCCGTCCTCGCCGTGCTCCGGGTGGAGAGAGGCCCGAGCATGCTCGACCGGGCGGTCGCGCTCGACATCATCACCAGCATCCTGGTCATCGGAGTGGCGCTCGAAGCAGCCTGGAGCCGGCGCCTCGACACAATGCCGATCCTCGCCGCGCTGGCCCTGGTCGGGTTCATCTCCTCGGTCACCGTCTCTCGGTATGCCGCCATCGAGCCCGAGGACGAGGGCCGGATCCGGACCGCCGAGGAGATCGCCGCCGAGGACGCCGAGAGACACGCTCTGGAAGAAGAGGCCGCCGCCCGCGAAGCCGGGGAGGACCCGCTGTGAGCTGGGACGTGGTCCTCGATATCGCCGCCGCCGTCTGTTTCGTGTTCGCCGGCCTACTCTCCCTCGCCGCCGGGGTGGGAGTCCTCCGATTCGGCGACCTTCTCTCCCGGATGCACGCCGGCACCAAGCCTC
The DNA here is from genome assembly GCA_025928935.1 of Acidimicrobiia bacterium. Taxonomy (GTDB): domain Bacteria; phylum Actinomycetota; class Acidimicrobiia; order Spongiisociales; family ZC4RG35; genus JARDZU01. The sequence goes on from JAICNB010000008.1 coordinate 11,477, forward strand.
AGGTGCTGGGAGTCCTCCTCGGGCTGGCCGGGTATGGCCTGCGGATGCGATCCGGCCCGGTGCTGTGGACGGTTCTCCTAGTCGCCCTCTTCCAGCTCCTCACCGCCCCGGTGGCGGCGCACATGGTGGGACGGGCCGGGTACCGCACCGGGAAGGTCTCGAGTGACAGGCTCGTCGTCGACGAGCTGACCAGCGACCTGAACCGGGCGCAGCAGGACACCCGGAGGACTGACTGAGGATCGCCAGCCCGCCGATCTGGCATGGCGCCGGCGCCTCGATAGCATGCGATCGTCCCCGGAGAACTCGAAGGGTCGTCGATGCCCAAGGTGTCACGGTGGCGCCTCTTGTGGACTGTGGTCTCGATCGGCGCTGCCGTATACGTAGTCCTGAACAACCCGGTCAACCTCGGTCTCGACCTCCGCGGGGGGACCCAGGTCGTCCTCGAGGCCCAGGACACCGCCGACGTCACTGTCGATAGCGACGTGACCGCCCGCACCCTGGAGGTGCTGCGCCGTCGTGTCGACGCCTTCGGGGTGGCCGAGCCGACTCTTCAAGCGTCCGGCGACCGCCGGATCATCATCGAGATGCCCGGTGTCGACGACCCGGACGCGGCTCTGGAGGTCATCGGCCGCACAGCCCAGCTCACGTTCCATCCAGTGCTGGAGTCGGTGCCCACCGGCACAGACCCTCAGATCCAGGACGCGGTGGTCCTCCCCGGAGAGCCTGGAGAGGACCTGGTCCTGGGGCCGACCGCGGTCAGTGGGGACCAGGTTGAGAGCGCAGCCGCCATCTTCGACACCCAGGGCTCCGGCCTGTGGGCCGTCTCGATCAACTTCCTACCCGAGGGCGAACAACAGTGGGCCGAGCTCACGGCGGCCGCCGCCTGTGCGCCGCCCGGCGACCCGACACGAAGGATCGCCATCGTCCTCGACGAGAGCGTCCTGTCCAGCCCGGGCGTTGCCACCTCGGTGCAATGCAACGTGGGTATCACCGGCGGGGAGACCCTGATCACAGGCAACTTCGACGAGGAGAGCGCCGGCGAGCTTGCCCTGCTCATCCGCGCCGGCGCCCTCCCGGTGCCGGTCGAAGTGGTCGAGCAGGGCACCGTCGGGCCGTCACTGGGCGAGGCCGCCATCGAGGCGAGCCTGCAGGCGGCATTGATCGGCGCCGGCCTGACCATCCTCTACATGATCGCCTACTACCGGCTCATCGGCGTGGTGGCGGCGGTGTCTCTGGTCGTCTATGGGCTGCTCTCGTATGCGGTTCTGCTCTGGCTGGGAGCCACGCTGACCCTGCCCGGGATCGCCGGATTCATCCTCGCCATCGGAATGGCGGTCGACGCCAACGTCCTCGTCTACGAACGAGCGAAGGAGGAGTACCAGGTCGAATCGTCGATAGGCGGGGCGCTCGCCGCAGGGTTCCAACGCGCCTGGAGCGCGATCGCAGACGCCAACGTCACCACCCTGCTCGCCGCCGTGCTCCTCTTCTTCTTCGCCGCCGGGGCGGTGCGAGGATTCGGTGTGACCCTGACCATCGGGGTCCTGGTCTCGATGTTCTCGGCTCTCGTTGTGACACGGGTCTTGTTGGAGCTGCTCATGCAGGTCAAGTACCTGGAGGAACGGCCAGGGCTGATGGGCATGAACGTCGGCCGCCGTCTCCAGGAATGGCTGAAGACCTCGGGACCGAACCTGTTCGCCAAACCGAACCGTTGGCTGGTCATCTCAGGCGTCCTGATCGCGGTAGCCCTGGCCGGCATCGTCGTCCGCGGCCTGAGTTACGGGATCGAGTTCCAGGGAGGCCGACTGATCGAGTTCTCCACCACCGAGCCGGTCGATATCGAGCAGCTCAGGCAGGATCTGGCCGACCAAGGGCTCTCCCGTTCCCTCATCCAGGAGACCGGTGAGGGCAACATCGTGATCCGATCGGAGGAGCTGGACCCGGCCCAGGAGGAGGTGCTCCAGGAAACCGTTGCTGCCATGGGCGGAGACGTGGCAGTGGTCAGGGAGCAGTTCGTGGGGCCGACCCTCGGCGACGAAATCCGCAATCGAGCGCTCATCGGACTGGGCCTGGCCCTTCTGGTGCAGCTGATCTATCTGGCCATCAGGTTCAGGTGGACCATCGGCGCCGCGGCGGTGGTTTCGATGTTCCACGACGTGATCATCGTGATCGGCCTGTTCGCGTGGCTGGGCAAGACACTCGACGGTGTGTTCCTCGCCGCCCTGCTGACCATCATCGGTTACTCGATCAACGACTCGGTGGTCATCTTCGACCGAATCCGGGAGCGCCAGGCGGAGCGCCCGGGGGAGCCGTTGGGCCCGATAGCCAACGAGGCATGCCTGCAGACGGTGCCGAGGACGATCAACACGGGTCTCGGGGCGATCCTCATCCTGGTCTCACTCTTCGTGCTGGGTGGTGACACTCTCTCCGATTTCGCACTCGCCCTCCTGGCCGGGATCTTGATCGGCACCTACTCCTCGGTGTTCACCGCCTCTCCCCTGGCGATCGTGCTGGAGGACCGCTACCCGCGATCGATCCCCGAGCCGGATCCGAGCGCGCGGAAGCGACACCAGAAGCAGAAGACAGGCCCGAAACGGATCTTCGAATAGCCGTTCTGTGCGGATTCGCGCGTCGGGACGCGCGATAGACCCGCACAGAATGATCTCAGGTCAGCACCCGTCGCACCCACTCGATGTCGGCGGACTGCTCGTCGACACCGCCCGGGGTCTCGACGGCCACGGGGGCATCGGCCTCGATGATCATCCGTGCCATCTCGTCGGGCGGTATCTGGCCCATCCCAAGGTTCTCATGACGGTCGCGGCGTGAGTCGAATGAGTCCTTCGAGTCGTTGACCTGGACCAGGTCGATCCGCCCCGTAGCCGTCATGATCCGGGGAACCACCTCGTCGAGAGGCTCTCCCCCCGCCCAGAGGTGACAGGTGTCGAGCACGAAGCCGACGTCGTAGCTCCCGATCTCCTCGAAGAGACGGGCGATCCACTCCACCCGCCGCGCCACCGCCTTGTCGCCGCCGGCGGTGTTCTCTATGAGGATGGGGACTTCCGTCTCCACAGCCTCGAGGGCCTTTCGCCACCGGTCGATTCCCTCTTGCTGGGGGCCATCGCCGGTCACGTGGCCCCCGTGGACGATCACGCCGAGCGCTCCGACATCGGCGGCCGCGTCGCAGGTGTCCTGGAGGATCTTCCGTGAGGGGATCCGAATCCGGTTGTTGTCGGCGCAGACGTTGATCAGATAAGGGGCGTGGACGTAGACCGGTATCGGCGAGTTGCGCAGCGCCTCGGCATCCGGGTGCGGCGGCGGCTTTTTCCAGGACTGGGGGTCAGACAGGAAGATCTGGACCAGGTCGGCCTGGCGCTCCGCCGCCTCCTCCAGCGGGTGGATCGAGGGCACATGAGCACCGACTGGGATCACGACTGGTCCGGGACTCGAACAGTGTGCGCCCGGGCCGTCCGTGTCGCTGCGTCCACCGCATACTGCCCGATCTGGTCGGCTGCCTGCGCCGGAGCGATGGACCAGTCCTGGGCGAGCATGCCGAGCACCCTCGGCTCCAGCCAGCGCGCCCCCCAGGGATGCTCAGGGAGGTCCCCCCGGGTGGACAGTTCGATTCGCAAGAGGATCAGAACGTCACCCTCGTCCATGATCTCCCCGGGGCCGATGTCGAGGATGTTGCCCCAGGGGACCAGATCCGGTTTCCGCAAGGGCCCGCGCAGCCTGATCTGCAGCCCATCGTCTTTCGCCTCGATGACCTTGGTGGGCCGGAACAGCTCCTTGAGGCCCCAGAGGACGATGAATGCCGAGAAGAGGAGGATCGCCCAGGCCCAGATGACGTCACGTGGCTCGTAGATCTGTGTGTCCTCCGGAGTGAAGATGAGCTCGCGGAGCCAGTTCGTGATGCGGCGGCTGGTGAGGACGTCGACCGCAATCACCAGGAGGGGTATGCCGCCCAAGGCCAGCAGCCACATCTTGACCGCCGAGCGTTGGACGACGACCTTCATCTCTTGACGCCGAGGTCCTTCGGTGACACCAGGGCGACGTAGGGGATCGACTGCTCCTCGAATGCATCGGCTGCCCGGCCATCGGACCGATCGACCAAGGCGATGGCCTGGATGACACGGAGGCCGGCGGCAGTGGCGGCCTCGGCCGCGTCGAGCGCCGCGCCCCCGGTGGTGGTCGTGTCCTCCAGGATGGCAACGGGCATACCCGCCTTGACCGGCCCGACCACCCGGCCGGTGACGCCATATTGCTTGGTCGTCTTCCGGATCGAGAAAGCGTTGATCTCCCGCCCCCGTGAGCTGGCGACCACTGCGACGGCGAGAGCGATCGGATCGGCGCCCATGGTCATCCCACCCACGGCCATCACGTCGGGATCGAGGACTTCCAGGACGGCATTCCCCACGATCGGGGCCCCTTTGCCGCTGAAGGTGGTCTGACGTGCGTCGAGGTACCAATCGGAGCGGAGCCCTGAGCGCAGCGTGTAAGGCCCGTCGGTGAAGACCGCGTGGTGACGCAGATGATCGATCAGGGCTTGACGGGACACGGCGCGCAATCGTATTACCCCTCGACAGGTATGAGCCATCGGTCGGGCACCGTTACCGTTTGCCCATGGAGCTGTACCTGGTGCGTCACGGCCAGCCCGACTGGACTCCCGGGCAGGTCGCCCGCAACGACCCCGACCTCACCGTGCTCGGTCATGAGCAGGCAAAACGGGCGGCACACCGCATCGCCCACCTTGGGGGCTTCGATGAGGTCTGGGTCTCCTCCATGGCACGGGCCCGCCAGACCTCGGATCCGATCGCTTCGGAGCTGGGAACACGTCCCGAGTTCTACGGATGGCTGCGCGAGATCCAAAATCCTCCCGAGTGGGAGGGCTCGCCGGCCGAGGAGATCGAGAAGGCGCTGGGTGACGCCCACTTCCGCACCATGGAGGAGATGTGGGACGGGTTGCCCGGGGGCGAGTCGTTTCGTGTCTTTCACCGAAGGGTCGTCGACGGGCTGGAGGAGACTCTGGCCGCGCACGGGATCAGGCCAATGCACGAGCAGCACCGGCACCTGTGGGACGTCGAGGACCCGGGGATGAGAGTCTTGATCGTGGCCCATGCCGGGACCAACGCCGTGGTTCTCGGCCGTCTCCTCGGCCTCGAGCCCGTCCCCTGGGAGTGGGATCGGTTCCGTCAACCCCACACCGGCGTGTCCCGTCTGACCATGGACCGGATCAGCACCGGCTGGGGGTTCTCCCTGCGTCAGTTGGGCGATGTGAGCCATCTCGATGAGGAGATGGTCACCGAGTGAGCGTGCCGAGGTGAGGTCACGAGAGCTCGACGACTACTTCGACGGACGGCCAGAGTCGAGAGAGATCTTCGACACCCTCGCCGAGCGGATCAACGCCCTGGGTGAGGCGAAGATGACGATTGGCTCACAGATCAGCTTCGGGAGGCGGCGGAAGTTCGCCTGGTTCTGGCTCTACAACGTCACGAAGAGGAATCCAGATGGCGTGCCACACCTCATGCTCGCCCTCGACCACGAGCGAAAGAGCGAGCACGTTCGAGACGTCAGCCAGGTCGGGGAAAGACGCTGGAATCATCAGATCGTCGTCAGGTCTGCAGCCGACGCCCGGAGCCGCTGGCTCGGCGAGCTCCTCGCTCTGGCCTACCGATACGGCGATGGATAGGCAAAGGCCGGTGCGGGCGCCCGAGATCAGACCCGGAACGGTGGTCGTTGCTTGCGATAGGAGTTCTTCTTCGTGATCTTGCCGTCATTCACGGTCAGGAAGTCGCAGCCGTTGACCTCAAGGCGCCGACCGTCGGACAGCGTCCCGGTCAGGGTCCATTCCGAGACGGCGTAGTCAGGGGCGATGATGCGGTGGCGCCCGTCGCCCCAGTGAGCGTCGGGCATGGTGGAGAACACGTCGGCAAAGGCCTGCTCGACCTGCGCCCGGCCTTCGTACCGATTGCCCCAGACCTGTTCCCCACCCGATGACTCGAACACACAGTCGTCGGCGAAAAGGCTCATCAGGCCGTCGAGATCGTGGCGATTCCACGCCTCGATATGCCTGACCAGAAGGTCGTTCAGGTCCGTGTCGGTTCCCACCACGTTGTCTCCTCCTCTATTGCCGGGGCTTCAAGGCCCGGACGTCGGCTCCAGGACCACGACCGCGGTCTCCCCGGATCGGAGCGCGGCGTAGCCGTCCAGGTTGGTGTCGATTTGGCGCCATCGGGCCCAGAGACGGGACCGCTCCTCGCCGTCGGCCGCCCGGCCCCTGACCTCCCGTCGGTTCCCCGGGATCTCGACGGTCGCCTCGGGAGTGGCTTGGAGGTTGAGCCACCAGGCAGGCTCTGGGTCGGCCCACCCATTCATCGCCATGGTGACCAGGTTCGGGCCGTCTTCGAAGTAGCCCAGGATCACGCTCCGCTCCTGACCGCTGCGACGACCGATGGTGGTGAGACGCATCATCCCGTATCGGTCCCTCTTGGGGCGTCGCAAGCCGAAACGCCCACCCGTCACCCGGTACAGCCCGCGGTGGATCGACCAAGCGGAGCGCACGAACCATCTCGGGGGGACCCGCGCTGCGTTGTCGGGATGATCTGGCAACGGGATCGGCTCCATGGGCTGGTCGGTCCAGGCTATTACGGCCCGCAGACGACGTGAGGCGTCGACCGACGCCACGGACGGTGGCTCCAGTGACCCGGGACGAAGTCGTCGACCATGATCGGGCGAGAGCCCGATACGAGAAGCGGTCCCGAGGAGACGAGCCGCCTACTTCCCGAAGCGACGGTCTCGACTCGTGAAGTCGCGCAGGGCGCGCAGGAAGTCGACCCGGCGAAACGCCGGCCAGTTCACATCGACGAACACGAACTCCGAATAGGCCGACTGCCAGAGCAGGAAGCCGGAGAGACGTGATTCTCCCGAGGTTCGGATCAACAGATCGGGATCGGGCAGGTCGGCGGAGTACATATGGGAAGCGAGTGAGTCCGCATCGATATGGGTCGCGATGTCGTCGGGATCGATGCCATCCGCGACCAGCTTGGCGACCAGGTCCTTGGCGGCATCGACGATCTCCTGTCGGCCCCCGTAGCCCATTGCGATGTTGAGACGCCGCGACCCGAACGGCTGGGCCTCCTCGGCCAACTTCGCCGCGGCCACCAACTCGTCGGGAAGGATGTCGAGGCTCCCGATGAACCTGATCCCCATGTCGTAGGTCTGGCAGAGCGCGGGTAGCCGACCGAACAGCTCCACCAGGACGTCGAAGTAGGGCTCGAGCTCCTCACTGGGACGGGAAAGGTTCTCCCGGGACAGCACCCAGGCGCTGACCGCGGGGATCTCGAGATCGTGCGCCCACCCGAGGAACTCTTCGAAGCGCCTCATCCCCACCCGATAGCTGTCCGTGTAGGTAGGCAGCCGCTCCTCCCGGGCATGACGGCGATGCCCGTCGAGGACGATCCCTATGTGACGGGGCAGCCGGTCGCGGTCGAGACCGTTGACGAGGTTGTGCTCGTAGAGACGGTAGAGGACACCGAGCGCCATGGAAGGAGGTAATGGTACCGATCAGATGGGACCAAACGGGCGATCGGGCCTGGGCCGTTCGACCCCTTCCGACTAGAGCTCGGCAGTCGATACGCTCGTCACGAAATGGAGAGGATCACCTTGGGGCGGATGCAGAACCCGATTCGAGGGTTCCTCCATGGCTCCGCTGCGATCGCCGCCGTGGTCGGGCTGGTCTTGCTGATGGACAGGGCATGGGGCCGGGCCGAAGCCGTCGCCGGGGCTTTCGTATTCGGCGGCGCCCTCCTCCTCATGTTCACCGTTTCTTCGCTGTACCACTCGATCCCCTGGGGAGAGCGATGGAAGACGAGGCTGCAGCGAATCGACCATTCGATGATCTATCTCGTCGTCGCCGGCACCTTCACCCCGATTGCGATCGCTTCTCTCCAGGGGATCGCACTCGCCGTGGCGCTGGGCGTCGTGTGGGGGATCGCCGTCACCGGGATACTGCTCAAGGCGCTGATGCCCCAGATCCGGACCCACCTATCGGTGACCCTGCAGATGGTCATGGGCTGGTCGGCGTTGATCTGGGCACCTTGGATCTGGCGTGAGCTGGGCCCGAGGGCGTTCGCCCTGATCCTCCTCGGGGGCGCGTGCTACGTGATAGGCACGGTCATCTACGCCCTGCAACGCCCTCTCCTGTTCCCCAGGTCGTTCTCCAACCACGAGCTGTTCCACCTGCTGGTGATAGGCGGAAGTGCCTTCCACTTCTTCGCCATCCTCCTATACGCCATCCCGGCGACGGTCTAGGGCCTGGGCAGGGTCGGGGTCTCGGCGCAGAGGGCTTCGATCTCATCGATCCCCTTCGGGACGGTCGTCGTCAGGTTCTCGTGGCCGTCGTCGGTGATCACGACGTCGTCTTCGATCCTGATACCGATCCCCAGGAACTCGGGTGGCACCACGTGGGTGATCTTCTCCGCCTGTTCCCTCGCCTCTGCCTCCTTGGCCATCGCCGCGGCTCTGCCCTCGACCAGCCGGCGTTGATTCCATTCGTCCTGGTCGTACTCGAGGAGGGTGAGCGTGATCTCGCCCTTGTCGGGAGCGATGTACAGACCGGGCTCGACTGTGTGTGCCATCCCCGGTTCGAGTTTCCTGGGCACACCGTCCACCCGATAGGTGCCCATGTCGTGCACGTCGAGGCCGAGCCAGTGGCCGGTCCCGTGGAAGTAGAACTGGTTGTAATGATGCATCGCCAGGGACTCGTCCAAACCCTTGGGGAGGAGGCCGAGTGCGATCATGCCCTCGGTCAATACCCGGGTCGCCGCATCGTGGATCGCCCGCGGGCTCGAGCCCGGCACCGACATCTCGAGCCCTTTGTCGATGGCTGCAAGCACCACCTCATAGACGGCCCGCTGGGGCGCGGTGAAACTGCCATTGGCTGGAAAGGTCCGGGTGATGTCCGAGGAGTACCCGTCGAGCTCGGCCGCGGCGTCGATCAGGATGAGGTCACCATCCTCGATGAGCCGGTGGTTCTCGACGTAGTGGAGGATGCAGGCGTTTGGCCCGGAGGCGACGATCGATGGGTAGCCGTTGTGACGGGCGCCGGCCAACCGCCATCGGTACTCCAGGGCGGCCTGGACCTGATATTCGTATAAACCCGGCGCCGCAAAACGCATGGCCTCGGCGTGACCCAACGCCGACAACTCGCAAACCTCGCGAAGGGCATCGATCTCATCGTCGGTCTTGAACAGACGCATCTCCCCGAGGAGGACCGATACGTCACGGACAGCCGAGGGAACTGCTCCCCCGTATCGTTCGCGGTGGTTGCGAGCCTTCGCCACGAGACTGCTGACCCGAGCATCGTGATGAGAGTTCCCCGTGCGATACCAGATGACCTCGCGCCCGATCATGTAGCGGCTGAGCACCTCATCGAGACTGGCTAGCTCGAAGGCCCGGTCTGCCCCAAACCGCTCCAGGGCACCCTCCGCCCCGGCTCGATAGCCATCCCACGCCTCCATCTCAGGGTCACGCGGCCTGACGAACAACGTGTACTCGCCCTCGGAATGACCCGGCGTGATCACGGCCAACGCCTCCGGCTCGGGGAACCCGGTCAGATAGAAGAAGTCGGGATCTTGATGGAACTCGTATTCGGTGTCGTGACTCCTGATCACCTCGACCGCGGCCGGGATGATGGCGATCGCGTCCTCACCTATCTCCTTGGCCAGCCGCGCCCGACGCTCGGCATAAGGATCCGACATGCCGGCCACGCTACTTCCTTCCTCGAAATTGGGAGCTTGCGTTACGCATACCGAGGCTCCCGATCCCGATTTCGAAGGGGTTCCGTCCGATTGGCCGGCACAGTAGAAGGATCAGGGATGGAGGTGGGTCGAGAGGCAAAGTTGATCGAACTGGCTCGTCGCCAGCACGGGGTGTTCAGCCTCGCCCAGTGGACTGGACACGGTCTGAGTCCAGCATCCCTGACGAGAAGGGTGCGTGGTGGGCTCGTCACACGTATGGCGCCCCAGGTGTATGCCTACGCCAGTGTGCCCCCCACCTGGCACATGGAAGTCGCAGTAGCCGTCCTCGCGTCCGGGAGGCGTGCCGCCGCTTCACATCGCACGGCGGCACACATCCACGGTCTCGCCGGCAGGCCTGACCGGATCGAGGTGGTGACGCTGCGGACCGGGCGTCGCCCGTCGGGCTACACCCTGCACCAGTCGACCGATCTGGCCCGTTCCCACATCACGAAGGTGAACGGGATATCGACGACCACTATCGCTCGCACCATTGTCGACATCGGCGTGCCGCACGGGATCGGCCGGACCGGATCGTGTCTCGATGAGGCAAGGCGACGCGAGCTCGTGTCACTCGAGGACGTCGCGTCCGTGCTCCATCAGGTTGCGAGACGGGGACGGAATGGTGTCGGACCCGCTCGGAAGATCCTGGTCGAACGTCTCGCCTGGGATCAGATCACAGAATCACAGCTGGAGGATCGATTCCTTCATCTGCTGCAGGGCTACGAGCTCCCTGTTCCTCGGTGCCAGCACCCCATCTACGACGCGCAGGGTGGTCTCGTGGCGCGCGTCGACTTCGCCTATCCCGAGTCAGGTTTGCTGATCGAGCTCGATGGCGCGCAGTTTCACACCGACCGGCGGTCCTTCCAGCTGGATCGGGTGCGACAGAATCGCCTCATCGCCCAGGGATACCGGGTGTTGCGCTTCACCTATTGGGACGTGATGGCAGCCCCGGAGTATGTGATCGACACCATCGACTCGTTCCTCCCTCGAAATTGGGAGCGAGAAGCGCGCATATGACACCTAGCGGTCCCAATTACGAAGGGCCCGGCGCGTACTGCAGGTCGACCACCAGTGGGAAGTGGTCTGATCCCATAGCGGGGCCGAGGCGGCGGTCCCGCACCCTCAGGTCCTGGCTGTGCAGCAGATGGTCGATCGGGACACGGAGCAGGAAGATCGTGTCGGCCGAGAACGACGGCTGGAGTCCGAACCCCAACTGTGAGTTGCGCATTCGCCCATCGCCGAGGAGCGTGGCGAAGGGCGAAGACCATGGAGAGGCATTCAGGTCTCCCACGACCAGATAGGCGCCCTCCTGCTGTGACGCCCAGTCCGCGGCGAACTCGAGCTGGGCGTCACGGAGCGCCGCCCGGTCCCCGCTGGTCGGGGCCACCGGATGAGAGGACAGGACCTTCACCGGGGCCGGCCAGCCCTCCGGCTGGTAGGAGAGGGCGATGGCCCTTCCATCCCCCTCGGCGAATCCAAAGGAGGTTGCGTCGACCGTCTGCCTGGCCAGGACCAGCGTCCCGAAGATGAGGTTGTCGGATCGGCCCCGCACGATCTCGTAGTCGAGATCCGAAGACTCCATGGCCACTTCCCATGGCCGGCTCGACTCGTGAAGCAGCACGATGTCGGGAGTCGTGGCCTCGATGTACTCGATCACCTCGTTGTAGCTCTCGTTGGTGGAGAGGAGGTTGAAGCTCATCACCCTCATCTCGGGGGCGCCGGCCACGGGCTCACCCGGGGAGCCGACGAACAGCGGTGCGACGAAGACGCCGTTGAGGAGGGCCACGCCGAGTATCGCCAGACCGGTCCGTCTCCAGCGGCTGGCCAGGATCACCAGGCCGAGCACAGCCAGGACTGCGACGTACTGGGCCCGGAAGTTGGCCAGCACATCGAGCCACCAGACCCAGCCGCCGGCGAACGAGGCGAGGCTGATCACTGCGATGAGGACGGCAGGGATCACCAGGAGGACCACTGGGGTGGCACCTTAGGGATGGATCAGGACGTGGGTGGCGTGGGTGGGCCGCCGACGTCGGCGATCCTCCGCCTCAGCTCGGCTGCCTGGGCGTGCACCGAGTCGGGGCTACCTCCTCCAGGGCTTATCCGCCGTTTCACCGACCCGCCGGCATCGATCAGCTCGAGGTCGGCCTCGATGAACGCACTGTGCGCACCGGTCAGGTCACCGGGCCCCGCATCGAGAAGGGTTCGGTCTTCGGCTTCCAGGCTCAGGACGAGTTTGCCAACGGCCTCATGGGCCTCCCGGAAGGGGACGCCCCGTGCCACCAGTGCCTCGGCGAGATCGAGGCTGGCGGTCTCGACCGAGGGAGTCACCTCGAAGAACTCGGTGTGATCCAGCAACTCCGTCATGGCGGAGAGGGTCCCGGCCAGCGTGTCATCGGCTTCGAAGACCAGCCTCTTGTCCTCCTGAAGATCGCGGTTGTACGCCAGGGGTAAGGCTTTCTGCAGGGCCATGATGGAGGTGAGTAGCCCGAACACCCGCGCGGCCCTTCCCCGGGCAAGCTCGGCGATGTCCGGGTTCCGCTTCTGGGGAAGAGCCGACGACCCGGTGCTCACCGAATCGCGGAGACGGGCCCTCCCGAATTCGGGCGTCACCCAGAGGATGATCTCCTCGGCGAGACGAGAGAGATTGGCCATCGCCTGGGCACAACAGAAGACGTACTCGGCGAGATGGTCGCGCGAGCCGACAGCGTCGAGGGAGTTCTCGAATGCCGACCCCATGTCGAGCCTCCGAGCGGTCTCGTCGGGATCGATCGGCAGCGAGGTACCGGCGGAGGCTCCCGCACCCAACGGGGAGACGTCGATCCGGGTTCGGGCCGCCGAGAACCGCTCGGCGTCCCTAAGCGCCATCCATGCGTAGGCCATCAGGTGGTGTCCCAGGGTCGTGGCCTGGGCCTGCTGGAGATGGGTGAGAGAGGGCACGATCGTCGAGGCATGTTCCTGTGCGAGGTCGGCCACGGCCACCGCGAAACCATGGAGTTGGGTGATCCGATCGGAGGCGGCGCGGCGGGTGTAGAGACGCATGTCGAGTGCGATTTGATCGTTGCGGCTGCGCGCCGTGTGCAGCTTGCCGGCCACGTCACCCACCAACTCGAACAATCGTCGCTCGACCGTGCTGTGCACGTCCTCGTCGGTTTCGAAGAACTCGAAGCTGCCCGCCTCCGCCTCGATTCGAATCGCCTCCAGCCCACCGAGCAGCGTCTTCACCTCGGCGTCTTGGAGGATGCCGGTCTCGCCGAGCATCGCGACATGGGCCATCGACCCGGTCACATCATCGTCGAGGAGCCGGCGGTCGGAATGATCGGTGGTGTAGTCCCACAGGACCCGGCCCGGGCCCTCCTCGAATCGGCCACCCCAGAGGGTCATCCCGCCTCCCCACTGCCGAACCCCCGGATCCGGAGAGCGTTGAGGGAGATGAAGCCCTCGGCATCGGCCTGGCGATAGACCTGGTCCGCCTCGAACGTGGCCGAATCCGCGTCGTAGAGACTGTTGGGCGATCGTCTCCCGGTGACCATCGCCCCACCCTTGTAGAGGACGAGGCGGGCCTCGCCGCTCACCGATTGCTGGATCTCGTCGACGAGCGCCTGCAGTGCGATCCGCTCCGGGCTGAACCAGAATCCGTTGTAGACGATCTGGGCGTAGCGGGGGATCAGGCCATCCCGGATGTGCAGCACCTCTCGGTCCAGGGTCAACGACTCGACGGCCCGGTGGGCGAGATGGAGGATGGTGCCGCCAGGGGTCTCGTAGACCCCGCGACTCTTGATCCCTACGAACCGGTTCTCCACGAGATCGACACGGCCCACCCCGTGTCGGCCCGCGATCTGGTTCGCCTCGGCCAATAGCTCGACCGGCCCGAGCTCGCGTCCCCCGATCGTCACCGGATTGCCGTGTTCGAACCCGATGACCACCTCCTCTGGCTGATCGGGAGCATCGGTGGGATCGACGGTGAGCCGGAACATCTTGGGCGGCGGTGCCTCCCACGGGTCCTCCAGGATGCCTCCCTCGTAGGAGATGTGGAACAGGTTGGCGTCCATCGAATACGGGTCTTGCTTGGTCACCGGGACAGGGATGCCCCGCTCCCGGGCGTACTCCATCAGGGCGGTGCGCCCATCGAGGTCCCACTCACGCCAAGGTGCGATGACCCGCAGCTGGGGGGCGAGTGCGGCCACGGAGAGCTCGAAGCGGACCTGGTCGTTGCCCTTGCCGGTCGCCCCGTGGGAGATGGCATCGGCATCGAAGGCCAGGGCGGTCCTGACCAGCCCTTCGCTGATGATGGGGCGAGCCAATGAGGTGCCCAGCAGGTATTGGCCCTCGTAGACCGCCCCGGCGCGAAGCGCCGGGAACACGGCGCCGGTGACGAATCTCTCGGTGAGGTCCTCCACCACGGCGTCGACGGCCCCGGTGGCCATTGCCTTCTCTTTGGCCTCGCCCGCCTCCGCCCCCTGTCCGACGTCGGCGGTATAGGCGATCACCTCCGCTCCCCTCTCCTCACGGAGCCAGGCGAGGATCACCGAGGTATCGAGACCACCCGAGTAGGCCAGGACCACCTTCATCTATTCGTCCTCGAGGTCCGGCGGCGGTCCCGGATCGGGAATCCCCCGAGCCATGGCCCATTCCCGCACCATGACGTAGGCGTCGGCGGCCCCGTAGGGGCCCTCGTCGATCCGGCGTTCCAGCATCAGCTCCATGATGTCACCGATAATCGGACCGGGGCCAATCCCCAGATACGCCATCACCTGATGCCCGTCGATCGGTGGCCGGAGCCGAGAGATCTCCTCCTTCTGACTCAGCTCGGCGATTCGCTCCTCGAGCTCGTCGATCCGATTCTGTATGGCTCGGGCCCGGCGTGGGTTGGCGGTGGTCACGTCACACCTGACCAGCTCGTTGAGCCGGTCGAGCAGAGGGCCGGCATCTCGGACATAGCGACGAACAGCCGAATCGGTCCAACCCATCTTGAGGGTGTGCGGCCGCAGATGCAGGAAGACGAGACGGGAGACCTCATCCACGACCTCCCTCGGATAGCGCAGAGCCTTCAGACGTCGCCGCGCCAGCCTCGCCCCGACCACCTCGTGATGATGAAAGGAGACGCCGTCCTTCCCGAACTGGCGGGTCTCGGGCTTCCCGATGTCGTGGAACAGAGCACCGAGCCGCAGCACCAGGTCGTCGGATGTCTTGTCGACCACTGCCAGGGTGTGGGCCAGGACGTCCTTGTGACGCTGATGAGGGTCCTGTTCCATGGCCAGGTCGGGGAGCTCGGGGATGAAGTGATCGGCGAGCCCGGAGGCAACCACACCGGCCAGAGCGTCTCCGGCCGTTCGGGCGACGACCAGCTTGGAGAGCTCGTCCCTGATCCGCTCGGCGGAGACGATGTCGAGCCTGTCACCCATCTCCGATACCGCCGCCAAGGTCCCGGCCTCCGGCTCGAAACCGAGTGTTGCCTGGAACCGGAACAGCCGCAGCATCCGCAGCGGGTCCTCGGAGAAGGAGATGCGCGGGTCGAGAGGCGTGCGCAGCACACCACCGGCGAGGTCACTCAGGCCGCCGAAGGGATCGATCGGGACCATGTCCATGAGGGTGAGCGCCATGGCATTGATGGTGAAGTCCCGGCGTGAGAGGTCGGTCTCGATGTCGTCGGAGAAGCTCACCTGTGGCTTCCTCGATTCATCCCGATAGACCTCGTTGCGGAAGGTGGTGACCTCGACCGTCCATCTTCCCTTGACCGCGGCGATGGTGCCGAAGGTGGCGCCCACGCTGTACACCACGTCGCCCCAGCCCTCCAGCAACCGTGCGATGCGATCGGGCCGGGCATCGGTGGCGAAATCGAAGTCGTACGTGTAGTCGTCCAGCCCGCGTTCGAGGAAGGCGTCACGCACCGACCCCCCGACCAGATAGAGCTGATGCCCCGCGCCGGCGAACACATCGTGCAATTGCGCCGGCGGAAGGTCGGCGGAGACCAGGAACTCGAGCCGCTTCGGGATCACCCCATCCATTTTGGCGCGCCGATCTGGACCTATAGGTCGAGATCGGCGCGCGAGAACGCTGTGCCTACAGCTGGATGCCCGCAGCCATCGCCTTGGCCCGGACCTCGTGGACGTTCCGGGCGTGGGGGATGGCGGCGGGAAGGTCGACGGATCGGTCGATGACGAGCTTGAGCAGAGCCGCGTCCATGGTTTGCATCCCGAAGAACTCACTCTCCTTGATGATCTCGACCAGGGCGGCTGTGTCTGCCCCTCCGATGACCCATTCCTGGACTCGCTCGCTGTTGGTCAGGACCTCGCAAGCGAGGGACTTCCCGTTCCCCTGGCCCTCGAGCAGGCGCTGGCTGAGGATGGCCAGCATCTGGGCGGCCAACTGGCTCCTCACCACGCGCTGCTGGGCTTCGGGGAACAACGAGACGATGCGATCGATGGTGTCGGCAGGATCGGTCGTTCGCATCGACGAGATGACCAGGTGACCGGTCTCGGCGGCGGCTATGGCGGCCCTCGCCGTCTCCGCGTCACCGATCTCGGAGATCATCAGCACGTCGGTGTCGTGACGCATTGCGCTCCGCACCGCGTCGGCCGCGCTCGGGGTGTCGACGCCGACCTCACGCTGCACGACCACGCTTCGTTTGTCGGGATGGAGCACCTCGATCGGGTCTTCCACGGTGAGGATCGACACCGCCCGCTGATTGTTGATCCAATCCAGGATCGAAGCCATGGTGGCCGTCTTTCCCGACCCGGAAGGGCCGGTGACCAGCAGCAGGCCGGACTTGGCCGCAGCCAGCTTCTCCACGATCCTGGGCAGGCCCAGCTCGGCGAACGACCTGGACCCGGGAACGACGCGACGCAGGACCACCGACACCGAGCCGCGCTGGCGGAAGGCGGTGACCCGGAACCTGCCGATCTCCTGTCTGCCGAACGCGAAGTCGGCCGTGCCGGTCGCCGCGAAGTCGGCGGCGGCCCGTGGCGTGAAGAGCGAATCGGCATACGCCTGGGTGTCGTTGGGCTTGAGGACAGCGAAACCCTCCAGTCGCTCCAGCTCCCCCGCGATGCGGGCCACGGGGGCTGACCCCACCTTCAGATGAACGTCCGTCGCCCCAGATGAGACCGCCCTGCGAAGAAGATCCTCGATGTTGACTTCCATGTTCCCTTCCCGATTCAGGCCAGCAAGTGGTTATCGGCGCGGGTCGCCGGGGAACTTGAAAGACCTTCTCAGATCGCCCAGTGGCGGGCGACAGCCTCACCTGCCTCCTCGACCGCTCGAGCCGCGCCCGGGACCGACGAGAGTGGAGGGCCAAAATGCTCCTCCCCGGCCATACCCAGGACCGTGGAGCGGGCCGAGTGACGCAGACCGTCGAGGTCGTATCCCCCCTCGAGGGCGAAGACCGTACGATTTGGTGGATGGACACGGGCGAGCCGGGAAGCCATCCACCCGTAGTCGGCATCGAGCAGATCGAGGTCGGCGAGGGGATCTTCGGTGTGGCCGTCGAAGCCGGCGCTGACCAGCACCCAGTCCGGGCGGAACTGAGTGAGCACAGGGAGCACGAGCGTCTCCCAGGCCCTCCGGTACACATCGCCACCGGTGCCGGCCGGAACCGGGATGTTGACCGTCGTCCCCTTGGCCTCGATCTCGATGTCATCGGGATGGCCTTCGAACGGATAGAAGTGGTCCTGATGGACCGACACGTAGAGGATTCCCGGGTCGGCCGCCACCAATGACTGCGTCCCGTTCCCGTGGTGGACGTCCCAGTCGAGGATGGCGACACGCTCACCTTCCGCCCTCAGCAAGGCGGCCACGACGACGACGTTGTTGAACAGGCAGAAGCCCATGGCCCTCGCCCGCAGGGCGTGATGGCCCGGCGGCCGGCAAAGGGCGAACCCCGTGGCGTCCTCCATCTCACGTAGTGCGTCCACGAGGGTCTTGACTCCACCCACTGCGGTGAGAGCCGCCGGCCAGGACTCGGGTGAGACGATGGTGTCCATGTCGAGGGCACCACCTCCGGCCAGACAAAAGCCCTCGATCGCCTCGATGTAGGCCGGGTCATGGACGAGAGCGAGATCGGCCCGGCCGATCGCCAGGGACTCCACCTCGATCAGGCCGAGCCCGCTTTCGGAGATGCCCCGGTACACCGCGCGGAGTCTCTCGGGTCGTTCCGGGTGATGGCCCCCGGTGTCGTGGAGCATCGCGTGCGGGCTGATGGCCACTACGACTTCCATCCCCGTACTCTCCCACAGGTGCCCGAACGCCTGCACGTGGATGGGGCCTGGCCCGGCCAGCTGACCGTGCGCAGGGGTTGGCACAGGGCGGTCGCCCGCCCCTGGAACGACAAGGTCCTCGATGCGGCGGTCCGTCTCGAGCGGGGATCGAGCGAGTTCCTGCGCACCGTGGCCGAGCTCCTCGCCCCGATGGGCTCGGGTGTGGTCTACTCCCCCGCCCTCTACCCCGAGGCGACCAGGGTGTGGGCCAAGGCCGGCTTCACCCCCTTCGGAGTGCTCGATGTCATGGAGATGCGTCTCGGGGCCGGGGTCACGCCACCGAGACACACGATCCAGGCAACCCGCCGACCGGTCTGGTCATCGCTGGTCGATCTCGACCACCTCGCTTTCGACGGGTTCTGGAGCATGGGTGAGGCGGGCCTGGTGGAGGCGATGAGGGCGACGCCCCGTTCCGTGGTGCTCGAAGCCCGGCTCGACGGGGCGTTGGCGGGCTATGCCCTGGCCGGCGCCCAGACCATGCTCTCGTTCCTGCAGAGGGTTGCGGTGGCGCCGACATACTCCGGTCAGGGGGTGGGCACCTCGTTGCTTCGTGCCTCGGTGGCATGGGCCGCAGCCCGAGGGGCGAGGGTGATGGTGCTCAACGTCAGACCGGAGAACGACCGGGCCCGGCGCCTATATGAGCGGGAGGGGTTCGAGATGAGAGACGTCCACCTCGACCTGTTGCGATTCGGAGCTCCTCCGCGCCCTATCGGGGGTCTGGGGGCCGCCCCCCAGAGATGACAGCTGCTGAACTGAAGAGACATGGCGCCCCCGGTCTCTGATCGCTTCCGGCTCGAGATGCGTCTCGGCCGTGATCAGGACATCGAGGAGTGGCTGGCCACCGACACCTCACTGGAGCGGCCGGTCCTGATCAGGTCCCTCGGGCCTGAATCGAGTCAGGAGCGCCGTTCCCGGTTCATCGCCGCGGTGAGTGGCGCCGCCAAGACCGCCCACCCCCATCTGGCCCGGGTCTTCGCGGTAGAAGACGTCGCGGGAGGCGCATACGCCGTGTGCGAATGGACCGGTGGGGCTTCGGCGGCCGACCGCATCGCCGCGGAGCAGATGGTCGGCCTCGAGGAGTTCCTACCCAACGCTTCCGGGCTGGCCGGTGCGTTGGCCGCCCTCCATGAATCAGGGGCCACCCATGGCCGCATCGACCTCTCTGCCATCTCCTGGTCCGTAGCTCATCCGGCCAAGCTTGGCGGATTCGGCCGGGAGGCACACACCGATCAAGAGGGGGACGTCCGTGCGCTCGCGGCAGCCCTCGAAACGGCCCTCACCGGTGCCGTGCCGGGCGGCCCTCCGCCGTCCGAGAGCATCGACGGTGTGCCCCGGGCCATCGATCGGATCCTGCGCTCCGCCCAGTCGGGGCGGGCCAGCGCCTCAGACCTGGAGAAGGCGCTGATAGCTGCCCCTTCGCTGCGGGCTGCCCAGCCCGAGCCGCCTTCCACCTCCCGCCGACTGCTCTATGTGGCCATCGGATTGGTGGTCGTGGCCATCGGACTGGTGGCCCTTGGTCGTCTGTTCATCGGAGGGGGCGAGCCGATCATCCCCGTCGTTCCCCCCTCCACCACGCTCGGCCCCACTCCGACCAGCACCGTCGTGACCGTGACCACCCTCCCCACGGGACCGGTCCGGGTGGCCGGGTTCGCCTCGTTCGACCCGTTCGGCGACGGATCCGAGAATGACGATGCGGTCGGCGACGTGCTCGACGGCAGCGCCTCCACCGTCTGGAGATCGGAGCGATACGTGGACCCCCTCTCCCTGGTCAAGCCCGGAGTCGGGCTGCGGTTCCAGCTGACCGGCACCCCGTCCGCGGTGCAGCTGGTCGGGCTCACCACCGGGACCACCTTCGACATCTACTGGTCACGGGAGCCTCCCGAAGGCATCGACGGGTTGGAGCGTGCCCTCAGTGGCACCGCGGAGGCGAGCGAGACCTTGTTCCCCCTCCCCCCTCGGGAAGGAGGCCACTGGCTTTTGTGGATGACCGAGTTCCCCCAGCAGCCTGACGGTTCCTATTACGCGGAGCTGGCAGAAGTACGATTCACCCCGTGACGGTCCCCGGCAACGAAGCCGAGTTGCTGGCTCGCGTCGTCATCGGGGATCGGCAGGCTTTCGAGCTGGTCATGCGGAACCATGAAGACCGGGTCTTCTCGGTCTGTCTCCGCATCCTCGGTGATCGGGAAAGGGCGCTCGACGCCACCCAGGACACTTTCCTGACCGTCTTTCGCAAGGCGCGCCAATTCGAAGGACGCTCCGCCGTGGGGACCTGGATCTACCGGATCGCCGTCAACACTTGTTACGACCAGCTGCGGCGGATGCAACGGAGACCCACGGAGAGGTTCCCCGAGCACCTCGACCCGTCGGATCCGGGGGCCGAGCAGGAGATCGAGTCGGCCGGTCTCCGGCCCGAGATCGAAGCCGCCCTCGCCGTGCTTTCGCCCGACTTCCGCAATGCGGTGATTCTGTCCGATCTCGAAGGTCTGTCCCTGCCAGAGGTGGCCGATGTCCTCGGTGTCCCCGTGGGGACGGTCAAGTCCCGCCTGTTCAGGGGACGCCGGCTCCTGGCTCAGCGTCTGGGGAACCAAACGATGTCATGAGACCATCCAACCAGGGAATGCACGAACACGACCTCGATCTGATCGCCGCTCTGGCGGATGGTTCTACCAGCGATGCGGCGGATGGCGCCGCGAGCGGCGCGGCCGGCGCACGCTCCCTGGTCGAGACGTGCCCGGTCTGCCGCGCCGAATACGAGGCTCAGACGGAAGTGATCGCATGGCTCGCCGGCTCCCCCACCCCGGCCATGACCGACATGGAGCGAGCCGGCCTGCATCGCGCCGTCCGCTCGGGGATCGAGAGCGAGAAGCCGGCAGCCCCGGCGGCCCCGTGGTGGCAGCGTCTCGGCTACGTGGCGGCCGGGCTGCTGGTGGTGGCCGGCCTCGTCGCTGTGTTGCAGAACTCGGGTGTGTTGGGCGGCGCCGACGGCCTGGCCGAATCCGCCGCCACGACCGTCGCCGGGGAGGCCGAAGCCGCCGGGGGGGCAGAAGGCACCGGGGCGCCGACCGAAGGGATCCCGTTCGTTGCCGGCGACACCGCT
Organism: Acidimicrobiia bacterium; assembly: GCA_025928935.1. Lineage (GTDB taxonomy): Bacteria > Actinomycetota > Acidimicrobiia > Spongiisociales > ZC4RG35 > JARDZU01. The sequence goes on from JAICNB010000008.1 coordinate 32,617, forward strand.
GAGGATTTCGACCCTCAGGAGGCGCCCACGACCACAGCGGCCGCGTCGGAGTCGCTGACTCTCCCCTTTGCCGAGTTCGCCGACGAGGCCCGCTCCAGCCAGACCCAGCGCGAGGAGACCGACACCAATGAGGACGATCGGGAGTGCCTCGCCCGGGCCGGGCTCGACCGTCACGTCGTGGTGAGGGAGATCGAAGACGAGAAGACCTACCTGGTGGTGATGCCCGAAGACCCGGCTGAGGACCCGGTCGTCTTTTTCGTCGAGGTGCCCGAGTGCCGCATCGTCTTCGAGGATCGCTGACCACGCGCTAGGGCTTGGACCGTTCGGCAAACTATCCTCGCCGCAATGGAGGAATGGGCTGCTCGCTTTGCCGAGGTCCTCGAGCAGATCGGGGTCAAGGTTCGCTCGCTGACGGTCGACCGGGTGGCCCGAGGGATCCGGCTCACCGGTCTGGGAATCCTCGCCGCAACTTTGGGGTTCTCCGCGGTGCTCTTCCTCTTTCTAGCGATATTCGGCGCCCTCGAGATCCCGCTGACGACGGCCGGGGCCCTGGCGGTGATCGGTGTCGCTCTGATCGGGGGGGGCAGCTACCTCTGGATCAAGAGAGTCGAATGAATCACGAGAAACTGATCATCATCGGTTCGGGGCCGGCTGGTCTCACGGCCGCCCTCTATGCCGCGCGGGCCGACCTCGAGCCGCTCGTGTTCGAGGGGGTGGCCGCCGGCGGGCAGTTGATGATCACGACGGATGTGGAGAACTACCCCGGCTTTCCCGACGGGATCCTCGGACCGGAGCTTATGGATCAGTTCAGAAAGCAGGCCGAGCGCTTCGGGTCCCGGCTCCAGCAGGTCGATGTGACCAAGGTGGACTTCGGCGTCAAGCCTTTTCGGGTCGACGTGGGTGCCGACGTCTACACCGCGGACGCGGTCATCGTGGCCACCGGCGCCAGTGCCAGGTGGCTCGGCGTGCCCGGTGAAGAGAAGCTGACCGGGCGCGGGGTCTCGGCATGTGCCACCTGTGACGGGTTCTTCTTCAGGAATCAGGACCTGATCGTCGTCGGTGGTGGTGACACCGCCATGGAAGAGGCTCTCTTCCTCACCAAGTTCGCCAACAAGATCACGATCGTCCATCGCCGCGACGAGTTCAGGGCGTCGAAGATCATGGCGCAGCGGGCGATCGACCATCCCAAGATCGACGTGCTGTGGAACACGGTGCTCGAGGAGATCCACGGTGAGGGAACCGTCGAGAAGGTCACCCTGAGGGACACGGTCACGGGCGTCACCCGGGAGATGGCAGCGAACGGCGTCTTCATCGCCATCGGGCACAAGCCCAACACCGATTTGTTCGCTCAGCATCTCGATCTCGACGAGAATGGATACATCGTGAAGTCACCCGACGGAAGCACACGGACCAACGTGGATGGTGTGTTCGCCGCGGGGGACGTCGCCGACCACACCTATCGCCAGGCGGTCACTGCGGCAGGGACCGGGTGCATGGCGGCCATCGACGCAGAGCGATGGCTCGCCGGCCTGGAATGACGCCCCGACCGCGAGGAGAGACCAGAGAAATGCCCGAAAACATCGTCACCCTGAATGACGGCACATTCAACGACGCGATCAGCGGCGACAAGCCCATCCTGGTCGACTTCTGGGCCGAGTGGTGCGGTCCGTGCCGGGTGATCGCCCCCGTCCTGGAAGAGATCGCGGCCGAGAACGAGGGACTCACCATCGGCAAGCTCAACATCGACCACAACCCGATGCCGGCGGCGAAGCACGACGTCATGAGCATCCCGACCCTGATCCTGTTCAAGGACGGCGTGGAGAAGAAGCGCATCGTCGGGGCCGCCCCCAAACACAGGCTGTTACAGGAACTGTCAGAGTTCCTGTGAATCGGTCGGGGCGGAGCGGCAGCCCCGGCCGACCGGCGTCAGTTTGGCCGGCAAGGGCGACTTAGTCTGATACGCATGACGGTGGTCCCCCACTCGCGACGTACCCTCGGTCTCGGAGGCAGTCGGCCAAAGTCGGCCGGCAATTAGGGATGCGTCTCTATCGCGCCGGTGATGAAGGAGCCGCGGTCCGGGACATCCAGGAACGTCTCGACGCGCTCGGCTTTTCGCCCGGGCAGGACACACCGAGCTCCTTCTCCGCCGGAACCGAAGACGCAGTGCGGGAGTTCCAGCGGGCCCGAGGGCTCGACGTCGACGGAATCGTTGGCCCCGATACCTGGCGCTCCCTCTACGAAGCGGGGTATCGACTCGGTGATCGGATGCTGTTCCTCCGCCGCCCGATGATGCGGGGCGAGGATGTGTCGGAGCTGCAGTCCCGTCTCAGCTCGCTCGGATTCGACGTGGGCAAGGTCGATGGGATCTTCGGGCCGAAGACCGAGCAGGCCGTCATCGAGTTCCAGCACAATCGTGACCTGGCAGAAGATGGAAAGGCAGGCCCGGAGGTGGTTACCGAGGTCCACCTGGTGACTCGTGGGGAGATGCGTGAGGGCCGCCAGGCGGTGCGGGAGCGGGAATGGCTGAGAAGACTCCCCGCGACCGTGGCGGGAACGCGGGTCTACATCGATGCCGGCTGTCGCGATCCCCATGAGGCGTCCGTTGCGTGGGACGCGGCATCGGCCGCGGCTCTCGCCCTACAGGACCTGGGTGGCCTGCCCGTCATGTCACGGTCACAGGACGCATCCGTCCCCGAACGTCTACGCGCCAACAGGGCAAACGTGTTCGGCGCCGACCTGATCGTCGCATTCCAGTTGAGCGCCGACGGCGACGACTCGGTGTTCTACTTCGCCTCGGAGCACAGCCGCTCCGAGGCAGGTGAGCTCCTGGCCCGATCTCTGGCGACGGTTCTGGGCGGCAAGGTGGAAGGTCGTGCCGGCGCTCTGCTCAAAGAGACCCGGGCCCCCGCCGTGGTGGTGTCACGGGGGAGACTCGATGAGGAAGTGGGCTACGCCGTGGTCGACGGTCTGACCCGGTTCTTCGCCGGTGCGGCCGTCGATGCGGCCGCTTCTACCCGTTGAAGATGCGGTAGAGACGCTCCAGCTCGCCGAGCGACCCGAACTTGATCTCCACCTTTCCCTTCTCGTTCCGGTAGGTGATCTTCACCGGGGCGGCGAGATGGTCGGTGAGCCTCTTCTCCAACTCGATGATCTCAACCGGGCGTAGCTGGCGGACACCCGTCGGCGTGTTACGACCCGTCCCCTTGCGGAGACGCACCGCATCCTCGATCTGCCGAACGCTCCAACCGTCGTCGACTGCCCGTCCCGCCAGATGGATTGCGTATCCGGAGTCCTCGAGACCGACCAGGGCGCGGGCGTGCCCGGCCGAGAGATCCCCGGCGTCGACCATCGCCTGGACCTCCTCGGGTAGCTGCAGCAGTCGGAGGGTGTTCGACACCGCCGGTCTCGACTTCCCGACTCGTTCCGCCACCTTCTCCTGGGTCATTCCATAATTTTCCAGGAGTTGCTGGTAGGCGTGAGCCTCCTCCAGTGGGGTGAGATCCTGACGTTGCACGTTCTCGATGAGCGCTTCGACCAGGGTTGGTTGACCCGTGGTCTCGCGGATCACTGCCGGGATCAGCGACAGACCGGCTCTCTTCGCCGCCCGCCATCGTCGTTCACCGGCGATGAGCACATACCCGTCATCACCGCTGGTCACCACCACCGGCTGGAGAACCCCGACCTCCTTCATCGATGACGCCATCTCTTCCAGGGTGTCGTCGTCGAATCGGGACCGGGGTTGGTCGGGGTTGACCGAGATCTGATCGACCGGGATCTGCTTGAAACCCTCGGGCTCACCCCCGGGCTCGATCGGGATGAGTGACTCGAGACCTCTGCCCAACCCGGTGCGCCGACTGGTCATGTCATCCTCCCTTGCTCAACCCGTGTCGCTCGATGAACTCCCGTCCCAATTGGCGATAGGCGATGGCCCCCCGGCTCATCGGGTCGAAGGCCTCGATCGGCTCCCCATAGGATGGGGCCTCGGACAACCGCACCGATCGTGGGATCACCGCCCGATAGGTGCTGTCGGCAAAATGATCCCGGACCTGGCTGGCCACGTCTTTGGACAACTTGGTGCGACCGTCGTACATGGTCAACACCACACCCCCGACCTTCAAGTCGGAATTGAGGTTTTGGGTGACCAGCTGGACGTTGCGCAACAGCTGGCTCAAACCCTCCAGGGCGTAATACTCACATTGGATCGGGATCAATACCTCATCGGCGGCGGTGAAGGCGTTGACGGTGAGCAGACCCAAGGAGGGTGGGCAGTCGATCAAGATCACATCGAAACCCTGATCCAGCTCGGCTATGGCGGTGCGGAGACGGGTTTCACGTGAAAACAGGGAGACCAGCTCGATCTCGGCGCCGGCCAGGTCGATGGTGGCAGGGAGAACGAAGAGATCACGCACCGAGGTGGCCTCCACCGCATCCTCGACCTCCGCCTCTTTGAGCAAAACCTCGTAAACCGAGGTGTCTACTGTGGAACGATCCAGACCGAGCCCGCTGGTGGCGTTGCCCTGTGGGTCGAGATCGATGAGAAGGGTGCGTTGACCCTGAAAGGCCAATGTCGCGGCCAGATTGATGGCGGTGGTGGTCTTGCCAACCCCACCTTTCTGATTGGCCAGAGCGACCACCAGTGGTCCTTTGTCAGTCACTGCTGTAACTCACTGAGGACGCATGATAAGAAGCCAGACCCTTTGGTCAAGGACCGCTCCCGGTACCTCCATCAAATCGAAGCCGACCACCTCGGGTGGAGACGCCCAGGAACCACCGACCACCGCCCTACCCTCCGGCCCCAGGATTCGGGTGAAACTGGTCACCGCCTGGTCCGGGGAGAGACTGGCTCGGGAGACGATCCCATCCACCGGGGTTTGCCAGTTGGCGATATCTCCAAGTACTACCTCGACATTCTCCAGATCGAGAACCCGGACCGCTCGTTTCATCAGTTCGATGCGACGACCGGAGCGATCGAGCAGGGAGAATCTGGTATCGGGCATGAGGATGCTGAGCGGGATACCGGGGAGACCCACACCCGAGCCGACATCGAGGATGTGCTTCGGGTTGATGGGGAAGCCACCGGCGAAGAGCAGTGAATCACCGATGTGACGATTGTCGATCCGCTCGGTCTCGTAGGGCCCAATCCCGCCCGCCTTGACCGCTTCGGTCAACAGCCAGTCCCGGTACTCCGCCAGTTTGCCCAGATCCGATGGGGTGAGATGACGACCCGACCATTCGGTACAACGGGTCCACACCAGATGTGAATGTTCCACGTGAAACAGTGTGGGATCTGGGTTCGAATCGTGAGTTCGGGAACCCAAAACCCCGACCCGGGACCCGTCTATTCCTCTTCGCCTTTTGCGGTGGCGGTGGCGGTGGCGGTCAAAACCACATAACGACGGGGTGATTCCCCCTCGGAGTATGAGTTGACCCCTTCCCGGGTGGCGGCCGCATCATGGATGACCTTTCGATCGGCCGGGCTCATTGGCTCCAGCATGATCTCACCACCCTCGACCATCAGTTGGTCGATGAGACGCTCCGCATAGATGGTCAGCGCCTGACGACGACGCTCCGCATAACCGGCAATGTCGAGTCGAAGACGAGCCGTGTCATGGGCATAACGCTGCATCACGGTGCGGGTCAATTCGTGGATGGCGGACCTGACCGATCCACGAACCCCGACCAAAGCCTCGGTCTGCTCTCCATCGACATCGGCGATGATGACCCCGTCATCGATCTGGGTCGAAACGGTTCCCTCTAGACCGTAGGCGTCGACCAAACCCTCGAGGAAGCGACCGGCGATCTCGGCCTGTTCCTCGATGGATATGTCAGGGCGATCATCCACCTTGGGCTCTCGGTTCTCTCCAGATTGGCTCATGTGACGACCCTTGTTCTGTGTCTGGTTTCGTTGCCCGCGGGGTTTGCCCCCACCATTCTTAGTCGGTGCCTGGGTCTTTTGCCTGGCCGTCTGCTGCTGAGTCTGGCCACGGGTCTCCTTCTTTCGATCGTTGCGACGACGTCTGCTCTTCCGACGCTTGACCCTGACCACGGCATCCTGACCCCCGATGCCCAGAAATCCCTTCTCCGGTTCCTGGATCACCTCGACCGAGAGCTGGTCGCGATTGCTGACACCCAACTCCTGCATGGCGGCCTCGACGGCGAGGTCCACGGTCTTGGCCCGAACCTCGATCTCGACGTAACTCACGTCACCTCCTCCTGCGCCGACGGCGCTTGTCCGCGGCACCCTGTTGTGGCTTCTTCGCCGATGCCTCGGAGTCTCCTGGTAACTCCTTTGGCTCCTCTGCGGTCTTCGCCACCGGGGTGGGGCGCCCATCCATCTTGAAGATCAGGGCCTGCTGGCCGAGACGAAACAGGTTTCCCGTGGCCCAATAGACGATGAGACCTGCCGGGAAATTCCAGGAGATGAAACCGATGAACAGGGGCATGATCTTGGTTATCGCCTGCTGGGCCCCGGCACCGGGCTGGCCGGCAGGTCTCTCCTGACCGTAGGTGGCATGCCATTGCTGGACGTACTGGGTGGCCACCATCAGGGTGATCATGATGAGATAGGGCAATGCGACGCCGATCCCCAGACTCATCGCATCCGACGGGCTGGTGAAGAGGTCCATGCCGAGGAAGGTCTTGGGTACTTCGTCCGCCAGGGCCATCCCCAGTGAGCTCTGCGCGTCGATGTGTTGACTGGGGTTCTGCAGAAGCCGGAACAGCGCGAACCAGATCGGCATCTGGATGAGGAGGGGGAGCAGACACCCACCAGGGGTCGCCCCGGCAGACCGCTGCAGCTGCATCAGCTGCTTCTGCATCTCCTGCGGATCATCCTTGTACTGAGTCTGGATCCGCTTGATCTCGGGTTGGATCGCGGTGAACGCCCTCGTCGCCCTGGTCTGCTTCAGGGTCAGCGGGAAAACCAGCAGGTTTATGAAGATGGTGAGAAGGATGATGGCCAGCCCCAGGGCGGTCCCCTCGGCGACCAGGCCATCCCACAGGTCATAGAAGAAGGCGAGGACCGATCCCAGACCGTCGACGAGGACGTTGAAGACGTTGCCCATCAGCCCGCTCGCCAGGAGTCAGGCACCGGGTCGTACCCACCGGTACGGAGGGGATGACATCGACCGATCCGTTTCAGGCCCAGCCAACCCCCCCGGATGACCCCGAACCGGGTTATCGCCTCGGCGGTGTACCTCGAGCAGGTGGGTTGATAACGACAGTTGGCCGGCATGGTGGGGCTTACCAGTTTTTGGTAAATGCCGATCACAGCGACCACGAGGAAGCGGGGCCGGTACCAACGCTCAGACATCGCCGAACCGGTCGTCGTCGAGGGCGCGCTCCAGCCACCCCATCAGCTCGCTGTGGGGAACCTCTGCCACCTGGCTGCTGCCGATAAGCACGTAGTCGATCCCTGGTCTCAATTGGACCGCACCGAGGGTGTGTCGGAGACGGCGTTTGATCCGGTTGCGGGTGACCGCGTTGCCGGTGCTCTTCGAGACTACGAGCCCGACCCGCGATACTCCCGGTACACCGGAGCATTGCACCATCACGACGCCCCCTGAGCGGCGTCTTGTCCCCTCCTTCAGCACCCGCCGGAAGTCCCGGGGGGAGCGAAGGGATTCGAAGTCAGGCAGCGAGACGCTTCCGACCTTTGAGCCGACGCGCTTTGACGATGCTGCGCCCGGCCCGGGTCTGCATGCGATGACGGAAGCCGTGACGGCGCTTTCGCCTTCGAACCTTGGGTTGGTAAGTCCTCTTCATGACAAAAAAAGGGGGGGTTGGAGAGTGAGTGTCGACAGGTTACGAATCCTCGTCGAACTATGTCAAAGTTCGACAAGCCCCGCAGCGGGCTCGTCCCCGCTCCGGAGAACCGGGCGGAGCGCGAAGAAACGGGACGGCTCGCGAAAAGAATGCGAGGGGCATGAGACGGATCGTGAGCTCCGAGAAGCGTGGCAGACCCTGGAAAAACCATATCCTACCTGGGTACTCTCTGTGGAAAGAAGGCACCGGACTCTTCCACACCGTCGAATTCCGCGTTCTTGCGGGGCTGTCATCGAGGGTCGATACTCGCCTGCCTTGACCTTGGGAGCGTGATCGACTTCCTCAGCCATCTTCGGGTGGCTGGACCGCTCTCGCTGACAAGCTGATGGATGTCCCGGTTGGGTGTTCCACAGCCATTTCCACAGATGTGGATGGATCTGTGGACAACTTCCCGGTAGGAGGAGTGGTCTTGGTACAAGAACATGAGGCGCCGGACGGCTGGGGCCAGTTTCAAGATGTGTTGAGAGCCGGTGTCTCGAAGGCGAACTGGGACACATGGCTCTCCCGGCTGGAGCCCGATTTCGGCGGTGACAACTTGGCTCTGATCGCACCTAGCGAGTTCCATCTCCGCTGGGTGCGCGACAAACACGGCGATCTCATCGATTCCGCCTATCGGGACGTCTTTGGCCACGAGACCAGGCCGGTCTTCAAGGTCGTCGAGCCCGAGGCCCTCCCCGAGCAGACCCTGCCCCTCGAGGACCGGGTCGAAGACCGTCTCGTCGACGCCGAGCGGCGGCTCCCCGTCGTCGACGGCCTCTCCCCCGCCACCAACCTCATCTCCCGGTACCGGTTCGAGAGCTTCGTCGTGGGGCAGTCGAACCGGTTTGCCTGGGCCGCGGCGATGGCGGTCGCGGAGCAACCCGGAGCGCACTACAACCCGTTGTTCATCTACGGGGGCGCCGGTCTGGGCAAGACCCACCTGCTCAACGCCGTGGGTCATCAGGCCCTCGAGATGTACCCGAGCCTCGTCGTGCGCTATGTCTCCTCGGAGAACTTCCTCAACGACTTCATCGACTCGATCCGGCGGAAGCGGCCCGACGACTTCAAGCACCGATATCGAGGAGTCGACATCCTCCTCCTCGACGACGTGCAGTTCTTCGAGGGCAAGGAGCAGATCCTCGAGGAGTTCTTCCACACCTTCAATTCCCTCTACGAGTCGGGGAAGCAGATGGTCATCAGCTCGGATCGTCATCCGCGCAACCTCTCCTCGCTGGAGGACCGTCTCCGCAGCCGATTCGAGTGGGGCCTGCTCACCGACATCCAGCCACCCGACGTGGAGACCCGGCTCGCCATCCTGAGACGCAACGCCGAATTCGCCCCGAGGCCAGTGCCACTGGAGGTGCTCGAGCACATCGCCGGCCTCGTCTCGGACAACATCCGCGAACTCGAGGGCGCCCTCACCCGGGTGACGGCGTGGTCTGCGTTGAACCGCCGTGACATCGATCTCGAGACGGCGGAGCGGGTGCTGCGGGACATTGTCACCACCGATGAGCTGGTCCCCCTCGGCCCCGACACGATCATCCGGGCCACGGCCACCGCCTACGGCTTCACCGTGGAGGACGTCCTCAGCCCGAGCCGGCGCCAGCCCCTGGTCCTGTGCCGTCAGATCTCGATGTACCTGTGCCGCGAGCTCACCGATCTCTCCCTGCCCAAGATCGGGGAGCATTTCAAACGCGACCACACCACAGTGCTCCACTCGGTCGAGAAGGTGAAGCGGATCCTCCGCTCCGACCGGGCGGTCTTCGATCGGGTCACCCAACTCACACAGGACCTGAGGAAAGGTGGGGTCATATCCACACGTGTCTGACTTGTCCCCGGATCAGGCCGTGTATCCCACAGACGATCAACAGACCGATCCACACTCCAAGACCCAAGTCGCACAAGGGAGAATCCGGTTAATCCCCATATCCACAACCCCCTACTACCACTAATACTCTTTAGATGAAGTTCAATAGGAGCAGAAGAAGGGACCTCCATCTGTGAGAATCCGAGCGCAGCGAGATGATCTCGCCGACGTACTCACCCGAGCCAACCGGGCGGTCGGGGCCCGGACCGCCCTGCCGGTGTTGCAGGGGTTGCTGTGCGAGGTGGCGGGGACCACCTTGCGTGTCACCGGGACCGATCTCGATGTGACCGTGCGCACGTCGGCCGAGGTAGAGGTGATGGAAGAGGGGAGGGCGGTCATCCCGGGCCGGCTCCTCTCGGAAGCGGTTCGCAAGATGCCCACCGGATCGGTGACCATCGGCGTGAGCGACACCGACATCGAGATCCAGGGCAACGGCCCGCGATTCACCCTGCGCCCACTCACGGTCGACGACTTCCCTGTGCAAGAGGACGTGGTTGCCGATGGGGTCGAGGTGGATGGTGAGGAGTTGGCCGAGGCGATCGGCCAGGTCACCATCGCAGCGTCGGGTGACGGCGCCCGTCCCATCCTCGGCGGAGTCCTGTTCGAGAGCTCCGATTCCGGTCTTCGCATGGTCGCCACTGACTCCTACCGCCTGGCGAAGCGAGAGCTGCGTGGCGTCGGGCTGGAGGGGACCGGTCTCGTCCCGGCCCGTGGTCTGCGGGAGCTGCCGAGGTCAATCGGGGCCGCCAAGGTCACCGCTCAGCTTCGCGAGCGTGAAGCCGTGTTCACCTCGGACAAGGGGATGCTCCGCCTCCGCCTGATCGACGGCAACTTCCCCAAGTACCAATCCCTGCTCCCCGAGAGCTATCCGAGCCAGGTGGTGATCGACAAGGACGTCCTCCTCGACGCTCTGGGCCGGGTGACCCTGGTGGCCGAGGATCACATCCCGGTGCGGCTGAAACTGATGGAAGGCGGGGTCGAAGTGGCGGTTACCCGTCAGGACGTCGGGGGAGAGACCGAGCATCTCCCGGGCGTCTTCGAGGGCGCCGAGGACGAGGTCTCTATCGCTTTCAACCCGCGGTACCTCCAGGACGGAGTGACTGCCATCCACGGTGATTCGGTCCGGATCAGGGTCATCGACGCGTTCAAGCCGAGCGTGATCGACAGCGGCGCCGAGGACGAGTTCCTCTACCTGCTGATGCCCGTCCGGGTGTGAATGAAGGTCGACTGGGTCACTCTCGGGAACTTCCGCTCCTATGACACCCTCGAGTGGGAGCCCGACCCCGGGGTGAACCTCCTGCTGGGGGCGAACGGCGCCGGCAAGACCAACCTGCTCGAGGCAATTGCGTTTCTCTCCACCCTTCGATCGTTCCGCTCGGTGCCGGACACCGGTCTGATCGGCGACGGAGGGGCAGCCGCGGTGATCAGGGCCGGCGTATCCAGTGGTGATCGCGAGCGGCTGATCGAGGTCGAACTGTCCCGGGGCGGCCCGCGCCGGGCCCAATTGGAGAAGTCCCGTCTGCAGAAGACCGCCGATCTCCTCGGTGTGATCCGGGTTGTGGCCTTCCTCCCCGAGGATCTCGACCTCGTCAAGCGCGGCCCGGCCTACCGACGGGACCTTCTCGATGCGGTCGCCGTGCAGCTCTGGGCGGCGGCCCATCACGATCAGACCGAGTTGGACCGGGCGCTTCGCCAGCGCAACGCCTTCCTCAAGTCCGGGCTCCGTGACGACACCACTCTGTCGGTCTGGGATGCTCGGCTCGCCCAATCCGGGGGTCGGGTGATGTCGCGGCGGGCCCGGGTCATCGAGACGCTCGCCCCCCATCTGGAGATGGCATACGCCGACATCGCAGGCGGGGCGGAGAGGGCGGCCATCGGCTATGTCGCCTCGTGGGGAGGTGACATCGCTCCTGAGGCCACGGCAGCCGAGTTCACCACCTCCATCATGGAGGCGCTGGAGCGGTCTCGTCGGGCCGACTACGAGAGACGACTCACCACGGTGGGGCCGCATCGGGACGAACCGGTCCTCTTGCTCGACGGCTCCGACACCAGAACCCATGGCAGCCAGGGGGAGCAGCGGACGATGGCGCTGGCGGTGAGGCTGGCGGCGCATCGGGCGGTCGCGGACATGACAGGCGAACCACCGGTCCTCCTCCTCGACGACGTCTTCTCCGAGCTCGACGCGGACCGGTCGGCTGCCCTCGCCAAGACACTGCCCCCCGATACTCAGACCATGATCACCTCGGCCCGGCCCGAGGACGTTCCGGTCGAAGGCCGGGTATGGCGGGTCGGCGAGGGCCGGGTGAGGCCGGCCGGTGGGGACACCGTGGGGCGATGAGCGAAGGCGACCTGACCTCTTTCCAAACCTCGATCGAGGAGATGTTCCGCAAGCTGGGGCTGTCCGACCCGATGGCGCTGGCCCGGCTCACCGGTTCCTGGGATGAACTGGCCGGTACCCCATGGGCGGGGCGATCGAAGCCGCTCTTCATCCAGGGGAAGACGCTCGTCGTGGAGGCTGCGGCCCCTTCGATGGTGGCCTTCCTCAGGTACGGCAGCGCCACTCTCGTCACCACTCTCAACGACGTCCTCGGACCTGGTGTGATCGATCGGATCGAGGTCCGCGCCCCGGCCTCGCCGTGATTCTCGAACCCCTTGATTGATTCGTTTTTGCCAACTAGTCCTTGTAAAATGACATTTGTGAAACTCGTCTGCCGCCGGGTCCCCTGCACCTGACCCGAGGTCATCCGCAGACACACCCCGACAGGTCCACAAGGAGGGTCGTGACGGCCACCCGCGACAGTTATGAAGCAAAGGACATCACCGTCCTCGAAGGTCTCGAGGCGGTGCGCAGACGGCCCGGGATGTACATCGGGTCGACCGGCCCGAGAGGTCTCCATCACCTCATCTGGGAGGTCGTGGACAACTCCGTCGACGAGGCAATGGCCGGCCAGGCGAGCCGGATCGAGGTGACGCTCCTTGCTGACGGTGGGGTAGAGGTGGTGGACGACGGCCGCGGCATCCCCGTGGAGCATGTGGCCAAGACCAAGCGCTCCGCTCTGACCACCGTGCTCACCACGCTCCATGCCGGCGGTAAGTTCGAGCAGGGGGCCTACACCGTCTCCGGAGGCCTCCATGGTGTCGGCGTGTCCGTGGTCAATGCCCTCTCCACCCGGCTCGAGGCCGAGGTCCGGCGCGGCGGCCACGTCTACTACCAGGAGTTCATCGACGGCCGCCCGAGGACCAAAGACCCCAAGAAGATGAAGCCGATCAAGAAGACCGGCACCACCATCAGGTTCTGGCCCAGCCCGGCGACCTTCCAGGAGACCACCGATTTCGACTACGACACCGTCGCCTCGCGTCTGCGCGAGACGGCATTCCTCAACCGCGGGCTACAGATCACCTTCACCGACAAACGGGGTGAAGAGGAGCGAGCCGAGGTCTTCCACTACAAGGGGGGGCTGGTCGACTTCGTCAGACATCTCAACTCCCTCCGCGAGCCGCTCCATGCTCACATCATCGACATGCTCGACGAGGGTGAGGACGCCGAGCTCGAGGTGGCGATGCAATGGACGACGTCGTACACCGAGTCGGTGCTCTCTTTTGCCAACAACATCAACACCCATGAGGGCGGCACCCACGAAGAGGGCTTCCGTAAGGCCCTGACCAAGGCGATAAACGACTTCGCCCGGGCCAAGGGGCTGCTCAAGGAGAAGGACGAGAACCTGACCGGTGAGGACGTCCGGGAGGGGCTCACCGCGGTGGTCTCGGTCCGGGTCAAGGAGCCCCAGTTCGAGGGTCAGACCAAGACCAAGCTGGGCAACACAGAGATCCGCTCCTACGTGGAGAAGACCCTCAACCGCAAACTCCCCGAATGGCTCGAGCGGTACTCGCCCGAGGCCCGCCGCATCGTCGACAAGTGTGTTGGAGCCGCCAAGGCCAGGGAGGCGGCGCGCAAGGCCAGGGAGCTGACCCGCCGCAAGTCGGGTCTGGAGTCGGGCGGCCTACCCGACAAGCTGGCCGATTGCTCTTCGCGCGACCCCGGTGAGTCCGAGCTGTTCATCGTCGAGGGCAAGTCCGCCGCAGGGCCGGCCAAGTCGGCTCGGGACTCCAACACCCAGGCCATCCTTCCCATCCGGGGCAAGATCCTCAATGTCGAGAAGGCCCGATTGGCCAGGGCCCTCCAGAACACCGAGGTGCAGGACATCTTCACCGCCATGGGCACCGGCATCGGAGACGACTTCGACATCACCAAGGCCAGGTATCACAAGATCGTCCTCCTTGCCGACGCCGACGTGGACGGGGCCCACATCCGGACCCTCCTCCTCACCTTGTTGTTCCGTCATATGAAGCCGTTGATCGAGTACGGCTACGTCTATATCGCCCAGCCGCCCCTTTATCGGGTGAAGGTCGGGTCTCAGGTCCATTACCTGAAGGACGACACCGAGCTCGACGCCTTCAAGAAGGATCACCCCAAAGTGAAGCCGACCCGGTTCAAGGGGCTGGCCGAGATGAACGCCCAGGAGCTTTGGGAGACAACGATGAACCCGGTCACGCGGACCCTGCTCCAGGTCGACATGGAGGATGCGGCCCGGGCCGAAGAGGTGTTCGTGACCCTGATGGGTGACGACGTGGCCTCACGCAAGGCCTTCATCCAGCAGAACGCCGACGACGTGCGATTCCTCGACATCTGATGACTGCGCAGAACCCACCCGCCGAGGGGATCCCCCAGGTCGAGATCACCGACGAGATGGAGCAGAGCTTCGTCGACTACGCGATGTCGGTGATCGTCTCTCGGGCCCTGCCCGACGTGCGTGACGGCCTCAAGCCGGTTCAGCGCCGAATCATCTACTCGATGTTCGAGAACAACATCACCTCGAGCTCGGCCCACCGCAAGTGCTCAAAGGTGGTCGGGGACGTGATGGGGAACTACCACCCTCACGGCGACCAGGCGATCTACGACGCACTGGTACGCATGGGCCAGGACTTCTCGATGCGACACCTGCTCATCGACCCGCAGGGCAACTTCGGGACCATCGATGATCCGCCCGGGGCCTCCCGTTACACCGAGTGCCGGCTGACCAAGCTGTCCAACCATCTCCTCGAGGGGATCAAGGAGGACACGGTCGACTTCGAGGACAACTACTCGGGGGAGATGCAGCAGCCGTCCGTCCTCCCCTCCCGTTTCCCCAACTTGCTGGTGAATGGCTCTCAGGGGATCGCAGTGGGGATGGCGACCAACATCCCGCCACACAACCTCGGGGAGATCATCGACGCCTGTCTGCATGTCATCGAGAACCCGGACGCCACCGCCGAGGAGCTGTTGCAGTTCGTCAAGGGCCCCGACTTCCCCACCGGTGGCTTCATCGTTGGCACCGGTGGCATCCGTGACGCCCTGACCACCGGTCGGGGATCGGTCAAGATCAGGGCGGTCTGTGACGTGCAGGAGATCCGCAAAGGCCGCACAGCGATCATCGCCACCGAGCTCCCTTATCAGGTGTCGATGGAGCGGATCATCGCCAAGATCAAGGAGCTGGTCGACTCCAGGAAGCTGGAAGGGATCGCCGAAGTCCGCAACGAGTCCTCCGACCGGGTCGGCACGCGGCTGGTCATCGAGCTGAAGGGCACCGCCGTTCCCCAGGTGGTCCTCAACCAGTTGTTCAAGGGCACCCCCCTCCAGGACTCATTCGGTTACAACATGGTCTCTCTGGTCGACGGAGTTCCCCGCACCCTCGACCTGGCCCAGATGATCGGCTACTACCTCGACCACCAGATGGAGGTGGTGGAAAGACGGACCCGATTCCGTCTGGAGGAGGCCCGGGCCCGGGCCCACATCCTCGAGGGCCTCATCATCGCCGTCGACAACATCGACGAGGTGATCCAGATCATCCGGGGCTCGTCAGACACCCCGGAGGCGAGATCCAACCTGATCGAGCGCTTCGAGCTCACCGAGATCCAGGCCAACGCCATCCTCGACATGCCCCTGCGCCGTCTCACTGCTCTCGAGGTCGACAAGCTGCGCACCGAGCTCGCCGAGTTGCACGAGCTGATCGCAGAGCTGGAGTCGATCCTGGCCGATCCCAAGCGCCGCTGGTCCATCATCCAGGACGAGCTGGGTCAGATCAAGGAGACCTATGGGGAGAATCGTCGGAGCAGGGTCATTCCAGACGAGGGCGATCTGTCCCTCGAAGACCTGATCGCCGACGACGAGCTGATCGTCACCGTGTCCGAGGCGGGCTACATCAAGTCGGTGCCTGCCTCGACCTACCGGACCCAGGGCCGGGGTGGTCGGGGGGTCAAGGCGGCCGAGGTCCAGGGTGAGGACGTGATCAGGCACCTGGTCCACACCACCGCCCACGCATATCTGCTGTTCTTCACCAACAAGGGCCTCGTCCATCGCCTCAAGGCCCATGCCATCCCGCGTCAATCCCGGACAGCCAAGGGTGTTCTCGCCCAATCCGTCCTCCCCCTCGGGCCAGAGGAGACAGTCCAGGCCATCATCGACACCAGGGACTATGAGACCGGGCGGTACCTGGTGATGGTGACCAGGAAGGGTGTGGCCAAGAAGACCGAGTTCAAGGAGTACGACTCGAGGAACCAGACCTTGGTCGCTATCAAGCTGAACGAGGGTGACGAACTGGTCACGGTGCGTACTACCAACGGCGAGAACGACCTGCTCATTTTCACCAAGGAGGGGATGGGGATCAGGTTCAAGGAGGCCGATCTGCGCAGCATGGGCCGGGGCACCCAGGGGGTGCGCGGCATCAAGCTACGAGAGGGTGACCATGTGGTCTCCGCCGTGTCCAACGTCGAGGGCGACGAAGTGCTCCTCGTCACCTCTGCCGGTTACGGGAAGCGGACTGCCATCAGTGAGTTCCGGCGCCAGACCCGGGGCGGGATCGGGGTAAGGGCGTTCAAGCTCACCCGTGTCCGGGGAGCGTTGGTCGGGGCCCGCGCCGTCACCAAGGACGACGATGTGTTCCTGATCACCTCGGCAGGCGTTGCGATGAGGACCCCGGTGGCCAAGATCAGCAGGCAGAAGCGTGACTCCACCGGCGTCCGGGTCATCGGCGTTGGCGACGGGACCGAGCTCTCGGCACTCGCCGTGGTCTCCGACGTCGAAGAGTGAGGGAACCCGACGCCGATGCCAGTCGTTGGTCTAGTGCGGGCATCCTTTAGACTGCCCCGGTAATCCCCAGGAGCCCAATTGGCAACTGTTCGACGCGTAAGACGCATCATTCGAAAGATCGACCCCTGGACCGCGCTCAAGGTCTCGGCTGTGGTCTGGGCCGTGCTCGCCCTGGCCATGGTGCTGGGCGGGGTGATCTTCTGGTCGGTCCTGGAGCGTGCGGGCCTGCCCCAGCGGATCACCGACTTCATGGTGGAGATCACGCTCATCGACGAAGGGGCTCAGCCCTTCGCAAACGTGGAGCAGTTTTTCCGGGTCATGATCTTCGGATCCGTGGTCTGGTGGGTGACGATGACCGGGGCCACCGTGGCCGGCGCCATCGTCTACAACCTGGTCTCGGATGTCGTTGGCGGGCTCGAAGTGGTCGTCCTCGAGGAGACGCTCAACCCGGTGGTGGCGGCCGCTCCCTCACAGGTGCTGCACCCGCCGACCGACTACAAGCCGGGCAACGGCTCGGTGACTCCTCCCCAGGATCACGCCGACATCCCCACCGAGGAAAGCCCCAGGGTCGGCACACCGCGTCCCTGACCTGTCGCCGGACCGGTCAGAATCTCGGGCCAGTCAGGCATTGCGGGATAGCGGCTACCGGTCGTCGGCCAGCACCAGGCCCATCGCCGATGCGGCTTGCAGATAGGGGAGGGCGCGGTCCCAGACCGCCGCGGGGCTGCCCCCGTCGACGGCATCGATCGCGGCGGCCAGGGCGATGCCGGACATGAATGCGCCGTCGTCGACGATGGTCACCATTCGCTCCGAGCCCACCGCGAGACACGCAGCGAACCGGTCGGGGGGGTGGGCGAGTGCCACCCGACGTCCACCGAAGGTGGCGTCGGCGATCTTGACCGAGCCGACCGGGTCGGGGAAACGCACCTGGTGATCGGAGCCCTCATCGAATTCGGGATGGGCCGCGGCGACGATTCGAGGATCAGGCTCCCGGGCGGCCATGGCGAGGGCGAGGCCGATGGGGGAGGCCCCCCACACCGTCACCCCCTCCTCGGAGGTCTCTCCGTCCCAGAGCAGGGGAACTCCGAGTTTCCGGGCTCGCCCCGGGGCAGCCGGCCCGGAGCCGACCAGGATGTCGCACTCGGTGGCGTCCGGGACGACCCGGAAGCTCCGACTGCGTGCCGGGCCGATCACCAGAACTTCCTCGACCGGAGGGTGGGCGGCGAGGGAATGGGCGGCCCTGACCGCGGTGTCCCCGCTGGCGAGGACGCCGACCTTCACGAGGGCTCTACTGGTTTCCAGGCCGAATCGGGGATCACCACTTCGGATTCACGACGACGCATCAACAGGAAGGCTGCGATGGCTCCGAGGATGATGACGGGGGAGAGGCGCTTCACGGGGCCAGTGTAAGGCCGGCCGCCAGGCTTCCGGATTCGGTCAGAGCGCCGCCAGGGCCTCCAGGGCGCGGTCGACCTCGGCGACGGTGTTGTAGTGGACGTATCCGATCCGGGCCAGACCCCCGGATTCGAGGGCGCCGAGACGCTCGACGGCGTTGAGGGCGTAGTAGTGGCCCGACCATATGTAGATGCCCTGAGCGGCCAGACGCGAGGCCACCACGTCTGCGGTCATTCCGTCCACAGAGATGGCGAAGGTGGCGACGCGGCCGTCGCCCATCGCAGGCACACCGTGGACTGTCACCCGGCCCAGTCCGGAGACGCCCTCGATGAAGCGAGTGCCCAACCCCTCTTCGTGTGCGCCGATGTGTCGATACCCAGCCTCGAGGCGGTCCCGCCGGTTGTCGCCCTCACCCAGACCGGCCAGGTAGTCGACCGCCGCCGTAACCCCGGCGATCGATTCGAAGCTCTGGGTGCCGGTCTCCAGCTTGTCGGGCGGGTCGGACGGGGCGGGCCGGACCTTGTAGAAGTCGAGATCGGCCAGCAGATCGAGCTTCCCGTAGAGGATCCCGGTGTGGGGGCCGAAGAACTTGTAGGAGGAGGCCACCAGGAAATCACAGTCGATGGAGCGGACGTCGAGGAGTCGATGTGGCCCGGCATGGACCGCGTCGAGGTAGACCAGGGCCCCAGCCTCATGTGCCATCCGGGTGACGGCGGCTACGTCGACGACTGTCCCGATGGCGTTGGAGGCGACGCAAGTGGCGACCAGGCGCACCCTCTCGTCGAGCAGCTCGCCAACCGCGTCCGGTTCGAGGACACCAGTGGCAGGGTCGAACTCGGCGATGCGAATGTCCGCTCCGGCATCGTGGGCGGCCCGCACCCAGGGGGTGAAGTTGGCGTCGTGGTCGAGACTGGTCACGACGATGGCGTCACCGGGCTGCCAGGAGCGAGAGATGGCCCTGCTCACCGCAAAGGTGATGCTGGTCATGTTCTGACCGAAGGAGATCTCACCGGCGTCACAGGCGAAGAGATCGGCCATTGCCTCCCGGCCCTGGGCCAACGCCTCCTCGGCATCATGTGACGCACCGAACCCACCTCCGAGATTGCTCACCCCGTGTTCGAGGACACCACTCACGGCGTCGATGACCGGTTGTGGGACCTGGGTGCCACCCGGGCCATCGAGATAGGCGACGGGGTGGCCGTGCTCACGCCGGTGCAGGGCGGGGAACATGGCTCTGGTCGCCTCGACGTCGAGACCGGGATGTGGGCCCGTCATCGGGCGTTGTGTAGCAGCCGTCAACCGAATGGAAGAGCCGGCTGGGAGGTGGCTCGTGGCTCTTGCTGTCTCGATCGGGATCTTCCACGTGGGTGGCGGGGTAGATAGACCCGGTCGCGGTACAACTCCTCGTAGGTCTCGATGAGCTCGGGATGGGCACCGTTCAACCACCCCATGAAATGCTCCCGCACACCAGCACGAAGATGGAGAGGGATGGAGTACACCGATCCGGCCCCGGCCTCTCGACAGGCCGCCTCGACCTCGGCCACCTGCTCCGGCCGATCCGACAAACCCGGGATGATGGGGGCTATCAGCACCCCCGTAGGGACACCGGCCTCACTGAGACGGGCGATCGCCTCCACCCTCCGCAGAGGGTGGGGTGTGCCGGGCTCGGTCTCCTTCCAGACCACTGGATCGAGCGTGCCGATCGAGAAGCTGACCGTGACTTCCGAATGGCGCGCCGCCTCTGCGAAGAGATCGATGTCACGCAGGGCCAAGGTCGACTTGGTCAGGATGCTGAACGGGTTGCGTCGCTCGGTCAGCACCTCGAGGATGCCCCGGGTCAATCGGTATCGGCCCTCGGCGGGCTGGTAGGGGTCGGTGTTGGTCCCCATCGCGATGGGCGCGCCCGACCACCGGGCCGGTGACGTCTCGGCTCGGATGAGCTCGACGGCGTTGATCTTGACCACGATCTGGGTGTCGAAGTCCACACCCGTGTCGAGCCCCAGGTATTCGTGGGTGGGCCGGGCGAAGCAATAGACGCATGCGTGGCTGCAACCGCGGTAGGGGTTGATGGTCCAATCAAAGGGGAGGAAGGTCCCCGGGACGCGGTTGAGGATGGTCTTGGCTTCGATCTCGTGGAACACGAGGCCCCGGTACTGCCCTCGTCCCGGCACACGGCGGGTCAGTTCGAACAGGCCACCATCTGATGGAGCGTTCCATCTCAGCTCGCTCATGGAGCGCGACCATAGGTCGAACGTGTGTTCGGGTCAAGCGGGTCTGCTGAGACAACCTCATCGGATTCTCGGTTCACGTCTCTCATCGTCACCTGCAGCGATGGCTCGGAGGTGCCTGGGTCGCGGCGACCGACTTGGGGTAGGTGCCCAGATCATGAAATCGGGCCCGGCAAGGCCGCCTTCAGCTCTAACCCGTCGGTCAGTCCATTCCATGGCTGACCACGCGTCGGATCCACTCACTTGCCTCTGGGACCGTTTTTTCCAGGGCTTCCGAAAGGGCGGTGGTCAACGCCAAATGGCTTCGGAAGCCATGCGCGTCGAGCATATGGCCCTGCCATCGGGAGAAGTCCAGAAGCGGCCGAGGGTCGTCCACGAGCATCGACGCCTCGGTCACCAACAGGGCCGTTGCCAGTTCGGTTCGCTGTCGAGCCCCCGGTGGCTCGCCGAGGGCGTGAGCGAGAAGGGCCTCGGCCTCGGCCAGAACGGCGTTGTGTCTTTCCATGACCCGTTCCAGCACTCCACCCGGGTTCTTGGCTCGGGCTTCGGAGGCATGTACATCGGGCGCCCACGACTCGAGATGGTCGGCGACCTCGCCCGGTGATGCCACCCAGGCGTCCGCACCCACCCGTTCAGCCCAGATCCCGTTCTCGCCGAACGCTCTCCCTCCCACGAGGACCGGGATTCCGGCGGAGTGGCTCGCCCGGATGGCGTCACGAGCGCCGAGGAGATGGCTGGTCATGGCGCCTGACAACACCACCGCCGCGGCTGGGTCGAACTCGAGGTACTCCCTCAGATCGGGCGCCAGGACGTTGGCACCGAGAAAGGTGGTGCGATGGCCCAGATAGAGAAGATGTGCGGCCACCGCCCGAGCCGGCAAGGAATGGCTATCGCCCGGCGTCGTAGCTACGACGACAGCCGATTCCTTCTCCGGCTGATCCAATGACCCGGTCAACAGTGCGATCACCGTCTCCAGAGTTGCCGTGGCCGCATGCTCCTCGGTGACGAGGTAGTCCCCAGCCTGCCAGCGCAGGCCGACTTCCCGTTCGGATCTGAGAAGCATGTCGAAGACGACTGTCTCGAAGGGGGTTCCCTCATCGAGGAGGTGGGCCACGAGCCGGTACACCGAGCCAGAGTCGCCGGCAATGGCCGCGGCGGTGATCCCTAGCTGGATCTCAGAGATTCGTGACTGCTCCATGCGGACCATCACGTGCTCCTGACTTCCCCCGGGTCACGCTGGCGATCTGCCTGTGGCCAGGCATAGACGATGACATTGCTGTCGTATCGAGAGATGCTCGAATCGAATCCCCCACCACAGGTGACCAGGGTGAGCACAGGCGGCCCACTCCGGCTGAAGATCGCCTCGGTGGGTAGATCGGCTTTCAGGTAGGTCGCCTTGGCCTGCACCGAGAACGTTGCCTCGCTTCCGTCGTCGAACTGGACCACGATCAGGTCACCCGGCTCGAGCCGGTGCAGATCGAAGAAGACGCCGCGACCTTGTCCCATCAGGTCGACGTGTGCCGCCAACACGGCCGATCCCGGTTCTCCCGGCGCGGGCCCGTACTCGTACCAACCGACTTCTACGACGTTGTCTGGCACATCCATTTGACCTGTGGCGCGGTCGACGCCGTGGGGACGGATTTCCGCAGCGACACCGATCGCCTCGATGTTGAGGACTGTTGGCGTTCGCCTTGGATCTTCGGGCGCTTCGAGGGACGGTCCCTCGTTCACCTGCCACAGCGGGCGAGGGGGCGCTTCCACGGGCTCCGAGTTCGTGGTGGAAGGTGACCTGACGATGGATGACGGCGACGGGGTGGACAAGGATTGCTCGACGCGTTCCACGTCGCCCAGGGTGGGGTTCTCGGTCTTGGTGAATTCAGCGACGGAAGCGATGGCAAGGCCAATGCCCAGGGCCAGGCCCAGGAGACCGAGCAGCAACGGCGCGTGAGGGGAAGGTCTCTTCATCGCAGGTGGGCGAGGGAGGCCCTATCAGGGGCCTCCCTCATGATCATGGTCGACTCGATCGACTATCGGTTCGCCTTGGCCAGGGCCATGGCCCCACCACTGAATGCGATGACGGCGAGGCCCATCAAGACGACGCCGAGCCATGCGCTGTCGGCAGCCAATCCGGCGGTGCCGGTGGGAACGCCGGTAGGCGCCCCGGCCAGACCGGTCAGAGCGGCGGTCACCACCTGGAAGCTCCCGCCCTCGACCGAACCGATCGCATAGGCGATGCTGTTGGTCCCTTCCGCCAGGTCGAGGTCGGCCTCGAAGGCACTGGTCGCCGGGTCGCCGGCAGCGGTGATCTTGATGTTGTAGGTGTCGGCCGGCACATCGGCGTCGCCGCCCTGACCATTGGTCACGCCGGAGAACACGGCAGAGTCATTGGCCAGGATGTCGACCGGGCCGAAGTCGGCGAGGTGTCTCGCCGTCACCCGGGCGTTCCCCGCCTCGATCGTCGCGTTGTTCTCGACGAAGACGCCGAGAGTGGGCTCACCGCCCTCCTGCAGGTGGGCGGCGATCGTGACCGCTGCCCCTGCCTCGAGGTCGGCCGACCCGCTCAGGGCCGGATCGTCCGCGTCGGGATCGGCCCCCGCGGCATAGATCTCCACTTCGTAGGATCCAGCGGGCAAGGGGAGCGGACCGGCCACGTCGCCGTACTGGAACCCCTCGAGGGTCAGTTCGCCGTTGACGTAGACGTCGACATCGAGATCGGGCACACCGTGAACCACGATGACCTGACCTTCGCTCGACTGCGCCATTGCGGCTGTGGCCGGGATTACGGCGAGCAACATGGCGGTGATGAGAAGCATCAGCTTTCGCATTGGGATCTCCTTTACATTCCACGACCTGCGTTTTGTCGGTCGTCTGCTTCGACCGTGTTTCGGATCAGGTCGGGAGAATGGATGACCCAGTTGGCAGGTTTCTCAGCGGGAGAAGACCCATTGCTCGACGTTTATTCGGCCGATGCGAAAGCCGGCCTCGCACAAGGTGAGATATAGCTCCCACATCCGACGGAACCTCTCGTCGAAGCCGTCTCGCGCCGAGAGCTCTGGCCAGGCATCCTCGAATCGCGACCGCCAGGCAGCCAGGGTGCGGGCGTAGTCGAGGCCGAAGGTCTCGATCTGGTCGACCTCGAGCCGCACTTTGCGGGCCAAACGCCTCAGCACCTTCGGCGCGGGCAGCTGCCCGCCGGGGAAGATGTATTGCTGAATGAAATCGGCGCGGGAGCGGTAACGCTCCCACTCCGAGTCATCGATCGTGATGACCTGCATCGCGGCCTTGGCTCCCGGGCGAAGCCTGCGGGCGATGGCGGTGAACAGCCCCGGCCAATGCGACTCGTCCACCGACTCGATCATCTCGATCGAGACGATGGCGTCGAACTCCCCTTCCACTTCGCGGAAGTCCTGGACCCGAACGTCGACCCGGTTCGTCAGACCGCGCTCGGCGATGCGTTTGCGGGCGTGGTCGGCCTGCTCGGTCGACAGGGTGATGGCGACCACATCGCATTCCCTCTCCGAAGCGGCATATGCGGCGAAGCCACCCCAACCGCAGCCAATCTCGAGAACACGCATGCCAGGCTCGATCCCGGCGTGATCGGCCATCGACCGGTACTTGTTCTTCTGAGCTTCGTCGAGCGAATCGTTTGGTCGTCTGAATCGCGCCGAGGAGTAGGTCATGGCTTCGTCGAGCCAGGACTCGTAGAACTCGTTGCCCAGGTTGTAATGGTCGTTCATCGAGCGCACCCGGGGATGTCGGCGCTCCGGACGTATCCGTTGCCACACCTTGCGCAAGGGACGGGTAGCCCTGGCAACGGGATGGTCGAACCATGCGACCCGGTTGGCCGCCCCCCATTCGACGAGCGCCGAGAGGTCGGGTGTGTCGATGCGACCATCCATGTGTGCTTCGGTGAATCCGATGAGGCCGGAGCGGACGATGTCCACCACGGCCGAATAGCTGGAGACCGTCAATTCTGCCGACGGCGAACCGGCTCCGATCCGGTGGACCCGGCCATCGGGCAGGGTCAGCGTGAGTCGACCCGTCCGGGCGAGACGCGAGAGGACCCAGACCCCGAGACCGCCGCCCAAGGTCATGTCGAGAGGGCCGCTCGACCGACGATGGTCACCGTTTCCTTCGCCGGCTCCGGCCGCTTTCGATATTCGGCGCCCTTCAACCAGAGGCGGAGGGCCTGCCAGTGGATCCCGACGATGACGTGCAAGGTCACCAGGGGGTGGGCGAGGAACAGCTTCAACAGGTTGAAATCACTCATCGGGAGCTTTCTCAAGCGAAGACCGGCACGGAACATCGGGCCCTCGGAATCGGTCTGTTCGATCGCCAGTGACAAGTGATCTCCGGGCACGGTCATGGTGAAGTGATATGTCTGGTCCATGTCGTTGAAAGGCGAGACATGGAGTCTCTTCTCGACGGCATGACGCAGGTCGGATGAACCTCGGATGGGCGCCACGTAGATGTGCCGATCGCCGAAGGTATTCCTCACCTCGTGGATCACCGCCCGTAGCTCGTCTTCTGGCCCGTAGCAATACCACACGCTGATGGGATTGAACACATAACCGAGGACTCTGGGAAGCGTCAGGAGCCTCACGCGTCCCCCTTCGAGGTTCACCCCCGCCCGAGCCAGGGTCGCTTCGACCCATGGCCTGAGATCGCCGACGTTCTCGGCTCCGTGATCGGAAGGATCGAATCCGTAGAGATTGCGCCGGCCGACGGAGAAGAGCCTCAGATCCTTCGCCAGGTCCTCCAGCTCGGCCAGGTCGAACATGGCGTAGTAGATGCGGTATTCGAAATCGTGATGGAAGGGCTGGAGCCGGGTGTGCCTGACTTTGCCCCGATACAGCGCCGATCGGAGGCTGCTCATGCCGCTCATGCCGCCTCCAGCTCCTCTCTCATCGCCGACTCGCCCCGCTCGAAGGTGGCGTGCCACGGAGCCGGGCTGCCCAGCGACGCGGCCACTTCGAGCCCCGACCTGAGACCATCTTCGTGGAAGCCATAGCCGAGGTAGGCGCCGGCGAACCAGGTGTTGTTCCGACCCTGGATGGCAGCGATGGCTCGTTGCGCTCCCGGGGTGCGAAGGTCGAACTGGGGATGGGCGTAGATGAAGGTGCGATGGGTCAGCGCCGGGTTCGGGTCCCGTAGAGGGTTCAAGGAGACGAACAGCGGGGCCTCGGTCTCGAGGGACTGAAGGCGGTTCATCCAGTAGGTCACCGAGGCGGGCCCGCCCCTGGCCGACTCGGAGGTCATGGCGTTCCAGCTCGACCACAGCCGCCGGTTGCGCGGCATGAGGTGCGGATCGCTGTGGAGGACGGCGAGGTTGGGCCGGTAGCCGATCGCCCCCAACGCCGACCGTTCCTGGTCGGTTGCGTCGTCACCCAGAATGCGCCGGGCCTGATCGGAGTGCGTCGCGATGATCACTTGGTCGAAGTGACTGCGATCCTCTCTCGTCTCCACGATGACACCGGCCCCGCTGCGGATCACCCGTCTCACCTCGGCGCCCGTCCTGATCACGTCAGAGAAACCCGCGATGAGACGTTCCACGTACTCCCGGCTCCCACCCGTCACGGTCCGCCAGCGAGGTCTGCCCGCGATCTCGATCAGCCCGTGGTTGTGGAGGAAGGTGAGGATCGACCGAGCGGGGAAACCGCCGATCTCGCCGAGGCCGGTCGACCAGATCGCTCCCGTCATCGGGTACACATAGTCCTCCAAGAACGCCGCTGAGAACCCGTGACGTCGCAGGAGATCTTCGATGGTCTCACCACTCGCCGGCTGCAGACTCGCCCCGATGCGGCGGAATCGATTGATGTCCGCAAGCATCCCCAAGAACCTCGGCTTGGCGAGGTTGCGCGGCTCGGCCAGCATTCCCGAGAGGCTGGCCGCGTACTCGAATCTACGATCGACCGAGAACGCGAACGACATGTCACTCGCCTGTGTAGGCACGGCCAGCGCCCGAAAGAGCTGGGTCAGGTTCGGATAGGTCACCTCGTTGTAGACGATGAAGCCGGTATCGACCGCGACCGAGCCCTGCGGCGTGTCCACCTCGACGGTGTTCGTGTGCCCGCCGATCCTGTCGTCCGACTCGTACACGGTCAATTCGTGCTCGTGCGAGAGCGCCCATGCAGCTCCCAGCCCTGAGATGCCGGTCCCGATGATTGCGATTCGTTGTCCCATGCCTCCCATTCGGACCCGAGGGGGTGGGCGGATTGCATCGAAGGTGGCTCCGAAGGCGGGACGCCGGGGGCATCCAGATCGACGAGCGGCTTCGAACTCGGGCAAGAGGGTGATCCCTCGACGATCCGATTTGGGTTTTCGTGACGGGAGCGCCGGCTACACGGTGCCCGTCGTGGTGGATGTCCCCGGGGAGGCATGACAATGAGACAAATGGACCGATGAGCCCGATGTTGCGTGGTCCCCTTCTCCGGAGGCTGGTGACAGTCCCAAGCACGTACTTGTTGCTGGTGGCCGTGACCGTCCTCCTGCCGATCCTGCTCCCTCTCGCCGCTCTGAACGACCTCGTCCGATGGCTGGCGAATCGAACACCTGCCATGAGCCTGAGGATGCTGACCTTCGGATGGCTGTACCTGGTGGGAGAGAGTTGGGCGATCGTCGCGCTCGCCATCCTGGGTGCCCTTCCCGAGAGCGCCTCCATGAGGCTCACCTACGGAGCGCAGCGTGCGTGGCTCGATTGGAACTTCGATGCACTTCGGCTCGCCTTCTCGCTCGACTTCACCGTCGAGGGAGGAGAAGAGGTCGCGCCCGGCCCAATCCTCCTCCTCTCGCGACACGCCTCGATGATCGACACCATGCTGCCCGGCCGTTACGTCGTCAGACCGCACCGGATAAAGCTCCGGTATGTGCTGAAGAAGGAGCTGCTGGTCGACCCCGCACTCGATATCGGGGGCAACCGCCTCCCCAACTACTTCATCGACCGGGCGGGGAATGCAGCTACAGAGATGGCCGCCTTGCGAGACCTGGCACGCTCACTAGACGTGGACGAGGGCGTCCTCATCTATCCCGAGGGAACCCGGTACACCGAAAAGAAGCGCGTCGAATACTCGGCACGATGGGAGCAAGCAGGCGGGGCGCTGGCCGAGATCGCCTCGAGTTACAGGCGAGTACTGCCTCCCAGGCCGGGAGGGACCCTGGCTCTGCTCGATGCGAGCACTGCAGACGTGGTCGTCCTGGCACACCGTGGCCTGGAGGGGTTCGCCCGGTTGTCAGACATCTGGAACGGACGTCTTGTCGGTTCCGAGGTCCAACTTCGCTTCTGGCGGGTTCCCCGCCCGCAGATTCCGGATGGTGACGCCGAGCGGACCGAGTGGCTCTTTCGTCTCTGGGCCGAGGTCGACGCCTGGGTGGTGGGGGAGGAAGGCAGGGCCGCAGGCGGGTCTGGCTGATCGGTCAGGCGACTCTCATCCAACCCTCATCCGACCAGCACATCGCTGCCGGTCAAGGTCACCAACTCATCCCAAAGCCGGGCTCGATCCGCGGCCGTCTCCCTGGTGGAGTCGATCAGATGTGTCGGCGCGACGGCGCGGTCGAACCAGAACCGACCGGTGGTGGCAGCGGGTTCTGCCGCTGCGGCCAGCCAGACAATCGTGTCCGCACCTTGTTCCGGGGTCCTGAGAAACGGCTTCATCATCATGTTGAAGGTAGGCAGCGACTCGGCGACGCCGGCCGTCGCCGCCCACCCCGGGTGCATCGAGTGGAAGACGATGCGCTGGTCGGGAAACCGCTCGGCCCACATCTCGGTCACGATCACCTGACCTCTCTTGCTGTGGGCATATGCGGCGGTTCCGCTGTACTCCCTGTTGGTGAACTGGAGGTCAGCGGGTCGGATCCTCTCCGAGTACATGCCTCCGGAGCTGACGCTGATCACTCGGGCCGGAGGCGACTCGAGCAGCCTCGGGATCAGCAGATTCGTGAGCAGGAATTGGCCGGCGAGGTTGGTCGCCATGGTCTTCTCCAATCCTTCGCCGGTTACCTCCCGCTGAGGAAGCAAGACCCCGACGTTGTTCACAAGTGAGTCGATGCGGGGCTCTGTCTCGAGGATCCGCCTCCCCAGCTCCCTGACCTCGTCCAGCAGGCTCAGGTCTGCCACTTCGATGGAGGGCGTGCCACCGACGCTTGCCTTGGCCTCATGCAGCTTCTCCTCGCTCCTGCCCACCATGATCACGCGTGCGCCCATCGCACCCAATCGCCGGCTGACCGCCAGGCCGAGTCCTCCGGTGGCGCCAGTGACGACAACAGTCTGACCGGTCAGGTCTGTCTGGAGCGGCTCGAAGCTACGGGCATGTAGGTGATACCCGATGTTGGTGAACGACGCGATCTGAAGGCGGTTCACCGGTCGAGGGCCCTGGCCAGCCCGTCGAGGGCGTCTTTCCCGACCTTTTCCAGGATGGGCCTCATCAGGGGCCGGATGAATCTGAACAGGTTGCGGAACGTGAGATCTGCCGCGTAGTCGATCACAGTCATGTTGTCTTGACTGGCGAACGTGATCTCGTCGACGGCGTGCAGCTTCTCACCATCGCCGACGAGTACCACGCGGTGGTCGGGCTGATAGACGGTGATCTCGTAGATCATCGGGGTCGTCCCTGCGCCGAATTTGACCTCCAGTGCGAAACGGGTGCCTAGCCCTATCGGGCCCTCGGTGACCTTTCTCGACGCCACCACGCCGGGATCCCAGTCTTCGATGTTGGAGAAGTCGGCGGTGTATTCGAACGCCTCTGGTTGGGGCCGGGTCACCGAGCGACGCTCGACGAGGCGCACCGCCCCTCCAGGCGGTCGCCTGTTGTTGGTCTGTTGGCTCATGACACTTATTCGTCACCGCCTGTGGTGACGGATGAGCCCGCCCTCCTTTTCGGCCTTGTCCACTGGCGGGTAAGTGTTCGGTCTCATGCACTCCGAGCCAGCAAGCGATCGCACGCACCGAAGTTCGTTGTCCAACTTGGCCGC
The DNA here is from genome assembly GCA_025928935.1 of Acidimicrobiia bacterium. Lineage (GTDB taxonomy): Bacteria > Actinomycetota > Acidimicrobiia > Spongiisociales > ZC4RG35 > JARDZU01. The sequence continues at coordinate 62,003 of JAICNB010000008.1, forward strand.
TCTCGTGATCTTCGGCGGGGCCACGGCGCTGGTGGCCGGGCTCGGCTCATGGATTACCGCAGCGTCGGTGGATAGCCAATGGTTCGATGCGCTGGCGAAGCCCGCCTTCTATCCGCCCTCGGCCACCTTCGGGATCGTCTGGACGATCCTGTATGTGCTGATCGCGCTTTCCGTGTGGATCGCCTGGCGAGGTGGCGGTCGGGCCGAGATGCTCATCCCGTGGTTCATCCAGCTGGCGTTGAACCTTGGTTGGACGATGGCGTTCTTCGGTGCCAGAGCACCAGAGATCGGGATGGTTGTGATCATCGCCCTGCTATTAGCGGCGATCTGGACGGCCGCGGCAATGTGGCCACACAGCCGATTCGCCGCCTTGATGTTCGTGCCCTACATCTTGTGGGTGGCTTTCGCCGCGGTGCTCAACTGGTCGATCGTTGCCTTGAACTAGCGGGCAAGCATCAGAAAGGCTCCAACTCCGGTTGGATCAGCCGGCGACGCCGGTGAGTAGTTGGCTGGTAAGTGGCCAGCTCGAGCGGCCCAGCCTCTCACGGGGCGGGGGAACGAGATCTACGGTTGCCCCAATGTCGTCTCCCGCATCGGTACCGGCTTGATCTCGGCATTCTTCTTCACCTGGTTTGCAGCCGCGTGCCTCTGGACGGTCAACGCGCTCCGCCGGCCGATTCCGCCGGGTAAGCCCTTCCCACCACTTTGGCTACCAGCGATGCTCGTGTCCGAGCTCGCTCCGGCGTACTTCCTTCTCAGGATCGCCGTCGCCGCGTTGTTCCTGACTCTCGGGGCGGCAACCCTGGCCATCGGACAAGCCGGCATGGTGCTCTTCGTGCTCTCCGAGATCGGGCTGATCGTGCTGATGTCGAGAACGACTCGAGCGTCCAGAGCTACCGGTCACCCGCCTTCCCTGCTCACCCTCTTCAAAGTCTGGGAACGGTGGCCGAAGGGTGTCGAACACCATGTCGAGGTGCCCTACTGGGGCTCCCTGACACTCGACATCTATGCCCGACGCAATCTGAATATGGCGCCGACGCTCATCTACGTGCACCCGGGCTCGTGGATGCGAGGGAGACCGGGTCGACAATCACGGGCGATGTTCCATCGTCTCGCCAAGATCGGCTGGGTGATCCTGGATATCAGATATCCACTGTCGCCGGAGGCGACCTTTCCCGAGCACCTGATCGGTGTGAAGCGGGCGATCGCATGGGCGCGTGAAGAGGGTGCCGGCTATGGCATCGATGGCAACCGCATCGCCATATCCGGTGGTTCCTCGGGGGCACATCTCGCCGCCCTCGCTGCATTGACCGCCCGCAATCGCGATCTGCAGACGGGGTTTCAGAAAGTCGACGTCGAAGTGGCCGCCTGTGTTCCCTTCTACGGCATCTACGACCTCCTGGTCCGGAATCCCACCCGATATGACTGGCCGTTCATAGCGCAAAAGGTGATGAAGAAGCCCGCCTCGGAGGATCCCTACCTCTACTCACTCGGATCACCCATCGATCAGGTCCACGCGGAAGCGCCACCCTTCTTCGTCATTCATGGAGAGTTCGACTCGGTGGTCCTTCCGGCCGAGTCCGAGCACTTCGTCGAGGCTCTGAGGCAAGCGGACGTAGATACCTCTTACTTCGAGGTGCCCGGGGCACAACACGGCTTCGATGCGGTGGCAAGTCTCCGCACCCGCGCAGTGGCAGCGCTGTGCACCGAGTGGCTGGAGAAGAGCGTCAACGGTCTCAGGCAGAACCGATAGGAATTCGGCCTGCCAGACGCCGGTTTGGCAATCGATGTGCCTCTGGACGGGGTGCCAGCCACACCCGAATGATCCATTCCGGCCTCCGCTGACGAATAACAGGTGATGGCATCACCCAAGATCCTTGTCACCGGGGCCACCGGCTACATAGGCGGTCGTCTCGTTCCCCGGCTTCTCGAGTCCGGCTTCGAAGTTCGCTGCGTGACCCGAGATCCGGCCAAGCTGGAGGGAGTCTGGTGGCATCACCGCGCCGAGGTCGTCGTCGGAGATCTTCTCGACCCGGAATCACTGGACGTCGTATTCGATGGCATCGATAGGGCCTTCTATCTGGTCCACTCGATGGATGGATCGAGTGGGGGCTTCGACGAGCGTGATCGCCGCGCCGCAGCCAACTTCAGCGCCGCAGCTGACCGAGCCGGGCTACGCCGGATCGTCTATCTGGGCGGGCTGGGAGAGGGCGATCTGAGCCCTCATCTCGCCAGTCGACAGGAGGTAGGCCAGGTCCTCGGCTCGGGCGCCACCCCGGTGACCGAGCTCCGGGCGGCGGTCATCATCGGGTCGGGCTCGGTGTCCTTTGAGATGCTGCGGTACCTCACCGAGGTCCTACCCCTGATGGTGACCCCAAAGTGGGTGCGGACCCTTTGTCAGCCGATCGCCATCCGCGACGTCCTCGAGATCCTGTTGGCCTCGGTGATGGAGGATGGGCCCAATGTCATACACGAGATAGGCGGGCCCGACCGACTCAGCTACGAGGAGATGATGCGGGTCTACGCAGAAGTAGCCGGTCTTCCCCGGCGGCGGATCATCAGGGTGCCGGCCCTGAGCCCCCGTCTTTCGAGCCACTGGATCGGTCTGGTCACCCCACTGCCCACCGGGGTCGCCAAGCCGCTCGTCGACAGTCTCACCGTCGAGGTGACCGTCGACGACAACTCCTTTGCCAAGAGGGTCGCTGGGCCCCTCATCGGATACCGCGACGCCGTCTCTCGTGCCCTGACAAGAGTCACCGACCTCGACGTTGCCACCCGTTGGACAGGAGCCTCCTCAGATCCGGCGGTCCCTTTTCCTGCCGATCCGGACTGGTCGGGAGGCACCGTCGAGATCGACGAGCAGATCGTCAGCAGCACCGCCCGCCCCGAGGACCTGTTCTGGGCGTTCAGCCGCATCGGCGGCGACATCGGCTACTACGCGATGAACTGGGCGTGGAAGGCGCGCGGCCATCTCGACTCGCTCGTCGGCGGTGTCGGCCTGAGACGGGGGCGTCGTCATCCCGAGGAGCTGCGGAAAGGCGAGTCAGTCGACTTCTGGCGGGTTGGTTCCGTAGTACCCGGCCGGTCGTTGGACCTCTACGCCGAGATGAGGGTGCCCGGAGAGGCATGGCTCTCCTTCCGGGCGGATGAGACGCCGAACGGGAGAGACGGCTCGGTCCTCACGCAGACCGCCCTGTTCCGTCCGCGGGGACTGCTCGGGCGTCTGTACTGGTGGGCGATGTTTCCATTCCATCTATTCATCTTCAAGCGAACGGCCAAGCGCATCGTCGACATTGCCGAACACCGGCATTACTAGGACGTCGTTATCAGATCAAACGGCGCAACATCAAAGCCTCCATCAATCGCTCGCCCATGGCGCGACCTCAGGTCGAGCATGTGTTCGGGTCAAGGGGAGGAGCGGATGCACCCGGCGTGGCCGGCGGGCAGACTGCGATGGGTCACACGGGAGGGTGATCGGTGCAGTTCCATCTCAACGGATTCAGACCGGGAGACCCCTCGATCTCCGAGCCTGCCTTTCCCGAAGGATCGCGACGGGACATGCCCGATGAGGTCGATGTCCTGATCGTCGGTGCTGGGCCGGCCGGGCTGACATTGGCCGCACAGTTGTCCGCCTTTCCGGAGATCGTGACCCGGATCGTCGAGCAGAAACCCGGCCGGCTGCTGCTCGGCCAGGCCGACGGCATCGCGGTACGGACGATGGAGATGTTCGAGGCGTTCGGGTTCGCCGACCGGGCGCTCGCGGAGGCGCACTGGGTCAACGAGACGACCTTCTGGCAGCCCGACGAGAGCCGTCCGGACACGATCGTGCGGGCGAGCCGGATCCAGGACACCGAGGACGGGCTGTCCGAGTTCCCCCATGTCCTCCTCAACCAGGCCCGCGTGCACGACTTCTACCTCGACATCATGGCGCGGTCATCGACGAGGCTGGAACCGGACTACTCGTGCCGCGTGATCGACCTCCAGGTCTCAGAGACAGGGGACCACCCGGTCACGGTCACTATCGAACGCAGCGATCCAGATCGCACAGCGCGGGTCCGGGCCAGATACGTGGTGGGCTGCGACGGGGCCCATAGTGCCGTCCGGACGCTCATGGGGAGCACCCTGCACGGAGACTCGGCCAACCGCGCCTGGGGCGTCATGGACGTGCTGGCGGTCACGGACTTTCCCGATATCCGGCTGAAGTCCGCCATCCACTCCAACAACGAGGGCAGCCTTCTGATCATCCCCCGGGAGGGCGGGTATCTGGTTCGTATCTACGTCGAACTGGACGAGCTCAGAGAGGGTGAGCGGGTGGCCGCCCGAAACATCACATCAGATCATGTGATCGCCGCCGCACGGCGGATCCTGCACCCCTACTCCCTGGAGGTGCATGAGCTCGTGTGGTGGTCGGTCTACGAGATCGGGCAGCGGCTGTGCGACAAGTTCGACGACGTCCCCGAGGCAGAGACGGACGTGCGAATCCCGCGGGTGTTCATCGCCGGTGACGCCTGTCACACGCACAGTCCCAAGGCTGGCCAGGGTATGAACGTCTCGATGCGCGACTCCTTCAACCTGGGTTGGAAGCTGGCATCGGTGCTCCGTGGCCAAGCATTGCCGCAGCTACTGCACACCTACTCCGCCGAGCGGCACGCGGTGGCTAAGGAGCTCATCGACTTCGACCGCGAGTTCGCCAAGCTGTTCAGCGCTCGGCCCCACCCGACGATGGACGACGCCGAGGGAGTGGACCCATCCGAGTTCCACCGCTACTTCGTCAAGAAGGCCCGCTTCACGGCAGGCACCGAGACCCGCTACGCCCCCTCGGTCATCACCGCCGAGTCGACCTTCCAGGACCTCGCCAAGGGCTTCACGATCGGGATGAGGTTCCACTCGGCGCCGGTGATCCGCCTCACGGACGCGAGGCCGCTACACATCGGCCATCTGGTGAAAGCGGATGGCCGATGGCGCATCTTCGCCTTTGCCGATGGCGAGGACCCGGCCCTGGCCACCTCGAGGCTTCGGGCGTTGTGCGCCTTCCTCGCCGATGATCCGCGATCACCCGTGCGGCGGTTCACTCCGCCCGGCATGGATGTCGACTCCGTCATCGACGTCCGAGCGATCTTCCAGCAAGGCCATCGCGAGCTCACATTGGAGGCCATGCCCCCGTTCCTGCTTCCCCGCAAGGGTCGCTATGGACTGATCGACTACGAGAAGATGTTCTGCCCCGACCTGAAGGCCGGTCAGGACATCTACGAGATGAGAGGCATCGACCGTGGCGGTTGCCTTGCCGTCGTTCGCCCCGACCAACATGTCGCCGGCGTCTTTCCGCTGGATGGTCACGACCTGTTGGGCGACTTCTTCGACGGCTTCATGCTCGAGGCCGTTCGATCAGGTTGAAGACGAGCTTGCCGGTGCCCCGGTGTTGCTGGAGTCGCCGGAAGACTCGTGGTGCCTCCGACAGAGGAAAGCTCTCATCGACGACCGTCTGGATTTCTCCTGCGTCGGCCAATCGCGTCAGGGTGGCCAGCTGGTCGGGGGAAGGCGCGACCACGAAGTAGTCGCAGTCGACGCCGGCTTTCTCACACAGGGCCGCTGGCGGCGCCTCGGCCACGGAGACCAGACGTCCCCCCGGTTCGAGTACCTGAAGGGAGCGCTCGAGGCGTGCACCACCACCGGTGTCGAAGACGAGGTCGACCGGGTCGATCGTGGTGAAGTCCGACGTCGTATGGTCGATCAC
>JAICNB010000061.1 GCA_025928935.1 Acidimicrobiia bacterium
CGTGAAGAGGAATGTCTGCATCGCAGAGGAAATATAGGAAAGAGCCGAAGTGGTGGCTCAGCGGTCGACCGACCGACTCCCGCCTTCGATCATGCGCTCGATTTCGTCGCGCGTCGCCGCGACGTGATCGCCCTGGACACTCAGCGCCAGCGAAGCAAGGGCGGTGCCGGTGCGGATACCACCCTCCAGGTCGTCGTCGAGTAAGCCATCGATGACGCCGGCCATGAAGGCATCACCGGCGCCGAGACGGTCGACGATCGACGTTGGGAAGGCGGCCATGGCCCCCAACCCGCCCTCTGTTGCCCAGAGTGAGCCACCCTCGCCGAGGGTCAGCACCAGTCTTTCGGTCTCCAACATCTTTCGAGCTCGCTCGGCCACTTCTTCGGGCTCACCTGTGATGTCGAACACGTCCCTGGCATCTTCCCGAGTCAGTACCACCAGGTCCGCTCCGGAGGCGATCTCGGTCACGGAATCCCTCGCCTGCTCGGGGGGCCAGAGCTTGGACCGATAGTTGACATCGATCGAGAGTCGAATCGAGGAGGACCTGACTCGATCCGCCACTTGCAGAGTCAGATCACGACATTCCGGCGAGAGGGCTGGAGTGATCCCGGTGAGATGGACCAGACTTGCGGTCTCCAAGAGATCGAATGGGAAGTCGTCAGCCGTCATGGCTGAGGCAGCCGACCCGGCCCGGTCGTAGACGACGCTAACCGGACGGGGAGGGGCGGAGAGCTCGACGTAGTAGACCCCCATCCTCCCGCCCGCCACCATGCTGACATGGGAGACGTCGACTCCCGACGCCCGCAGGTCCCTCAGCACCCTCCGGCCCAGCGGGCCGTCGGGAAGACGAGACACCCATGTCACACGCCGGCCCAGTTGGGCAAGCGCGATGGCTGTGTTTGCTTCGGCCCCCGCTACGTCGAGATCGAGGTGGGACGTGACCTCCAGCCGGGTCCCCGAGGGCACGCTGAGGCGAAGCATCGACTCGCCGAACGTGACCACGTCGAAGCTCAGCGCTGCGCCTCCACGATCTCCTTGGCCAGCCGCTCTACCGTTGCGGTGTCTCCTTCCCTGAGTGCCTTACTGGGGAACAGCGCTCCTCCTAGCCCGACGGCGACCGCTCCGGCCGAAAGGTAATCCTCGATCGATCCGAGGTGGACGCCCCCGGTTGGGATCAACTGTGGGAACCCGAGCGGGGAGCCAATCGCCCGGATGTATCCTGGCCCGCCCAGCTGTGCGATGGGAAACACCTTGACCGCCGTGGCGCCATGGCGAACCGCCATCTCGATTTCTGTCGGTGTGGCCGCTCCGGGAATGACAGCGACACCTTGCTCGACAGCAGATCGGATGACCTCCGGGTCCACGATGGGGCTGACCACGAATGTGGCTCCGGCCTCGATGGCGGGAGCTAGCTCCTCGACCCGGCGAACCGTGCCCACCCCTACCTCCGCATCGGGAAACTCTGCTTGGATGGCTGCAATCTGGTCCAGAGCCCGCTCGGAATCGAGAGTCACCTCGATCACGGTCACGCCTGCCCCGACAACGGCTCCCGCAATGGCGACGGCATACCGGTGCGGGCAGCCGCGCAGGATCGCAATCACCGGAGTCATCGACAGCCCGGCCGGCAGGTGGGCTCCGTTCATGGACTGTTACCGTACCTTGCCGTATGGGTGAACCGGCGATCTCCATTGCGAACTCCCCACGGACGCTCGAATGACCGGTCGCGGTGGCTTCTACATCGGTGAAGGTCGAGTGCTCGTGGACACAGCCCCGCCCCGGCTGCCGACTGAGGACGAGGTGCAGGTGGAGGTCGCCTTCGTGGGGATCTGTGGAACCGACCTCCATGTGGTCCATGGGACCATGGACCATCGGGTCACCTTCCCCCAGCTGCTCGGGCACGAGATGTCGGGCACGATCACCGAGGTCGGTGCCGGGGTCGATGACTTCGAGGTCGGGGAGAAGGTGGTAGTCCGCCCCCTGATCTCCTGTAACGAATGCCCGGCATGCCTCGCCGGCCATCGGCACATCTGCCAGCGGCTCGTCTTCCTCGGAATCGACGCCCCCGGCGCGCTTCAAACCCATTGGACGGTTCCGGCTCACATCCTCCACAAGGTCCCGGCGGAGGTTTCGCTCCGAACCGCCGCCCTCGTGGAGCCACTGGCCGTCGCCTGTCATGATGTGGCCCGCGCCGAATTGGTGCCAGGGGAGACCGTGGTCGTGTTCGGGGCGGGGCCGATCGGCCTCCTCATCTCGCTGCTCGCCCAGCACAGAGGAGCCCGAGTCCTCGTCACCGACGTCAACGCAGCCCGTCTCGAGTTGGCCCAGGGGCTCGGCCTCGAAGCCGTCCCTGAGGGGCTGGCCGGAGCGGTCGAGCGCCTGACAGGAGAGACCGGGGCCGACGTAGTGTTCGAGGTCTCCGGCTCGGCCCCGGCGATCGCCGATGCCACCGGCCTGCTCAGGACGCGGGGGCGCCTCGTGGTGGTGGGAATCCACTCCGAGCCCCACCCCGTCGATCTTCTCCGTGTGTTCTGGCGGGAGCTCCATCTGCTCGGGGCCCGGGTCTACGAGCCACAGGACTTCGACGAGGCCATCGCTTTGACAGCCGAAGACGTGCTGCCGCTCGACCGTTTGGTCACCTCTGTAGTGCCGCTCGACGATTTGTCTGAAGCCTTCGACCAACTCCAGTCGGGTGGGGGTGCGGTCAAGGTCCTGGTTTCTCTCGACTCGACCCGATGACCAACGAGCGACACCTGTCCAGATTCGATCTCACGGGGCGGACTGCGTTGGTCACCGGCTCCCGACGAGGCATCGGCCGGGCGATCGCAGCCGCACTCGCCGAGGCTGGGGCTGACATCATCGGGGTGTCGGCGACGATCGCGGCCGGGAGCGAGGTCGAGGGCGAGGTGGAGGCGGCGGGGCGATCGTTCACCGCGATACGCGCCGACCTCGGCGAGCGGGGCCAGCTCTACGGCCTCCTCGATCAGGTTGCCGGTCGGACGGTCGACATCCTGGTGGCCAACGCCGGGTCGAACCGTCGCCGGCCGGCCGCAGAATACGTCGATGACGACTGGGACTCCCTCATCGAGCTCAACCTCAGCTCCCAGTTCATCCTGGCCCGGGAAATCGGCAAGACGATGTTGGAACGGGGCCGGGGCAAGGTCATCTTCACCGCCTCTCTGCTCAGCTTCCAGGGTGGGATCACGGTGCCAGCGTATGCCGCCAGCAAGGGTGGGATCGCCTCCTTGGTCAAGGCGTTGTCCAACGAATGGGCGGGCCAGGGCGTCCAGGTGAACGGCCTGGCACCGGGCTATATCGCAACTGACAACACCCAGGCGCTTCAGGACGACCCGGTCCGGAGCAAGGAGATCCTGGGACGAATCCCGGCCGGACGTTGGGGTACCCCCGCCGACCTGGCGGGCCCGGCGGTGTTCCTCGCCTCGCCGGCCTCCGACTACGTGTCTGGGGAGATCCTTGTCACGGACGGTGGTTGGATGGGGCGGTGAGAGATTGGCTATCCCGGCACCGAAGGAGGAGGAATGAGTTTCGAGGGCCAAGAACTGGTCGACGACTACATCAGGCGATTCTCGAACTGGGGCCGCTGGGGTGAGAACGACTCCATCGGGACCCTCAACTTCGTCGGGCCGGAGCAGATCCTGGCCGCCGTGGCGACTGTGCGTCACGGTCGGACGGTCAACTGCACCCTCCCATTAGACCAGAAGGGCCCACAACGGCAGCAGCTCCTCAGGGACAACCCCCGCACCATCAAAGTGGCGACCGGGACCGATCACCTCTCCGGGGCCCAGGACCAACTGCCGGCTGGGCTGGGCCCGGCCAACGGGTTCGGGCGCTCCGACGACATAACCATCCTTCCCAACCAAGCGGGCACGGCATGGGACGGATTGGCGCACATCTTCTGGAAGGGGCAGATGTGGAACGGGAAGTCGGCAGCCCTGGTGTCGTCGAGCGGGGCGGCGGCCAATGGCGTTGAGAACTATGCAGGGAAGATGGTTTTCCGCGGAGTCCTCCTGGACATGCCCAGGTCGATGGGTGTTGAGAGCCTGGCCGAGGGGGAGCCGATAACGGTGGAGGACCTGGAGCGGGCAGAGGAGTTGGCCGAGGTCACCGTGGGCCGCGGTGACTGCATCCTGCTCCGTACCGGATTCATGAAGGCGCGCCGGGGGCACTGGGGCGACTATGTCCAGGGCCCGGCCCCCGGGCTCTCTGTGCACACCATTCCTTGGCTCCACCAGCGAGAGGTCGCCGCGGTCGGGGCCGACACCTGGGGCCTCGAGGTCCAACCCAACGAGATAGGGGTGTTCAACCCGATCCACATCATCGCCCTGGTCCATATGGGCCTGGCCATGGGCGAGATCTTCGACTTCGACGAGCTGTCGATGGTGTGCGAAGAGCTGGGGCAGTATGAGTTCCTGTTCGTGTCCCCGGTGCTCCCGATCACCGGGGCCTCCGGGTCGGCCACCGGGGCCATCGCCATTCTCTGACTCAGCTCTGCAGCGTCTCGAACTCACGTCTGCCTGCGTTGTAGACCACGAGCATCTCGGCTGTGCTCGAACCCACGTTGCGGGCCTGGTGGGGCATGCCGGCGGGGACGATCAGCGCGTCACCGGCTTCGATATCGACCACATCGACGCCGACAACGTGCTCGATGGTCCCGCTGAGGAGGACCATGATCTCGGCGCAGTTGCCGTGGATGTGGAGCGGGTTCTCGTTACCAGCCTCGATCCGGGCCATGCCAACCGTCACTCCTTCGACGCCGGTCGAATCTTGGTCAGAGACGAAGTTGAGCCAACCCCAAGGCTGCTTGCTCCCTGAGCCGGGCACCAGCGCCTGGCGCATCACGAGGTAGGTGTCGCGGCTCATGACATGAAGTCCCCGCCGTTGGGGGACAGGACCTGTCCCGTGTAGAACGCCCCGCCCTCGGAGAGGAGGAATCCAACCGTCGCCACGTAGTCCTCGATCGTCCCATATCGCCCAAAGGGAATCTTGGACAGCTGCAGGTCCTTCCACCATTCCGGCAGCCCGGCCACCCGCTTGGTCAGTGTCATCACCGGCGCAACGGCGTTGACCGTGATCTGATCGGGCGCCAGTTCCAACGCCAGCGATCGGGTCAGTCCAACCAGTCCGGCTTTGGCTGAGGCATAGGCCACTTGCTGGGCCTCGGGTCGCATTCCCATGTTCGAGGTCGTGTTGATGATTCGCCCCCCTCCGGCTTCCCTCATATGGGGCACCACCGCCCGGCAGCAATGAAAGGTCCCTTTCAGATTCAGGTCGATGAGCAGGTCCCACAGCTGGTCGGTGGTGTCGGTGAGCGGCGCGATGCGGTTGGTACCGGCGATGTTGACCAGGATGGTGGGAAGGCCCAACTCGTCCCGCACCATCGCCACCCCGCTCTCCACCGAATCTGCCGAGGTGACGTCGACCGTTGTGAACCGGAGCCGCTCCGGGTGCTCGCCGGCAAGATCGGCGAGGTTCGAGTGGTCTATGTCGAAGGCCGCCACGTGATGGCCCTGCTCCAACAAGGCACGAGCGGTGGCGCTTCCCAGACCTCCGGCCGCACCGGTCACGATGGCTACGGTCGGCTCAGCCATTGGTGCCTCCTCCCTCGAATGGAACTCTCGAGTCGAGGCCTGCGAGCGATCCCAGCACTTCTCGAACTACCGCTGGGTCCTGATCATTGAGACCCTGGGCCGCGGCGGATCGGAGGTAGAGGGCGGCCGTGGACAGAAGCGGAAGGGGACAATCCTGCTTGGTGGCGAAGTCGAGGATGATCTCGCTGTCCTTGGTCAGGGTGTCCAGGGTGGCCGACCCGATGTCATAGTCCCCGGCGACCATCAGCGGACCGCGAACCTCGAGCATACGTGAATTGCCCGCCCCGGCCGAAATGTTCTCCAGGGCGGTTTCCATGTCCAGCCCGCTCTTGGCAGCCAAGGTCAATGCTTCGGCGGCCGCCACGGTGTGGACCGCGACGAGGAGATTGGAGACGAACTTCATCACCGACCCCGCCCCGAACTCGCCGACTCGGGGCGCCGCCTTGGACACTGCCTCGAATACGGCCCGGCATCTCTCGATCGCGTCGGCCGGGCCACTCGTGTAGAGGACGATGTCGCGCTGCCGTGCCTGACTCCCGGTCCCACTCACGGTGCAGTCGAGCAGCGTGATTCCCTTTTCGGCCAAGGCGTCTCGAGCCGCCATTTTGGCGGGAATGGGAAAAGTGCTGGTCTCCACGCACACGATGCCAGGCCGGCCTTCGGCAACGAGGCCGCCGGGCCCGAATACCACCTGCTCGAGGGCGGTGACGCTGGGCAATGAGGTGATGACGATGTCGGCTCGTCGAGATACTTCGGCCGGGGTCTCGGCCACGTCGCCGCCGGCGGCCGCGAACGGCCCTACGCGGGCCGTGTCGATGTCGATGCCGATCACGTCGAAACCGGCAGCGAGCAGGTTCCGGGCGATGGCCCCCCCCATATTGCCGAGACCGATCACTCCGACGCTATCACCCATCTTGCCTCCTTCCCGGGAAATGCCGGTCTGTGCTCATAGATGCCGGCGCGACCCGGCCCGTTCCTTCTCGTAGGTGGTCCGCGCCTCACGAACCGTCTCCGATTCGGAGACTTCGGCCACCGCCACGTCCCACCAGTGGAATCGGGGCACATATACCGAGGGATCGGTCTCGACGTGGATGACGGTGGTCCTGGTGGCAGCCCTGGCCGTGTCGAGCGCGTTGCGCAGCTGGTCGATCGTGTCGACCCGGATCACGTCAGCGCCGAGGGATCCGGCGTTGGCGGCCAGGTCGACCGGGAGCCGGTCCCCGCTCAGCTGCCCATCGTCACCGCGGCTGCGGTAGTCGGCGCCGAAGCCCTCGGTACCCAGACGTCGTGACAGGGCACCAACGGAGGCGAAACCATGATTCTGGACCAGGACGATGATCACCTTGATCCCCTCCTGGACCGCGGTCACGATCTCGGATGGCATCCTCAGATAGGTCCCGTCCCCCACCATCACGAAGACCTCCCGGTCGGGCGCTGCCATCTTGATGCCGATACCGGCCGGGATCTCGTAACCCATGCAGGAGTACCCGTATTCGACGTGATAGCTCTTGGGGTCGCGTGCCCGCCACAGCTTCTGGAGGTCGTTGGGCAAGCTTCCTGCAGCCGCGACCACCACGTCACGAGGCTCCGCGGCGTCGTTGACCGCGCCGACCACCTCACCCTGCGACGGAAATGGGGAGTTGGCCAGCGTGGTGTAGCGAATCGTTTCGGCGTCCCACTCTCGCGCGAGGCGGGCTGCCTTATCTTGATACTCGGAGGCGACGTGAAATCCGGCCAGGGCCTCTGTGAGCAGATCGATCACGACGCGGGCATCCCCGACGAGGGGCAGCCCGGAGAACTTGTGCGCATCGAAGGATGCGATGTTGACGTTTATGAATCTCACCTCGGGATGTGTGAACGCGGTTTGCGAGACGGTGGTGACATCCGTCCATCGGGTTCCCAACCCGATAACCAGATCGGCCTCGCGGGCCAGCTCGACTGCAGCGGGGACCCCGTTCACACCGAGTGACCCCACGTTGGAGGGATGGCCGTGGATGAGCGAGCCCTTTCCGGCGTGAGTCTCCACGACGGGAATCCCGGTGCGATCGGCCAGCTGGCGCAGAGCCTCCGTTGCGTCGGAGTAGATGACACCGCCACCGGCCACGATCAGCGGGGTCTTCGCCTGCCTGATCCACGCCACCGCTTCGGTCAAGTCGACTGGGTCTGGCGCAGGCCGCGGGATTCGCCATACCCGAGGGCGAAAGAACTCCTCGGGGAACTCGTGCGCTTCGGCCTGGACATCCGTGGGTAGGGCCAGGGTCACCGCCCCGGTCTCGGCCTGATCGGTGAGTACTCGCATTGCCTCTAGCGCCGACCAGAGCAGCTGCTCCGGTCTCTCGATCCGATCCCAGTACTTGGAGACCGGTCGAAGTGAATCGTTGACCGAGATCGTCGAGGTCCACGGCAGCTCGACCTGCTGCAGCACAGGTCGAGGGATACGCGACGCGGGCATGTCCGCGGGGAGGAGCAGGACCGGCACACGGTTGATGGTCGCCCCTGCCGCCCCGGTGACCAGGTTGGTCGAGCCCGGCCCGATCGAGGACGCAACTGCGAAGGCCCGGAGCCGATTGCTCATGCGGGCGAACCCGGCTGAGCTGTGCACCATCGCCTGCTCGTTGCGGCCGAGGATGTACCGAAAAGTCTGCCGGTCCTCGTGGAGCGCTTGGGCCAGGCCACCGACATTGCCGTGGCCGAAGATCCCGAAGCACCCTGCAAAGAAGGTGTGTCGCAGCCCGTCACGCTCGGTCTGCTGGGCGCGGAGGAAACGGATCAGGGCCTGGGCCGTGCTCAGACGTCGTGTTCGGCTGCTCTCCATGGATTATGCCCGTCCGGGGTTGGGCCAGACATTATGCACTTTCGATATTGCACGGTCAGAGACGGCGATCAATACAATGACCAGATGTCGGACGATCCGGAGCCACCGGCAACCTATCCGGCCACGGTGCGCGCCCTGGCCCCGCACGGGGTGCTTCGGGTAGGCGTCAATCTGAGCAACTTCCTCCTGGTGAGCGGAACGGACGACGACGGGAGCCCGATCGGCGTGTCCCCGTCTCTGGCCGCCGCACTGGCCCGCGCCCTCGATATCGACCACGAGTTGGTCACCTATCTAGAACCTGGCGAAGTGGTCGACGGATTGGCCCGGGGCATGATCGACGTGGGCAACGTCGGTGCGGACCCGTCTCGGGCCGAGCAGGTGGTCTTCACTCCCCCTTATTGCGAGATCGAGGCCACGTACCTGGTGCCGGCGGGCTCCTCGATCACAACGACGACGGAGGTCGATGTGCCCGGTGTGCGGATCGCCTCGAAGGAGGGTGCCGCATACACGCTCTGGTTGGACCGCAACGTCGCCAGGGCCGAGGTGGTCCATACCAACACCATCGAACAGAGCTTCCAGGTGTTCGTGGCCGACCGGCTCGAGGTCTTGGCCGGGCTTCGGCCCCGCCTCCTCGAGGAGGCGAAGCGGCTGCCAGGGAGCAGGGTGCTCGATGGCCGATTCACCTCGGTTCAACAGGCGATCGGTGTGCACAAGGATCGGGGCGGTGATGCGCTCGCCTATCTGCAGCGGTTGGTCGCCTGGGCCATCGACAGCGGGCTCGTGGCCGGCACGATCGAAGAGCACCGTGTGAACGGGTTGTCCGTGGCTAGCCCGCCAGCTGCCTGACCTCGCCGATCAGCCGGTCGATCGTCTCATGGTCGAACGGAGCGGCCAGCATCCCGATGAACGTGTCGAACCCGACCTCCCTGCGAGAGAGGATCTCCTCCGCGATCATCGACGGGGGTCCGAGCCACAGTTCGGTGGAGTCGTCCCAATCCTCCTCGGGACAGCGGTTGTGCTCCATCTGCGCAGTCCATACCTCGAGCGCCTCCTTGGCGGTGTCGCGGATGACCAGCTTGGCGCTGACCGTCCTCTCGATGGCTTCGGGATCCCGACCGACCTCTTTGCAGTGGCGTCTCAGGACTGAGTCCTTGGCGGCCAGGCGCTGAGCATCGCCGAACAAGTTCCACATGTCTGCATGACTAGCCACTGCCCGCAAGGTGCGGCGCTCTCCGCTCCCGCCGATCATGATCGGGACGTGCTCCTGCAGCGGCCGGGGAACGACCCGTACTTCCTGGAATCCGTAGTGGCCCTCGGGAGCAGACGTGACGCTCTCGCCATCGAGGAGCCGCCGCATCGCGTCGGCTGCCTCGTCGAGCCAGCCGAGGCGCTCTCCCGCGCTGGACCCAAACTCGAGCCCGAAGGCTCGATGCTCCAGATCGTTCCAGGCGCCGCCCAACCCCACGATGGCACGTCCCCCACTCATGTGATCCACCGTGGACGCGATCTTGGCCACCACTGCCGGGTTTCGGAAAGTGTTGGCTCCGACCAAGAGCCCGAGCCTCGCACTCTCGGTAGTCGTGGCCAGCCCGGCGAGAATCGACCATCCTTCGAATATCGGGAGGAATGGATCCCTGGTGTTGATCGCATAGAGGTGGTCGTAGAACCAGAGATGCTCGTACCCGGCCCGGTCGATGCGGAGCGCAGCCTCTCTCATTTCCGGCCAGGACGCAGCCTGGGTCCAGAGAAGGGCGCCGAGCCGGAGATCACCCATCGACGACCGGTGCCTCGTCGAGGCGAAGGAATCTGCTTGCGTTCCCGCGGTACACGGCTTCACGCTCCGCCGTGTCGAGGAGGTCGGTCGCATCGAGGACGGCCCTGATGTCGGCCGTCGAGTCACCCATGAAAGGTGAGTCGGTGCCCAGCATCAGACGGTCGGAGCCCACCCAACGCAGCGCCGTCTCCAACATCCTCTCCGAGTAGCAGACGACGTCGTACCAGAAATGCCCCGTGTAATCGTTGAAGTTGCCTTGGGCCTCCATACGGGCGCCCGGTTGATGGCTGAGGAAGTAGTCGATGCGATCTCCGACGAAGGGAAGTAGACCACCGAGGTGGGCGAACGAGATCCGGAGTCCGGGGTAGCGGTCGATGATCCCAGCACAAATGAATCGAGAGGCGGCGATGGTGGTGTCAGTGACCATCCCCAAGGAGAGATTGAGCCGATAGGGGTCCATGGGGATATGGCCGGTCACGGTGCCCAGTATGGGATGCACGAACACCGCGATACCCAAGCGCTCGACTTCGGCCCAGAACGGCTCCAGCGACGGGTGGTCGAGCTCGATACCGTCGATGTTCGACCCGACTA
Organism: Acidimicrobiia bacterium; assembly: GCA_025928935.1. GTDB lineage: Bacteria > Actinomycetota > Acidimicrobiia > Spongiisociales > ZC4RG35 > JARDZU01. The sequence continues at coordinate 10,787 of JAICNB010000061.1, forward strand.
CCACCATCTTATGGCCCAGGACCGTTACGACGCGTCTCAGCTCCTCGACGGCCAGTTCGGGCTCCTGAAGCGGCACCGAGGCCACAGGGATGATCCGCTCGGGCCAAGTGGCTGCCATCTCGCTCAGGGCATCGTTGGCGAGCCGACACAGCTCCAACCCCTTCGAAGGCTCGGCCCAATACACCATCGGTGGGGGCACGGAAACGGCATGGAGGCTCACTCCGACCGCATCCATGCCCTCGATGTGGGCGTCGGCGTCGTATATGCCGAGGGGGAGGGCTGGATGAAATGGCCTCCCGTCGTAGTGCACCGCGATCGTGCCGCTCGCGTCCGTGGTGATCTCGACCCGGTCACCTCCGTTTTCCCGGTAGAAGTCGAGCACCTTCATCGGAAAGAAATGGGCGTGAGTGTCGATGATCATCGGCGAGCCCCAAATCGGCCGACGAGCGAAGACAAATTCGGTGAGTTCGTCACCGGAGATGCGATCATTACGGCACGTTAGCGCCTCTTCGATCGAGTATTTGCTCGGTGTTCCTACGCGCGAACTCCGTCCAAAGACAGGTGAGTGAAGAGGGATGCGATTGATGAGAACCCTCAAACTGCCGTCAGGTGAAAGAACCAGGATCACTGCAAGGCGGGTGTGCATTTCCCACCTCAGTTCGCCGTCGTATACTGTTCGGCATGTTGAACGAAAAGGCTCATCTCGATCCGACGGGGCGGACACGCGCCAAGAGTGCCGACCGCGCGTTGCAGGTGCTCGAATACGTGGCCACGGTGCCCCAGGGCACGACATTCAGCGACATCGCCCGCGCCCTGTCGCTCCCTAAGAGCAGTACCCACGAGCTGCTAGCGGTCATGACGGAACGCAGCTTCCTCGAGTTCAACCCTCACACCAAGACCTACCGGATCGGGATTCGCACGTGGGAGTTGGGCCAGGCCTTCGTATCTCATCGCGACCTGCTGACTGAGGCCCGGCCCGTCATCGCCTCGATCTCGGCCAGACTCGACGAAACCGTGCAGATATCGGTCCTGGATGGTCTGGAGGAGGTCTACCTAGACCGTGTCGACTCCTCCCAACCACTCAGGGTCCAGGCCATCGTCGGATCGCGGGTCCCGGCCCACACGACGGCACTCGGCAAAGTACTTCTCTCGGATCGGCGTGAAGCCGACATCCTCAACGATCTGCGGGGGCGCACCCTGAAGACGATGACCTCGAGGACCATCACGGCACCCGACGCCCTCGTCGAGGAGCTGCGCTGGGTGAAGCTGATGGGGTTCGCCGTCGACGACCAGGAATACGCCACCGGGCTGCGTTGCGTTGCGGTCCCGATAAGGGATCACTTGGGAGCGACAATCGCCGCCATCAGCGTGGCACTGCCGATTACACGCGGTGGGGCCGAAGAGCTGACCGACGCCCTGCAGGCGATCGATCAGGGCGCGCGCGACGTCTCTCGCAAGCTGGGTTGTGATGCCGCTCTCCTCGGTCTCAAGACCGGCCTCGACCGGGCCGGCATGTTTGAGCTGATCGCCGGTCGGCTTCAGCCCGTAGAGGAGGAGCTCGCCCTGGTCGCGAGGAGCTGACATCTCCGCCCTCGGCCTCGAGATCGCCAACAAGATCATCGATGCCGCCTTGCTCCACTCGTCCGAGCTCGGTTTCAAGCCGATGACGGTGGTTGTCGTCGACGACTCGGGCGATATCAAGGCTGCGCAGCGACAGGACGGGGCAAGCATGTTCCGGTTCGATGTGGCGCTTGGCAAGGCATGGGGCGCGGTCGCTTTCGGCACGTCGAGTCGGGACCTCGGTGAGCGTGGCAAGGACAATCCGAACTTCTACCTGACTCTGGCAAGCACCGCTGGTGGAAAGCTCCTTCCTCAGGCAGGCGCGGTGCTGATCAAGGACGAGAGCGGGGTGATCCTCGGCGCGGTGGGGGCGAGCGGAGGTAGCGGGGACGAAGACGAGAGGATCTGCATCCATGGAGTCGATTCCGTGGATTTGTCGCACGTCTGAGCACAGGTCAACAGATGAATGCCGCGGGATATCCAGCCCGCTGTGGGATCAAATTCAGCTCATCGCTCAGACCAGTGTTGTGTCGCTACGCCAGTAGATGAGGCGCTTCTCCAGCCAGTCGATGGCGAAGTAGAGGAGTGCCCCAATGAGGGACAACACCACGATCACGGCGAACACTTTGTCGATGCGCAGCTGGAAACCATATGCATGCAGTAGATAGCCCAAACCCTCTGATGAGCCAACGAACTCACCCACGATGGCACCGATTACGGCGAAGGTCAGACCCGTCTTGATACCAGCCATGATGAGCGGGGCGGCATGCGGGAGAGACAGCTTCCGGAACACCTGGCCCTTCGATGCGCGGAGGGACCGCATCAGTTGACGGGCCTCGTCTGGCACTGTCTCCAGGCCGACCATCGTGTTGATGAGGACCGGGAAGAAGGAGATGACCACTGCCATGGCGATCTTGGACTCGATCCCATAACCGAACCAAGTGATCAACAACGGGGCGAGGACGATCTTGGGGAGCGACTGGAACGCAACCACCAAGGGGTATACAGACTTCTTCACCGATTCCCAGACACCCAATGCCACGCCGGACGCGAAGCCAATGAGCGTCCCGATCACGAAACCGAACAGCATCTCGATCAAGGTCACGCGAAGGTGGTTGGGGAAGGTCTCCTGCCCGAGAAGCTCCATTAGACCGGCCCACACCTCTGTGACCGGGGGGAGGATGATGGTCGATACCAGGCCGAGCCGAGGTAGCAACTCCCAGATGAGGAGGAAGGTGAGGACTACGACGATGGCAATCGCCCGCCATTTCCAGCGCTCAGGGTCCTTGTCTCTGGTGTAGACGTCGAGCTCGACCTCGGCGCCGGTGTCCTGATCGGTGACGGTGTAGGTGCTCATGGCCGGGTCTCTTTCGCCTTTCGGGACTTGTCCTCCGCCTCGGCAAGGATCGATCGGACTTCGAAGGTCAGGTCTGTGAAAGCTGGATCTCGCATGAAGTCGACCCTTCTCGGCTTGGGAAACGGCACTTCGACCACCCCGGACACTCGACCCGGCCGAGGGCTCATGACGACCACGCGGTCGGCGAGGAAGACTGCCTCCGGGATGTTGTGGGTCACGAAGAGAGATGTGATGCCGGAATGGCTGGTTAGTTCGGAGAGCTCGAGGTTCATCGCCTCACGGGTGAATTCGTCGAGAGCTCCGAACGGCTCGTCCATGAGCAGGAGCTCTGGCTCGTATACGAGGGTCCGGGCCAAGGCGGCCCGTTGCTGCATGCCACCTGATAGCTGGTCGGGGAGGGCTGTAGCGAAATCGTGCAGGCCGACCATGGAGAGCACCTTCGCCACGCGGTCCGCTGTGTCCGGGCCCATGGTCCCGCCGATCTCTGCCGGGAGGAACGCGTTCTTCTCGACTGTCCTCCAAGGGAGAAGGACCGGCTTCTGGAACATGACGCCGATCGCGCGGTTGGGCTCGGAAAGTGGAGTGCCCTTGAACAGCACTGATCCCTGTGTCGGTGTGAGCAGGGCCGCGGTTATCTTGAGAAGGGTGGTCTTGCCGCATCCGCTGGGCCCGACCAGACAGATGAACTCGCCTCTTTCCACGGATAGATCTACCGGTTCGAGCGCTTTCAGCGGCGGCCGACCCCTTCGGGACGGATAGGTCATCGAGACACTGTCGTATCTGACCAGGGCCGTGTGGCCGTCTGCGTCCGACGTGGCGGCCTGTCCCTTGCCGTTCAATCTGCCAGCTGCTCCTACGTCTGTCGGCGACACCCTAGGCCCCTCACGTCGGAGCCGTCTCGGCTCGGTCCGAGGAGTCTTCTCAACCCAGACCAGGGGGCTCGATGTCCTCGGGGGTGAACTCGTTGATGGCGGGGACCAGGGATTGATCCGCCATGGAATTGATGTCCACTTCCCCGGGCAGACCTCCCTCTTCGACCGGGGTCTCCAGGGCTGCAGCCACATAGGTCTCCCAACCCGGGATGTAGTGGGTGCAGTAATCGGGGTCGCCCATCTCGTCCGGAGGTGTCATCAATGTGAGGGTGGCGTCCCAGGTCGCGTCGACGAACGCAGGATCCTCGAAGAGCTCCGGATTGTATGGCTCGATCAGCTCGTTGACCTGCTCCCGGTTCTCCTCCAGCTTGCCCCATTCGTAGGCCCGGGCCGTGGCCCGAGCGAATCGAGTGAGGACGTCGCTTCGGTTGTCGAAGGTCTCGCGCAGCACCGAATACCCAATCGAGGGCACGTAGACGAACTCGTCAGGCAGGATGTGGGTCAGCTCTAGACCCGCGGCTTCGATCGAGGCCACGTCGTACACGCTCGAGGAGTAGGCGTCTGCATCGCCGCTGCTCAGAGCTTCGAATGTGACCTGGCCGCCTTCCCCGATGGCCAGCAACTGGTAATCCTCGCCGTCCACCATCCCCTCCGTGGCCATGGCGGCCCGCACGACCGGCACCTCACCACCGGATGGCTCGGAGATACCAATTGTCCCGCCTTCCAGGCCGGCGATGTCCGTTATGCCCGTCGAGGTCGGCGTAGCGAGGGTGAACACGTTCTGATAGTGAGAAGAGCAGTAGACCACAACGTCGCCTTGCTCGCCGGCGACAGCGCTGATCGAGGCCGCCGGGTTCGAGATCAGCAGCTCGACGTTGCCGGCGATCACCTGCTGGATAGCAGCGCCGGAACCCGAGACGATCTGGATCTCGCCCACGTCGATGCCCTCATCGGCGAAATACCCGGCAGCATCCGCCAGGTACACCGGGAAGTACTGAATGGAGCGCAAATTCGCAATCATCACGCTCAGGCTCTCCGCCTCCGGGGCGGCGGTGGTCGTCGACCCTGCTTCGGCGGCGGTGGTGGTGGCCCCGCCGTCATCACCCGTAGTCGTGGTGACCGCGCCGCCATCCGCCGTCGTCGTCGTGTCGGAGCCATCTCCACAGGCCAATGCAATCAGAGCCATCACGAGCAGCAACACCATTGCTCGCATTGTCCGCATTTGTCTCTCCTTTGTGATCGCCGAACACCCGCCGGCTGACGCCAAGAGAGCAGGAGGACGAATGTCTCCTCCTCCGCGGCCTCCTCCTCCGGGCCCGCTCACGAAGCATGCGCTCCGGGCGGTATTGGTACCAGTGTCCCCTCGCGATGTCAATCGAATCAACCACCAAGAAGTTTGCGATGGCGAACTCGCAACCAGATTGACTCGGCGATTCGCAATCGGTTGCTGTTCGAGCCGGGCCAAGATGGCCCAAATTCGGGGGGGAGAAATCGATCGCGCTCTGGTTGCCCGAGCCATGGGGCCGTCCTACAGTTGGGCGTCTTCGCTGTTCACAAATGAAAACCGAGAGGCGCAAATGCGGAACGACCTGGCCGGTTATCTGGAGGGCGATCTGGAGCGGATCGCGACTGGTTTCATCTTCACCGAAGGACCGGTGTGGAACCCAGAGGGTTTCCTTCTATTCAGTGACATGCCAGGTGATATCAGACGTCGGTGGTCTCCGGCTGACGGCGTGACAGTGGTCAGGGACCCTGCCAACAAGTGCAACGGGATGGCATATGACGGTTTCGGTCGGTTGTTGGTCTGTGAGCACTCCACCAGCCTGCTGGTCCGAGAAAGCGATGGCGGAGAGATCGAACTCCTGGCCAGCACCTACGACGGCAAGGAGCTCAACAGCCCCAACGACGTCATCGTGGCCACGGGCGGCGACATCTTCTTCTCCGATCCCACCTACGGTCGCACACGTGATTTTGGCCTGGAGAGGGACCCCGACCTGGATTTCCGTGGGGTCTATCGATTGTCTGGCGGCGACCTCGCCCTGGTCGACACCGATTTCACCCAGCCCAACGGGCTCTGTCTCAGCCCGGATGAGACCGTCCTCTACGTCAACGACACCGAGCGGGCACTGATCGTGGCGTATCCGAGATCGGCCGACGGCGGTCTCGGCCATCGATCGACGTTCGCGGACAGGGTGGGGGACGTCGACTTCGAAGTCGGCGTCGTGGACGGGATGAAATGTGACGCCGAGGGCAACGTATTGGTGACCGGTCCCAACGGGATCTGGGTGTTCGATCCCACGGGAGGGCACCTGGGCACGATCGAGGTGCCGGAGGTCGCGGGCAACCTCAATTGGGGCGGACCCCGCTGGACCACGCTCTTCATCACGGCCTCGACATCGGTCTACCGCATCGAGACAGCGGTGGCGGGCGCCCCGGTCCCAAACATGAAACGGGTCGAAATGACCGGAGGAGACAATGCCTGAGATCGAGATCGCCCCTTCGACAACGGCCCTGGTGATCCAGGACCTGCAAAACGACGTCGTCTCAGAGGGTGGCGCATTCGCCGGTACAGGTTCTTACGATCACGCCACCTCGCAGAACGTCGTGGCCAACGCGGCTCGGCTCGCCGAGCGGGCCCGCATCGCCGGGATTCCTGTCATCCACGTCTGGTACATCGTCGAGGAAGGCGCAAGGGGGCTGAAGCTCAATGCTCCGCTCTATCGAGGTATCAAGGACAACGGGGCGGTGGTCCGTGGTTCCTGGGGTGCAGCCCCGGCGCCTGGGCTCGAGCCGCAGGACGGCGACTACGTGGTCGAGAAGAGTCGCATGAACGGCTTCTATGGAACCCGTCTCGACACCCTGCTGCGGGCGCACGGGACGGAGACCTTGGTCATCACCGGGGCCTGGACGAACATGTCGATCGAGCACACCGCCCGCCACGCAGCCGACGCCGGCTACCGGGCGGTGGTCGTGAGTGACGCCACCTCGACCATGAACGCCGATTGGCAGCGCGCGTCACTCGAATACGCGTTGACCAACGTGGCCGAGATCGCCACGGTCGACGATTTGTTGGACGCGATACCGGAGTGAGAGCCGGGAGTCGAGCGGTTTGGCTCGATGAGTGATCTGGTCGGCCATATCGTCCGCGCCCTGGACCTCGATCGGGGCGACCTCATCGTCGGAATCGGCCAGGTCGGGGGGGTGGCGCCGCTCCCCGGCGTCGATTCCGTCAGCGATCTGCTCCGGCTCGGCGTCGACGACTTGGCAGCGAGACTGGCTCGGGTCGAGGCGCCGATCCCCTTCCACCGTCTTCGCCTCCTTCCTCCGATCGACGGCGCCACCGAGGTCTGGGCAGCCGGAGTCACCTACCTGGCCTCCCGTGAGGCCCGAGAGGAGGAGAGCGGGGATCGCGAGGTCTATCTGCGGGTGTACCACGCTGAGAGGCCGGAGCTGTTCGCCAAGGGCCTCGCATGGAGGACAGTCACCCACGGCGAGCCCATCGGCATACGCGACGACTCGCCCAACAACGTCCCCGAGCCGGAGGTCGGGCTGGTCCTGAACGACAAGGGTGAGATGGTCGGATTCACCATCGTCGACGATGTCAGCTCCCGGGCCATCGAGGGAGAGAACCCCCTTTACCTGCCCCAGGCCAAGGTCTACGACGGCTCTTGTGCCATCGGCAGGTCGATCGTTCCCGCCTGGCTGATCCCGGACCGAGGCGTCATGGAGATCAGCATGACGGTCACCCGCGGAGGGGCGCCGATCTTCGCCGGTGCATCCAGCACCAATCGACTGAAGCGTGATTTCGCCGAGCTGGCCGGGTACCTCTTCCGCCAGATGTCGTTCCCGGATGGAGTGGTGTTGGCAACAGGAACCAGTGTCGTGCCGCCGATGACCACCACGATCGTTGTCGGCGACATGGTCGAGATCGAGATCACGGGCCTGGGCAAACTGGCTAACCCGGTCGCCGCGGCATCCGAGGTTGGACGCTGGCTCGTGGCCAGACGCCTCGACCCGGGGGAGCCCTTCGATGACCGAGCCTGGACGGACTGAAAGGCGATGATCCATTGACCGACAGTTCAGCCTTCTTGGATGGGCTCGGGGTGCCTGCCGCCGATGTTGCAGATCTGCCCGTCTCCGCCCTTCGCTTCCCCGATGGGGGGCAGTATCGGGTGGAGATCCCTTCCACCGAGGGTCCAGAGGCCCTCGAGGCGGTCATCGACGAGGCCAGCCGCCGTGTCGTACCGGTGCATCGAGTGAGCCAGGGGAGCGGGGTGATGCTCCAGACAGACGACGAGCTGCGCCAGATGA
>JAICNB010000121.1 GCA_025928935.1 Acidimicrobiia bacterium
CTCACCGGTGAATGCAATGGTCGAGCCATCGGGTGAAACGGACGGGTCGTCGCCACCGGCGACGAAGACGATCTCTGAGCTGGCCAGGTCGAAGGTCTGGATCTCTGAGTCGCCCTCGGCGTTCTCACTGGTGAAGGCCAGCATCGACCCGTCCGGGAACCAGGCCGGCTCCTCACCGGGAGTGAGCAGGGTGACCGCCTCCGAGGCCAGCTCGTAGGTGTACACCCCGGCGGCGCCGGCATCGTTCAGTCCGGTGAAGGCGATCAGCGAACCGTCGGGTGACCAGACGGGCTCGTCCCCTTCGGTGAGCAAGGTTGGCTCCCCTCCCGCTGCGTCGATGGTGTAGACGCTGGACACCCCGGCGTCGTCTTCGATTGCGTAGACGATCTGACTGCCGTCCGGTGACCACGACGGGTTGCCGCCCTCGGTTACGAGGCTTGGCGCCGAACCACCGATCTCGAAGACGTAGATCCCGGTCACCCCTTCGTCATCGTCTGCCGTAAGGAGGACCGAGTTGCCATCCGGGGACCAGGCTGGGTCGTTGCCCTCGACGACCAGCGTGGCCTCACCACCACCGCTGGAGACTCTGAAAATGGAAGGTTCGGGAGCCGGGCCCCGGAAGAAGAAGAAATAGACCGCGGCGGCCACGCCGACCACGACCAGCAGCAGCAAGAAACGCTGCCAAAGGGAAGTCCTGCCCCACCAACTTGTTCTCGATGTCATGCGGGCGACATATTAGGGCGTCACTTGGCTTTGAAAACCGGGGGATTCACCCTCGAGTAACCACCTGTTTGCTCGCTGTTACGGTGCCCCGGTGCAACCGGTGGTCCCGATGTTCGTCAGCAGCGGACGATCGGGATTGACCCTTCTCGGCATGATCTTCGGCTCGCATCCCGAACTCACGGTGGCTCACGAGCCGCGATTTCTCGCCACCATGATTCCCAAGCGAGCCGACTACGAGACGGATGACGGGCTCGAGGTCGACCGATTCCTCTCCGACCTCTACGCAGTGGGCAATTACAGGCGCCTCGGCATCCCCAGGGAGCAGGTGCGGGTCGGGCTCGAATCGCGCAAGGTGACGACCTTTCCCGAGGCGATAAGAGTGGTTTTCGAGCTGTATGCCACCGACCGGGGAAAACCACGTTACGGGGACAAGACACCGCTCTACATCACCTTCATCGAGCCCATCGCCGAGGTCCTCCCGGAGACCCGCTTCGTCCACCTGGTCAGAGATGGCCGGGACGTCACCCTGGCCTATCTGGAGCGGGACAAAGGGCCGTCCAGCGTCGCCGAAGGGGCTTTTCACTGGCGGCTGAGGGTGACCCGGGGCCGTGAGTCGGGGCACCGCATAGGGGACAGTCGATATCGGGAGTTTCGCTACGAGGACCTGGTCGACGATCCGGAGGGCACGGTCCGGGCAATCTGTGCGTTTCTGGACCTCGATTTCGACCCGGTGATGCTCGACTATCAGAAGACCTCGGAGAGCTTCCTCGCCGAGGCCAAGAACCCAAATGACCACCAGCATCTCACCATGACGCCCACCAAAGGGCTGATCGATTGGCGCACCTCGATGACACCGGACGACCTGGCGCTCTTCGAGGCGATCGCCGGCGAAGCGCTCGAGGAGTTCGGATATTCCCGAGCGGCGGCCAAGCCCGCCTCCCGGCCAAGGGTGTGGTGGGAATGGTTCCGCTGGCAGACGGGCCGGGTTCTCTGGCGCACTCGATGGACAGTGTCTCGCAAGCCGCCAGGGGGGCTCCCGGAGGGGTAGGGAGGTCGGAGGGCTAAATTGCGCCGTTCCCACCGGCCAGAGGATCGCACATCACCGCTGAGAAGCCCTCGTCCGCGAACCGACAGAACATCATCATCCATGTCCTGGCCGGGCTGGGCATCGTACTGGCGGGAGTGGTAGTCGGACTGCTGGTAGCACGGGACGACACGCCGGCAACCACCACGCTGACCACTCTTGTCACCACCACGCCCCCGACCACTCAGTCCGCGCTCCCGACAACGACGGTCCTGCCGAGCACTACGACCACCCAACCGCCCGCCGAGGAGGTAGTCGTGGTCGCCACACGGGACACGGTGGTCGACAACGAGAATCCCGACACCAATTTCGGCACCGAGCCCACTCTCGAGATCGAGCTCGACGGCGCCGACACCCGGCGCGCGCTGATCGGTTTCGATGTGGCCGATATCCCCGAGGGCCGTTCCGTGGCCTCGGCCAGATTGCAGCTCTTCCAGATCGACGCTTCCGAGGAAGGGGCCCTGGTCAGCCTGGTCGACGGGGAATGGACCGAGACCGACACGACCTGGTCGTCGGCGCCTCCGGTAGGGGCTTCGCTGACTCCGCTGGCCGGCGGCGTCGGCGGGACCGTGGTCGAGGTTGATGTCACCGCTGCTGTCACCGGCAACGGACCGGTCTCCTTCTATCTCAGCACCGAGTCGGAGGACGGGCTCGACTTCGAATCGAGGGAGGGGGCGAGCGCGCCGACCCTCGTGGTCACGCTGGCCGCCGCCGGTGACGGGGTGTCGGGCCAGAGAACAGTTCTGGTCGGCGCGGGGGACATCGCCAGCTGTGACAGCGATGGGGACGAGACGACCGCAGCACTGCTGGACCAAGTCGTCGGCGAGGCCGATGAGGCAGTCGTGTTCACCGCCGGCGACAACGCCTACGAGGATGGGTCGGCCGAGATCTTCGCAAACTGCTACGAACCGTCGTGGGGGCGGCAAAAGGACATCACCCGACCGGCGGTCGGCTCCCGTGAGTACCGGACGCAGGGCGCGGCCGCCTACTTCGAGTATTTCGGCGAGGCGGCGGGCAACCCGGGCGAGGGCTACTACAGCTACAACTTCGGCGGCTGGCACATCGTCGTGGTCAATTCGAACTGCACTGAGATCGGTGGCTGTGAAGCCGGCTCGCCCCAAGAGCAGTGGATCAGGCAGGATCTCGAGGCGCAGTCCGCGGCGTGCACTCTCGCCTATTGGCACCAGCCACTGTTCAGCTCTCGCTCTGGGGGCACCAATCCCGAGATGCTCCCCATCGTCCAGGCGTTGGACGATGCCGATGCCGACGTGATCATCAGCGGCAACGACCACTTCTACGAACGATTCCTGCCCCAAGAGCCAGAGGGAGACGAAGACGAGGACGGCATCGTCCAGTTCACCGTCGGGACTGGTGGTCGCTCGCTCGACGAGTTCCTGGGCCCTTCGCCGAACAGCGCCACCAGGTTCAACGAGTCGTTCGGGGTGCTGGCCCTTGGCCTGTACGCCGGCGGTTACGACTTCGAGTACCTGACGCCGCCGGGTACGCCGTTCTCGGACAGCGGCAGCGCCACCTGCCATTGAGGGTCTGGACGACAGCCAGCCTCTCAGTAATCTGATCCCGATCGCCGACCGACGCGGTCCGGTACCGGGAGGGTGCGGGTGAATCTGCAGGGCTGGGTCCACACTGTGGCGCGCAGGCTGGGTTTTGACGTTTATCACCACATGGCTGGTGGTCGCCGTCTCCCGTTCCGGATCTGGTCCTTGCCCCCCGTCAGCCCGATCCAATCCCACGCCCGAGTCCTGCACGGATCGATCCTGGCCTTGGGCGTGGCCGGGATCGCCCTCGGCTTCGAGGTGGACCTGGAGCAGTGCACCTCCTTCGTCGGCTTCTCCTTTCGCGGCGGCGGGTGGAACCCCCACGTGGCCACTTTGGAGGAGTTCATCCGCAACCCGGCGTTGACATACGAGGAATCCAGCCTGTTCC
>JAICNB010000083.1 GCA_025928935.1 Acidimicrobiia bacterium
CCGACACCGATGAAGAATGCACCGGTGAAGAAGGCGATGATCTGATCCTTCATGGGCGATCTCCTCGAACGCGTGCTCTCACCTTCGATTCCGGGATCCTGCAAGGTGATTGTCGATGACATAGACGCCTCCTTTGGTCGGGGCCTTTGCCTCCTTCTAGCCAGGTGGTGTCAAGGAATTGCTGAAAGTGACGCGACCCGCCGGTGGGCGGTTCTGCCACCGACCTCGTCTGGGCTTGTCGGTGAGCGTGCCACCGGCTCTCTTTCCGCGACTTTTCCAGCCGTCACCATCGGGTTTCTGGCCGCACCTCATTCGACTTGTTGTCAAGTCTCATGGAGGTCTCACGATCTCTCACGTCGCTCGCCCCACAGCCGCGCCACAGGACCGTCATCGGGCCCTAAAACCCCTGGTGACAAGGTTTTGGCCGCATCTTTCGCAACGAGGGGGTCACGGGTTCAAATCCCGTCAGCTCCACAACCACGTGCCGATGTCAAACAAGGAGATCTTGGAACCACTCATCAGCTGGCGTCGCTCCCAGAAACCGGCCCGCAACCACACTGGACGACATCAGAAGAGTCCCACGGCGCAACGAGGGTGTCCCCCAGGGGGCCAATTGGTGAGACGCTAGGCGAGTGTCTTGACGAGCGATTCAGGAAAGTCGATAGACCGCACCGACGCTCGAGTTTTTGGGTTGAAATGGCCGGCCGTCCCACATGAGGAAGGCGGCGGATGCAGGACCGCCGCCTTCCTCGGACCCCTTCGGATTAGCTGTCGCCGCTGCCGCCGATGTCAGGCGACCCGGCAGACCCACCGGAATCCGCCGATCCAGCCGCGGGGGGAGCGGGCGCTGGGGTAGGCGCCGGGGCAGGGGACGGGGCTGGCGCGACGAACTCGGGATCGTCGGGGCTGTCGAAGGGGGAGTCTGCCGACTCCTCGACACTCTCGTTGGGTGAGTCGGCCGATTCCGGGGACGGGTCCACGAACTCGGGATCGTCGGGGCTGTCGAAGGGGGAGTCTGCCGATTCCTCGACACTCTCGTTGGGTGAGTCTGCCGACTCGGGAGAGGGATCGACGAACCCGGGGTCGTCTGGGCTGTCGAAGGGGGAGTCTGCCGACTCCTCGACACTCTCGTTGGGTGAGTCTGCCGACTCTGGGGAAGGATCGACCCACTGTGGGTCACCCGGACTGTCGGAGGGGGAGTCTGCCGACTCCTCGACACTCTCGTTGGGCGAGTCCGCCGACTCGGGGGAATCATCGAGGGCGGTGAAGTCCGCTCCGGTGGCGGTGTCTGCCTGGACGAGAACGATCTCGCCGCGGCGGTCGTTCAGATCGATCCCGTCGTCGGCCGTGGCCGCACTGACGCCGCCTGCCGCCACTCCTATCAGGGCGGCGCCTCCGGCCATCAGTTTCCAGCGATTGAGTTCCATAATGGACCTCCTTTCAAAGGGGGGGTTTCGCTGTTGGTCTCATCGTCCGCCCTGGAGATGAACCATGGGTGAGGGGCGAATGAGAGTCCTCTCATCACTTGCCGGCCGTTTCAGTCATCCATTGGATGGCGAGGTCGAGACGGCGGGCGGTGTTGGCCTCCCAGTTGGCCTCCAGCACCCGGAAGGGCCCTGTGGCCAGCCCGAGCACCGCAGCAGCGATCCGCCGCCGCAACACCGGCCTCGGGTGCAATATCTCAGCATGGCTCAACAGACCCGCCCCGAAACGACGAACCTGCCGTGGTCGGTCGGTCATCTGGGCGAGCACCGAGAGGTGGGCGCAGAAATTGGCCAGGTCGTCGACACGGAATCCGGACCCTGCGGTGTCGATGTCGAGGAGCCCGGTGATCCGACCACGATTCACCATGAGCTGGGCCTCGTAGAGATCTCCGTGGACCGCCGTCACCGAGCCCGGATCGTCCTCGCCGCCGCTGGTGAGGACCTCCAGCGTCGCCTCGAGCTTGGGCTTCGCGGCCGGCACGGTCTCTGAGATGACCGACAAGTGATGCGACACCAAGGTGATGAGATCGCGATGGGGGCGCTCATAGGCCAGCTGAGACGGGAAACGATCGAGCAGCTGTGACAAGGCTTCGGGTTGTGGGAGTTGCTGTCGGGTGGAGCGAAGCCCGGACCTCAAGGTCTCACCGGGGAGTGCCGTGAGGACGAGGATGCCGCTGTCGCTCCACCCCAGGCTGTCCGGGACGGGGAGATGCTCGACCAGAAAGCGATGCCGGAGGTGGAGGCCTTCGACCTTGCTGGGGCGGACGACCTTGAGGAAGAGACGGCCGCGGCGCCCGGTCACCTCCACCACCGCGCGCCGGCCGGGCCGGTAGGCCCGGGTGCGGATCTGAACGGCCCCACCGTCCACCCCCAAGTCATCGAGGAGAGAACCGACCAGGGCAGGATCAAGGGCCTCGGAGAGACCGGGAAGGAACGGGTCATGCGGCCAGCGCCAGACCGCAACCCGGTTCGTCCCATCGTCGAACAAGGCGGCACCTTTCGGGGGGATGCGGTCCCCGGTGGCGGCGACGAAGGTCTCAGAAGTCGTCTCGCCGTCGGCCCACCGGATTCCGGTCCGGTATTGGACCACCGTTGATCGGGCCGGCTGATGGTTCACCTGGCGGGGCCGCCAGCTGGTCAGGGTTCCTCCGGCGGCATCGGCCACTGCCTGGAGGAGTCCGGCGGCATCGGGACCGAGCATGAGACGCAGCGCCGCCGGCCAATCCTCATCGACCGGGATCATGCCGGTGGGTGGCGGAACCGTATGGGTCATCGCCCCGCAGCGTCCTTCTCCCAGATTGAGTCGACCTGAACTGGAGATGAGAATCTCTTCATCTCCAGGGGTTCGAAAGACGATGAGGAGATTCTCATTTTCGTTTCATCTTGGTCGCGCCCTGGGCGGACGATTCTGTGTGCCGTGAACCCAAACCGCCGGTTGCTCGCAGTGATTGGAGCCGGCCTGGTCGGAGTGGCGCTGGGGTATGCGGTCATCTCGGCCATGGCCAGCCCTTCGCTGCCATCAGTCGACCCGATCATCCTGGACCCGGATACAAGTGAGACCTCGACGACCGGGGTCAGTCCGGCCGCCACCTCGACCACGGTCCTCGACGAAAGGGTGGTGCCACCGCCGACCCTGGGTCCGCCTCCCCAGGCGACGACGACTCATCAGCAGACCACGCCACAGTTACCAGCCCAACCACCACCACCGGGCGATGACGGCGATGACGGCGGCGACGACGACGGGGATGACCACGACGATGACGATGGGGGCGACGACGACGATGCGGGCGGTGATGACGATGGGGGCGACGACGATGATGGGGGCGGTGATGACTGACCGTCCTCGGTTTCGGCCCAGTTTCCGGCTCAGGGTCCTCGGCTCGGTTGCCGCCCTCTTGGTGGTGGCCGCCGTGGGCGGTCTCTTGCTCCAACGCACCTTCCTGCTCCGCGGTCTGGAACGGGAGGTCGCCGCCGCGTTGGAGCAGGAACGCGAAGAACTGCAGACTCTGGCGGGTGGGCACAACCCCCTGACCGGGGAGCGGTTCGGCGACGACGTTCAGGCCATCTTCGACACGTTTCTCCGCCGCAATCTCCCCGAGGAAGGCGAGGTCTACATCGCTCTTCTCGATGGGGAGTTCTATCGGACCACCCCGGCCCCGCTCCGTCTCGACACCGACCCGGACCTGGTCGCCCGATGGGGCTTACTGACCGCCGGGGAGCGGGGTGAGATCGGCACCGAAGAAGGACCGGTCCAGTACCTTGCCGTGCCCTTGTTATACGACGGAGTCACCCGCGGGGTCTTCGTGATAGCAAACTTCACCGAGGGCGAACGTGAGGAGATCGAATCCGCGGTCCGCATCGAGGCGGCGGTGAGTGCCTTCGTCCTCCTTATGGTGACGCTGGTCGCCTGGTTCCTGTCTGGTCGGTTGCTCCGCCCGATCCAGGACCTGACCGAGACCGCCGAGGCGATAAGCGATAGTGACCTGACTCGCCGGATCCCGGTCGAGGGCGACGACGAAATTTCCCGACTCGCCCAGACCTTCAACGAGATGCTGGATCGGCTGGAGGAGTCGTTCACCGTTCAGCGGAGGTTCGTCGACGACGCCGGCCACGAGCTGCGCACCCCGATCACGATCATCCGCGGTCACCTCGACTTGCTCGGCGACGACCCCGACGAGCGCAAGGAGACCTTGGCGATCGTGGACGACGAGTTGAGTCGGATGGCCCGCATCGTCGACGACCTGCTCGTTCTGGCCAAGGCAGAGCAGCCCGACTTCATCCGCCGTGAGGTGGTGGAACTGACCGACCTCACCACCGAGTTGCTGGCAAAGTCGCGGGCCCTCGGGCTACGTGACTGGCGGCTCGACGCCTACGCCGAGGGGATCATCCACGCCGACCCCCACCGGGTGACGCAGGCGATGCTCAACCTGGCCCGCAACGCCGTCGAACACACCCCGCCAGGCGCCGAGATCGGAGTGGGAAGCTCCTGGTCGGACGACGGCGTCCGTCTCTGGGTGCGAGACACCGGAATCGGTATCGACCCCACAGAACAGGACCGCATCTTCGACCGCTTCGCCCGGGGACGGGCGGGACGCAGAACGGAAGGGGCCGGGCTGGGGCTGGCCATCGTCCGCACCATCGCCATGGCTCACAGCGGTCGGGTGGAGTTGGAGAGCGAACCGGGAAAAGGCGCCACGTTCAGCATGATCCTTCCCGGTACCCCACACTCGGAGGCCCCGACTGTCATCCTGAAGACCGACTTGGGGACCCAATCGGACCCTGTGGATCAAGACGCGACCAAGAGGACCGCGACGTGGCCCGGATCCTGATCGTCGAAGACGAGTCCCGGATCGCCTCATTCCTCGAGAAGGGACTGAAGGCTCAGGGCTACTCCACCTTCGTCGTCGACAGCGGCCGGATGGCGGCTTCAGTGGCGCGCGACGGAAACTTCGATCTGATGATCCTCGACCTGGGTCTGCCCGACATCGACGGTCTCGAGGCATTACAGGACATCCGGCGGCATGGCGAACGTCTTCCGGTGATCATCCTCACCGCCCGGCCCGACGCCACCGTGGCCGGCTTCAACACCGGCGCCGACGACTATGTCACCAAGCCATTCCGCCTCGACGAGCTGGTCGCTCGCATCCGAGCCAGGCTCCGCACCAGGTCTGAGGACGCCGCTGGTCTCACTGTCGGGCAGATCAGCCTCGACGTCCGGACCCGCCGCGCAACGGTCGACGGTCAGGAGATGGAGCTCACGGCTCGCGAGTTCGCCATGCTCGAAACCTTCATGCGTCACCCCGACCAGGTCCTCTCCAGAGAACAGCTTCTGTCCCACGTCTGGGGTTACGACTTCGACCCAGGCTCAAACGTGGTCGAGGTCTACGTCCGCGCTCTACGCAAGAAACTGGGCGACCAGGTCGTCGACACCGTGCGGGGGATGGGCTACCGCATGCCCCAAGGCTGAGTGGTCTGTCGGACTCAACTGACGAGATCATTCGGATGCTGGATCATTCGGCCCGAACGCGCTTGAGATAGCTCCCATCGAACCGGCTGTCACCTTCCCGGTAAGGGCCACTTGGCGCCGCGTTGGCGGCCTCTCTGGTCGCCTTTGGTACACGTGTCTTTTGGTCAACGCCGGATGCGCTCTGTTGAGTGCAGTCTGCCGGGTGTTGCTCGCTTTTCGATGGGGTGCCTCCCAGCCTCGCTGGCCACGCGGCGGTTCGGGCACCTGCTCGTGATCGAGTGCGCTTACGAGCTCCCGGCTTTGGTCGGGGTGCAGGTATATGCGGTGGACTCCCGAGTGGTGACCCAGCCTGGCGTCTAAGTCGGGTCTTGGTGGCCGGCTGTGAGCACCAAAGGGCAGTTCCGAAACGGGTGGTCGACGACGACCATCGGCTGTTCATAGACGGCCGTGAGGAGGTCGGCTTGGAGTACCTCTTGCGGTCCGCCATCGGCGACAACGGATCCTTTGCTCATGACGACCATCCTGTCCGCGTGCACGGCGGCAGCGTTGAGGTCATGGAGGACGGCAACGACAGTCTTCTGCCCGGCGAGCGCGGCGACACGGCTCATGATTCGTTCTTGGTGGGCCACGTCGAGGGCGGTGGTGGGTTCGTCGAGGAGCATGATCGGGGTGGCTTGGGCGATGACCCGAGCGAGAGACACCCGGGTTTGTTCTCCTTTGGACAACGTGATGTATGCGCGGTTGGCGAACCGTGTGGTGTCGGTCTGAGCCATGGCGTTGGCGATGACCTCGGCGTCTTGCTCGCGGGTATTGGTTTCGTCTCGTCGGTGGGGGAACCGTCCCATGGCGACGACCTGGGAAGCGGTGTAGGGGATCTCGATGGGTTCGCGCTGGGTGAGGATTGATCGCTCGAGGGCGAGGTCGCCGGGCAGGGCCCGGGAGGTGTCGATGCCGTTGATGAGGACTTTGCCTTCGGTTGGGTGGAGGTCTCCCGAGAGCAGGTTGAGGAGGGTGGACTTGCCGGCCCCGTTGGGTCCGATGACGGCGATGAGCTCTCCCGGTGCGATCTCGAGGTCGACATCGGAGACCAACGTGTCACCCTGCACTCGATAGGTGGCCGCATTGGCGACGATGCTGGGTTTAGGCATCACGCCGCCTGGTGAGCAGCCAGAGAAACACGGGCCCGCCAACGGCGGCGGTGACCAGACCTACCGGGATTTCGATGGGTTGGATGGCGAGCCGAGCTACCAGGTCGGAGGCGGCGACGAACAGTGCTCCGCCGGCCAGTGACACCACCAGCAGATGACGGTGCAGCGGCCCGGTGAATCGGATCACGACGAACGGGACGAGCAGACCAACGAAGGCGATCACACCCGCGGCTCCAACCGTGGCCCCGACCGCAGCTCCGACGGCGATAAGGATGACGGTGCGCACCAGGTCGACGTCGATACCTAGATGGCGGGCGTCGCTCTCGCCGAGGCGGAAAATGTCGAGGATGCGGGCGGATGCCAGCATCACCGTGGCGGCGATGGCGACGAACACAATGACCGTGCCGAAGGCTCGCCAGGTCGATCCGGCCAGGCTGCCGAGCAGCCAGAACTCGATCGGGGGGACGGTGGCCCGATCCGCGGCGAACACGATGAAGCCCGCCCAGGCACTGAGGGCGGCACCGAGGGCAACCCCGGAGAGGATGATCCGGGTGGGGTCGATCGAAGCGCCGCGAGTGAGACGACGGATCGCAAACGCAGACATGACGCCGGCGGCAACCCCGCCGGCGATCGCTCCCTGGACACCCCCAGCGGATGATCCGATGGCGGCGCCGATGGCAGCACCGGGGCCGATGCCCAGTAGATGGGGGTCGGCCAGGTTGTTGCGGAGCAGTCCCTGCAGCACCCCGCCAGTCAGGGCGAGGGTGGCTCCGACAGTGAATGCGAGCAGCATCCGGGGCATGCGGAGCCCCCACACCACCGCCTCGGCCTGAGCCGATGATTCAGCGAAGACGTCGATACCGACCTTGTGGGCGAGCACACCGAGCACCTCACCTGTAGGCACCGAGACCGCGCCCAGGGACAACGCTCCCCACGCCACGGCGAGGAGAAGCAACCCGACGACCGGGCCCACCCAGCGCCGCCGGTTGGCGTACGGGTCGGAGTCGTGTGTGGACTCGCTGGAAGCGGTCAACCCGCGATATCGGGGTACAGGTCGCGGACGAATTCGTCCAGAGCCTGTCCGGCACGCGGACCGAGGTTGAAGAAGTAGGCCTCGTCGTAGGCGAGGAAAGCGTCGTTCTGGGCGGCGGGGGTGTCGGCAACCCCGGGCAGGGCCAGGAAGGCATCGAGTCCGCCGAGCGCTTCGAGTCCCGCCTCAGGCAGGACGATCACCTCGGGAGCCGCCGCTACGAGAGCTTCGGGTGTCAGCGGTGCCGGTCCGAACACGCCGGATTCGACGCCGGCGTCGATCGCGCCGGCACCTTCGATCATGGCCTGGGTTGCCATACCCGCTCCGAACAGGAACACCACCTGAGGGCCACGCACATAGACGAAGGCGGCCCTCGGGTCCGAGTCGTCGTCGGCTGCGAGGTCACGGGCTGCGTCGATCTCTCCCATGACTCGCTCCGCCAGGGCCGCGCCCTCATCGGGCACTCCGAGGATCTCAGCGACCTGGTTGATCTTGGTCTCCACGCCCTCCAGGGTTGTTTGGGTTTCCAGGATCACCACCGGGATCCCTGCTCCACGCAGCTGCTCGATGGCTTCAGGTGGAGCAACCTGAGTGTCGCCGATCACCAGCGTGGGTTCGAAGCGGAGCACCGCCTCGGCGGTCAACTGCTGGGCAAACCCGACCGTCTGCCCCTGATCGTTGAGCGCAGCCGCCTCCGGTGGATAAGTCGTGGTGACGTCCACGCCCACAACGTTGTTCCCCAAACCGAGCTCGAAGATGATCTCGGTCAGGTCGCCGTTGAGCGAGATGATCCGCGAGACGTCGGTGATTGGCGTCTCGACTCCGTCGGTACCGACGAACACCCGTCCGTCGGAATCTGTTGTCGTCGTCGTCGTCGTCGCCGTGGTGGAGGTTGTGGTCGACGGCTCCGTCGAGGTGATAGTGGTATCCGGCGCGGTGACCGACGTGGTCGTCCCGGCGGTCTCTCCGCCGCACGCCGCCAGGGTCATTGCGGCGGCGAGGACGAGCGCGGGCGCTGTCCCGATCTTTGTTCTCATCGATGGTTACCTCTCGTCGTTTTCGGTAGGGAATCGGGCGCTGACCTGTCTCTGCTCGCGGTGAATCGAGGCCACCCGGTCGCCAACGATCACTCGATAGCCCGCCCAGATCAGGAGCAGCCCGATCAGTTCGGTCACATAGAGCACCTCGATCACTCCGGCTCGGGCGAACGAGCCGCCGATGCCGGGCAGGATCGCTCCCACAGCAATCAGGACATTTCCCAGGACACGCGAAGACGCGTCGCCCTGTCGCCAGTACTTCCAAGCCGACCAGATGGCGCCGCCGATCAGGAAAACCACCGCATACAGGTTCACCAGTGGCGAGAACAATCTCACCCACTGCCAGGCCATTACCACACCCGATAGCCGGTTCGGCTCCACCAGGTCATAGAGGAGTGGTGTGGCGACGACAAAAGCCGAGGCGATCGCTACATAGGTCACCAACGCCACTGCCAAACGGTCGGCGATGCGCCTTGGGAGGAGCAGGTAGACAGTGCCTTGTGCCAACGGACCCGCACCCAGGAGCGCACCGGCGATGTACCAGGAACGAAACACTGGCTCACTCCAACCGAAGATCGTGGTCAACGCCTCCGTTAGCGTGCCCAGGCCATAGAGGCCAACGCCGATCATCCACCACATCACATATCGAGCCGAAGGATTGCGGCGCCAATGTCGCCACAACACCCGGAAGAACCCCGCCGCCACCAACGTCGTGACGACCGGGAGAAAGTGGATCAGATTCGACGACAAGCACGCATCCCACGCCGCATGGAGCGGCACTCAAACCCAACGTGGCAGCGACGCCAAGTCGGTTCGATACCGACACGATGTCGGACTCACGGCGCACAAGGGACCCATCCTGTCCATCGCGCGTCGATCGCGTCAGAGGGTGCGATGGGGTGGGACATGACGCGAAATCACCCGTAGCAGAAATGGCCTCTGAGCAGGTACTTGGTGGATTTCTCCATGTCAGGCGATGCCTCGGACGCCGGCTCATAATTAGAGACGTCGCTAGGCGGACCACCGTGAAGGGATGCGGCGTCGACATAGACGTTGGCGCAGCCGATTTCTTCGGATCGCCTGGTTTGGTTGTGATTTGGCTTTCGAGGACGGCGCCCGTGTATTTGGACGTCGACTTCAGGACGGTTCCCTGGCCTGGAAGACGAATAAACGGAGGGCTAGTGCCGCGCTACCAAGTCTCACGACGTCTCACTTCGCTTGTTCCACAGCTGCGCCACAAGCACCCGAAACGGCGACAAATGCCCTGGTCAGAGTGTTTTGACCGCATTTTTCGCAACGAGGGGGGTCACGGGTTCAAATCCCGTCAGCTCCACTAAACCCCTGGTCAGGGCATTCTCTGGTGGCTCGTCCGCTCGCTGGATTCATGATCCCTATTGTCTGACGCCCCACAGACGCACCACAGGATTCGGGCCTTGAGCACCTCTCAGGGAGCGAGGTGCTTTCTCACAATGCCTGAGCCGGCGGGGGCATCCTTCCGGGTTGGCGAAGGCGCTGTGAGGGTGTCGGGGTCGTGTTTGACCCTTAACATGCTGACGGCATGACCGACCGCGACGACTTCCTACGCTGGGTCGAGACCGAGCTGTACGAAGCCGAGCTCGCACTACACAACGGTGACGCGGGCCCACGCCGGGCGCTCTGGTCTCGCAACGAGCCAGTGAGTGTCCTGGGTGCGTTACGTAACGCCTTTGGACAGCGTGAGATCGACGAACTCTTCTCTTCCCTCGCGAAGACCTTCTCTAAGTGCACGTCGCACATCTTCGAACTGCAGGCGTGCGACGTGTGGGGCGATATGGCCTACACCGCCGGTCTTGAGCACACTTCGTGCTCCATGGACGGTCAGGCGGGCAGTTACACCTTGCGGGCGACGCAGGTGTACCGCCTCGAGGACGGCGAGTGGAAGGTGGCCCACCGCCATGGCGACATCGTGACCGAGTGACAGCGCCGCACTGGCGGGGTGGCGCGGGATCGGCAAGGCTCGATTGCTGCCGATGATGCCGTTGACCTCGCGGACGATTCGGTCGGC
>JAICNB010000001.1 GCA_025928935.1 Acidimicrobiia bacterium
GACGACAGCTCGCCCTGCAGCTGGCGGTAGTTGTAGATCTCGCCGTTGTAGATGAGGATCAAGCCATCCTTCTCGAACGGCTGATTGGCCGCACTCGAGAGGTCGATGATCGACAGACGGCGGTGACACAGCCATACGGGTGGGCGTTGATCGCCACTGTTCCAATGTCCGGCAGCATCAGGTCCGCGGTGGGCGATGGCCAGAGACACGGCCTCGGCGACCCCCGCATCGAGTGGCAAGTTGTAGCTACCGGCAATGCCGCACATCGAACAGTCCGACTCCCCATCGCAGTAGGCGATTGCCCTTCCCCAACGGGGGTGATTCTATTCCGGGCGAACCGATATCGGACGAGCCGGTCGACCCAGATACCGAGTGGCCGGCCCTTGCGTCGAATTGGCCTTCTAATGTGCCCAATCGTCGACCAGCAGCAACGCCTACGCCACAAACTCCCCGCCGGCATCGTCGACGCTTCTTTTGCTTCCCTGGCCACGTTCGCCGCCGGGCTGGCAGCGGTGCGTTGGCTCCAACCTGCCGAGCTGGGCACCTACTCGGTGATCTTCTCTGCCTTCCTGGTGGGCAGCCTGCTGCCCACCGAGCTGATCTACACCCCGGTCCAGGTCTCGATGATCAAGCTCGCGGTGCGAGAGCGCTTGGGCGGCATCGTCCATTCGCTCGGGAAGGGGGTCCCGCCGGCGATGCTCGGCTGGATCTTCATCCTGGTCGCCGGAAGTCTCATCTGGTGGCGGTCCGATCCCAACGCCGTTGCGGAGCTGGCCATCACGGGGGTCGGGCTCACGATCGTCTCCCCGATGCAAGACCACCTCCGTAGGGGGTTTCACATCGCAGAGAGGTCCTGGGGAGCAGCCCTGATGTCGGGATCGCAGTTGGTGGCGGTCGTTGCCGCCCTGCTGGTCATGCGTTCGACGGCAGTAGATCCGGCCTGGGCACCACTGGGCAGTCTTGTTATCGCGAACACGATCTCATTGGGCTTCGGTTTGTGGATGTCCAGGCTGGCATGGCGGGTCCGGCCGACGGCTCCGGTGGTGAGTGTCTCGGGCCGCTGGCTGGCAGCCTCCTCGATATCCGCCTACGGGGGGACGCTGGCGGCGTCGGTGGTGATGACATTGGTGGCCGGGCCCGAGATCGTGGGGTTCGCCGAGGCGGCCCGGGTGGCCGCCCAACCGGTCCTGGTAGTCACGACCGGGGTCGCTGCTGCCCTGGCACCGAGACATCTCCATGCGGCCGCCACGGTGGATCGAACCGGGGCGATCAAGGTCAACCAGTCGTTCTTTCTCGTCATTGCGGTGGCCGGGCTCAGCTATCTCTTCATCGCGGGCTTCGCCTGGACCTTCAACCCCCTGTTCGCACTGATCCCCCTCGCCTACGAGGTGACCTTCCTCGTTCCGGTCACCATTCTCTCCAACCTCGCTCTCAGCGCCACGTCGCCGCTTCGTGATCAATTGATCGCGTCCAACAAGGAAGTGCCTATGGCGAGGGTCGATTTCGCCTCCCTGGTGATCCCCACCGCCATCGCGGCCACTGCCGGCGTCACCGGCGCCTATGCCCGACCGTTAGGGGTCATCGGGCAGAATGTCTTTCGAACATTGCGGTATCGATCGATTTGGAGATCGGCGTTCGCCGCGCGCTCAGAATAGTTTGAGGTAGATGGAGAACCCGAGACGGACGAGCAGCCATTTCCAGGAGAACCGCACCGTCTCGAACTCGGGCGACTCGAGCAAGGCCATGATCCGCCGAGCCGAGTCGTTGTCCCCTGATCTGATAGACCTGTATGTGCCTCCGAGCACGAATTGATGCATGTGCCGGCTTCGGCATCGCTGGACCTCACGGGGTGTCAGCACATTGGAGCCCTCGACCTCCTCGAAGAGGTCGTTGATACGAGACAGCGTTCCCTCGTTGAACATCCCGGTGGTGGTGGCGGAGGGATGGACGGTGTAGGCCGAGATGACCTCGGTTTCGGTCGTTGCCCCGAAAGCCCCGAACAATCGTGCGTTCATCGCGAAATCGATCGCCGGCTCGGTCTTGGGCTCGAAACCCCCGGAGGCGGCATAGCCCCTGGCGCTGACGACCAGGCCGGGTACCCGGACATAGGAGGAGCTCGACAGCAGCGCCTTCAAAGCCCGGCGAGGGCCCATTCGACGCCGTGCCCGATGCCGCTCGGTCTTCATCGACCTGCCTTCGATGTCCACGATCCTGACGCCAAAGACCCTGACGTCGTCGGGCTCGTGTCGGCTGAGGTTCCCCATGATGCTCTGGAGCCCATCCTCGAGGAGATAGTCGTCGTCGTGGACGAAGAGGATGTATTTGCCCCGGGCCCGCTCGATGAGCCGGTTGTGGTTCACCGACATGGAAACCGGGGGATCGTTCTGTGCGTAGCCGATGGCAGCTCCCTGCCGGGCAAGCTCGGAGACCGCCTCCGCCGTGGCCGGTCCCTCCGAGTTGTCCGACACGAGGATCTCTACCGGGTCGCCGGGGGCGATTTGACCGAGCACGGCCCTGAGGTTTCGCAGGAGGAGGTCAGGTCGGTCTCTGGTCGGGACACAGATCGACAGGAGAACGTCGGATCCGGCTTCGAGAGGGGTCGAACTGGGCACCATCGGTCGTTGGCCATCGTCGTGGGCAACCCCAACCAAAGGCAATGGGCTGACCGACCCAAAGCCTTCCCCCAAACTTGACGGCCATTGGGGCTTTGCTACCCGACAGAGCCAGGTAGATTACCTCTGAGAGGCGGGGGTCGCGAGGGGCATGAGTTCGAGCAGCGTAGAAACCACTATCAGCTCCGCTGTTTGGCGCGACCGAAAGCTCGTCGCGGCAATGGTGGCCATCGGTTTCCTTATCGGGCTCGTATTCGGTTTCGTAGCCCGGACCTACTCCCCGATCGTGGCGGAGGCGTCGTTCCTGGTGAGTGAAGCCCGGGCGCCCACGGTCTTCGGCGCCAGCGACCCAGCCGACCAAAAGCGGGTGGTTGCCGATCAGATCGCAATCCTGCAGTCGCCGGCGGTCTTGGCCGCCGCCGCCGAGAACCTGGGCGCCGTCACCGGCGAGACTCTCAGCGTCGACGACTTCGAGAAGAAACTCTCGATCCGATGGTCGGCCGATAGCAATGTCGCCACGGCCGCGTTCAGGGCCGACTCCCCAGAGGAGGCAATCGGGGGAGCAAAGGCCCTTCTCGACGCATATCAGGCGTTGCTCGAAGAGCAGACAACCGCCAACAGCAGAGCGGCGATCCAGCTGATCGATGACGCGATCGCCGAGCAACAGGCGACGATCGATGGCCTTCAGGAAGACCTGTTGAGCCAGGGCGAGACGGAAGCGCTCAGCCTCCAGTTGCCCGGGCTGATCGAACGAGCGGCCGAGATCGTCGAACAGCTCGGTGTGACCAACCCGGCCACGAGTCAAGCACTGGAAGAAGAGCTCGATTCCATCACGAGACAGATCGAAATGATCCGGCTGACGACGGACGTCGCTCCCTCCCAGGCAGTCGCCCCAGCTCTACAACGGACACTCGAGAACGCCATCGATGAGCAGGCCGCATTGATCAGCAGGAGAAACGAGCTCGCCGTCGAGGCAGAAGTCAACAAGGCGCCGGCTGCCGTCTTCTCTCCTGCACGCACCGTCGCGACCAATTCCGGCACTCTCCCGCTTCGCATCGCATTTGCCGGTGGCATGATGGGGTTGCTGGTGGGAGCAGCGGTCGCATTTGCCCGCAGCTCTCGCACAGCCGTAGTCAGCCAGGGGGAGGAGGTCGCACAGCTGATCGGCGCCCCGATGCTCGCCAACATCGCCGACTTCACCGGAGAGCAGATCTCATCGGATCTTCCGGTCCGGGACAACCCGCGATCGGTCGCGGCCGAGGGTTTTCGATTCCTCGCTGCGTCGCTGCATGCCCGAGCACCGCATCTGGTCAACAGGTCGGTCGTGGTGGTCGGGATCGGGGTCGGGGGAGGGCAAACCACCACGACCGCCAACATGGCCCTGGCCGCTGCCTCCGAAGGCGCCCGCGTCTTGATGATCGATGCCGACTTCGGCAATCAGGCCCTCAGTCACATGTTTGGAGTCGACCCACAGGAAGCCAAAGGGATCACAGACATCGTGGCTGGGGATCTCCCCCTGACCTCGGGACTGACCGACATCGAGGTGCCGCGGGGTGAGCTCAACCTGATCAGCCGGGGCCAGGTGACCGTTGGGGCGGCCGGCTTCTTCCGGAGCGAGGCGGCCGACACCTTCCTCTACAAGCTTCGCAGCGAGTCAGATCTGATCCTGGTCGACACACCTCCCCTCCTTCAGGTCGCATACGCCACCACGCTCGCCTCGAAGGTGGGTGCGGCGATCCTCGTCGTCCCACGGGGCGCCCGAGTCCGTGACATCGAGGCGACCGCTGCCCATCTCCGCGGCATCGGGACCGAGATTCTCGGATTCGCCTTCAACCGCGCTCCCATCGAATCCCGAGACCGCGCTCGGGTCAGTGCGATGACGGTCGCCGGCGAAGGTGATTCGCTCGAGCGGGTGACCCACCGCCGGCGGGGCTGACCACGGCCCGGGACACCTCACCCCCGGTCTCCCTACTCGACGCCGGCCACCCGGCGTGGCCGGATCGATCCTCCATGTCCCCGACCCGGATCCCGGCCGTGGTGCTCGGCGTGCTCCTGGCCGGATACATGCTGGGCGACAAGGGTTTTGCCTACCTGCACCTGCCAGGCACCCCGATCTTCGTAGGCGAGATGGCCCTGACCGTCATCGCTGTCTACCTGATCGGGTTCTATCCGATCAACGACGACCGGCTCCGCTCACCCGTTCGCCTGATCCTGGTCGTCTTCCTCCTCTACAGCGCCGCCCGCACACTGCCCTATCTGGGTCAGTACGGGATCGACGCGCTGCGCGATGCCTCGCAGTGGTATTACGGGATTCTCGCCTTCTTCGTGGCTGATTTCGTTCGCCGCCGCGGCATCGGCCCGATCGTGGGTTGGTTCGGCAAGATCCTCCCCTGGTTCGTGCTCTGGGCACCGATCTCCCTGATCCTGAGCCAGGTGCTCAGCGCGCCCCTCGTGCCCGATTCAGATGTTCCGATAGCTGCTCATCGAGGATCGAACACTTCCGTCCTGCTCACCGCCGGCCTCGGCTTCATGTGGATGCTCGACGAAAGGGTCAGCGGCATCAACCGGCGCCAGAGAGCTGTCCTCACCGCTGTGAGCGGGCTCTTCCTGGTCGTCGCAGGGATCCAGAACCGGGGGGGCCTCCTGGCGGCAATTGCCGGTCTTGGGCTGTTGTATTGGTACGCACGGTCCGAGCAACGCCATTTCGTCGGGATCATCTGCACCGTTGTCTTCATCGTTGCGCTGATCTTCTCGGTCATCGACATGCGAGTGTCGTTGTTCTCCAACCAGCGGGACATCTCGGCAGAGCAGTTGGTGGAGAACCTCGTGAGCGTCGTCAACCCTGATGCCGTGGAGACGTCTGGCGATCTTGCAGGCAACTCTTCTTGGCGTCTCGATTTGTGGGGCGAGATACTCCGAGATGTCAACCTCAACTCCCCCGTCTTGGGCAAGGGTTATGGCATCAGCCTTGGCGACGAGTATGGGTTCGAGGGGGCTGGCGAGACCGAGCTCCGCTCCGCGCACAACTCCCACATGACCATCTTCGCCCGCAGCGGATACCTGGGAGCCGGCCTCTGGCTCCTGATGTGGGCCGTCTGGTTCATCGCAATGATGCGGTCGAGACTCGCCCTGGCGGCTCGAGGGCTCGAAGTGGAGGCTGCAGTCGCCGTTGTGGCCATGGCGTGCGCCCTCGCGGTCCTGGTCAATGCCGTCTTCGATCCCTCCATCGAAGGGCCCCCCGTGTCTGCCTGGATATGGTCCGTCTTCGGGCTCGGACTGGGTTTGATGCTGCTGAGCCGGCCCGATAGGACGGCTCCCGAGTTTCGATGACATGCCCCGACGGGTAAGTGGTGTCCGACCTCATGGAATTTGCCTCTTTCGACGTGTCCGCGCCGGATCTGGTGATCGCAACCGCGGTCCATAACGGCCACGAGCTGCGGCCGGAACTGGCCGGGCTTTCCGCCCTCGACGGTCAGGGCCGGCTTCGTGAGGAGGACCCACACACAGGCAGCGTGGCGCGTCGATTTGCCAACAACGTCGTCGTCCATCGCTCTCGGTTCGAGGTCGACATCAACAGGGAACGGAACCGTGCGGTTTATCTGACAGCCGACGACGCCTGGGGCCTCGAGGTCTGGCGGAGGCCGCTCTCGAAGGAGGAGATCAGCGGGTCCTTGCATCTCTACGACCGTTTCTACACGGACCTGGCGCGAAGCCTCGACCGTTTGGTCGACGACAACGGCGGGTTCGTGTTGTACGACATCCACTCGTACAACCACGTCCGGTCCGGGCCAGGGGGCGACGCGGACCCGCCCGAGAAGAGCCCGGTCGTCAACCTAGGCACCGGCTCTCTCCCTGAGCGATGGAAGGCAGTTGCCGAAGCGTTCGTGGAGAGCGCGCGCGAGTGGGTCTTCGACGGGGCGGCGCTCGACGTCAGGGAGAATGTTCGCTTCGAAGGGCGGCAGGTGGCGGCCTGGGTCCACGAGAGGTACGGCGAGGTCGGTTGCGCACTCGCCATCGAGCTGAAGAAGGTATTCATGGACGAATGGTCGGGTGTAGTCGACACCGATCGGCTCGACCAGCTGGGGGCGGCCCTCCTCGCCACCACCGAACCGGTTCGGCGAGCCTGGAGGGAATCGTGAGCGTCAGCGATGTCGATCTGGCCTTGGATCGCCGCCTCAGCGAGGTTTCCGGAATGCTGCCCATGCTCCAGTTGCTCACACCGATCAATGTGACCGAGCAGAAGAAGGCGTTCTTCGAGAGGAGAGTCGTCGAGCCCGAGTTCACCTATCGGGATCTCCCCGACCTCCGCGCCCTCGGCGCCGAGTTGGGGGCGATCAACCCCGAGGAGGCCACCGACCCCGTCCTGGTGCACATGATCAGGGGCATGCACCAAGAGCTGGAGCGGCGTATCGAGCTTCTTGGGGCCCGGAACACGGATCGGTTCCTCCTCGCCGCCATCGAGAAATGGGGACACGTCGACCAGACCCTTCTCGAACTGGCGGAACGTGTCCTCGAGGAGGTCCCTCCCGGTCCTCCTGCCGACGAATATGTCCATGCCCACGAGCTGGCCGGCATGGCCACCATCGAGCTGGACCACTACCGAAAGTCCTTCCCGGAGCTGGCCACCCTGGTCCATGTGAGTGAGCTGGCCGCAGGAGTGATGGTGGAGAACGGGGATCTCTTCATCAGCACCGAAACCTCGATCTCCTCGGATCGGGTCGTGCAGTTGTTGCACCATGAGATCGGGGTCCACGTCCTCACGTTCGTGAATGGCAGCGTGCAGCCGATACGTATGCTCTCGCTCGGCCTGGAGGGATACGAGGAGACACAGGAGGCGCTGGGGGTGCTGGCCGAGTATCTCGGGGGTGGTCTTCTGCCCAAGCGACTGAGGACATTCGCCCTGCGGGTGATGGCCGCGCAGTCGGTGAGCAGCCGCGACAGCTTCGCCCAGACCTACGAGCTCATGATATCGCTCGGCGCAGGCCGAAATCGGGCCTTCAACACCACCATGCGGGCTCATCGCTCGGGGGGCATGACCAAGGACGCCCTCTACCTCGGTGGGATCACCCGGCTGCTCACCTTCATCCAGGAGGGTGGCGACCTCGATTCGTTGCTCGTCGGCAAGATCTCTCTGGCCGACGGGCCCCTGGTGGTCGACCTCCTCGAACGCAGAGTCCTCGTCGAGCCCCCGCTCCGCCCCCGTTTCCTCGACTCCGAGCAGGCTCCGGAGCAGTTGGCGAGGATCGAGGATGGCGCCGGCGTCCTGGAACTGGTAGGCATTGCGGCATGAGACTCGGGCTGGTCGTGAACGATGTGGCGACGGAGAGGCCGGAGTACAGCACCACCCGTCTCGCCCTGGCCGCCAGGAAGCGCGGCCACGAAGTCTGGCTGATGGGGGTTGGCGACCTGGCCCACTCCGCGTCGGGCGAGGTCACCGCCCGGGCGCGAACAGCTCAGGACAAGACCTACCGATCGTTGAAGAGCTTCCTCGAGGACGTGCAGAGCGAGGAGGTCGAGCCCGAGACCATCGTGGTCGATGAGCTCGACATCCTGATGCTGAGGAACGACCCGTCGGACGACGCAATCGACCGGCCCTGGGCCCAGACGTCGGGGGTGCTCTTCGGCCAGCTCGCAGCGGCGGCCGGTGTTCTCGTGGTGAACGACCCGAGCCATCTGGCCAACGCCATCAACAAGACGTATTTCCAGCACTTCCCCGAGGAGGCAAGGCCGCGCACGCTCATCTCCCGCACCGAGGGTGACATCAAGAGCTTCGTCGCCGAGCTGGGGGGCCGGGCCGTGCTCAAGCCGCTGCAGGGATCGGGGGGCCAGGGGGTCTTCCTGGTCACCGGGAAGAAGGGCCAAAACCTCAACCAGATCATCGAGACGATCGCCCGGGACGGCTATGTGGTGGTCCAGGAGTTCCTTCGTGACGCAGAGAAGGGCGACATTCGTCTCTTCGTGATGAATGGCCACCCACTGGAGATAGACGGGAAGATCGCGGCGTTCCGTCGGGTCAACGAAGCAGACGACGTCCGCTCCAACATGCATGTGGGTGGCAAGGCCGAGAAGGTCAAGATCACAGACGAGATACTCCATGTCGTGCATCTGGCCCGGCCCAAGCTGATCGAGGACGGGATGTTCCTGGTAGGCCTCGACATCGTCGGGGACAAGATGATGGAGGCGAATGTGTTCAGCCCGGGCGGCCTGGGTAGTGCGGGCGCCATCCACGAGGTCGACTTCGCCGGCGCCGTCATCGAGGGATTGGAACGAAAGCTGCAGATCAGGGCCAGCTACGGCCCGTCGCTGTCCAACGCTGCCCTGGCCACGATGTAGGGGCGGGGGCCCCGGAGTCCAGGGCCCCCGCCGATCGGGTCAGATCGGCTTCTGGTCGTTTCCCAGTGAGCCGATCGCCACCGCGATCCCCAGCACCACCAGTGCGATGGGCCCCACATACCGCATGTCACCGATCTGGAGAGTCCAGAAGCCGAGTGCCTCCAGGATGAATGCGATGGCGACGCCGAGATAGACGATCCCGGCGAACAGAGTGCCTTTGTGAAGGCTCATTGGTCCACCTCTATGTTCCCCGCTGCGACGTCGATGTCGAAGGTCAGGGTGTCGTCTGCCGAGTCGAAGTCCTCGCTCGTGTAGGTCCGGTTCACAGAGAGGCCCTCGGACGCCTCGCCGAGCAGGTCGACTCGACCCGCACCAGCGGAGGCGTTGATGTCGACGGCCACGTTCGGTGGCAGCGTGAGACTTACGTCTCCGGCCCCCACCGTGATGTCGACCGAGGCCGACTCGATCAGCTCCAGGTCGGAGAGATCGAGACTGAGCTGCCCCACGCCCACGTCATACGTGGGAGCGAGGCTCGCCTGGTCGGTGACATGGATGCTTCGCTCACCGATCCCTCCGTGTAGGGCGTCGGGTGGTGCCACCGCGACCGCCAGGACGGCGAGCGTGAGGAAGACACCCGCAACCACCAGACCGGGATGCGGCCCGTCGAAGGCTCCGATTATGAGCGCCAGGCCGATGACTGCCAGGACGGCGGGTAGGACTATCGCCGCCCGCAGATCGATGACATCGGTGGCGTCGAGGAACCAGAGAGACCCGACCACCACCAGCATGGCCCCAGCAATCATCGCGCCGTATGGTCGACGTCGGGTTCCCGGATCGACGGACGGCGGGCTGGGCGGCGCGGTGATTTCAGTCGTGCTCATGTCGACTCCCTAGATAGAGCATCCCGGCGCCGGCCGCTATCACGGCGATGGGCCACATCACCCGATCGAACCAGGGCACCAGTGTGTTGACGAGCAGCATCAGACCGACAGCGACCAATGCCACCCCAACCATCATCGGCCCGTGCGCTGTGATGTTCGCCGATTGTCCGGCCACCAGCTCACCCGGAACTGCCGCGGGGATGATCAGCCATGCGATCAGGTAGATCAGTATCCCCGCACCTCCTGCCAGGGTGATCAGGACGAACC
This sequence comes from Acidimicrobiia bacterium, assembly GCA_025928935.1. GTDB lineage: Bacteria > Actinomycetota > Acidimicrobiia > Spongiisociales > ZC4RG35 > JARDZU01. The sequence continues at coordinate 10,094 of JAICNB010000001.1, forward strand.
CGAGCCTGAACCACAGCGGATCGGTGTTGAAATACACACCCAAGCCGGAGCAGACGCCCCCAAGCATCCGGTTTTCGGTGCTGCGTCGGAGACGAATCGCACCCGGATCGACGTGTTCGACGGCCGGGCCAGTTTCCAGCTGCGTCATGCGCAACCTCCTTCCGATGCTGAAGATGCCGCCCGACCCCGGCGGGCGCTAGTGCCGTTCGGCCCTTTGGGCCAAATCTGGCTAGGCCGGCACGGGTGAGGCTTCGAGCACCATCGCGGCGGCGTCGAAGGGATTCATCTGGCGTCCATTTTGGCGGGCCGCCTGCAAGGCGGGGTCTTGCAGAGAGTCGGCCATCGCGGAGAGCGCGTCGAACAGCCACATGATCAGCGGCCAGGGATGAAGGCCGATTCGCTCTCTCACCTCTTCGGCAGCCCCGAGAGCGATCATGCCCAGCTCGGCCTGGCCCTCGGTGAAAGAGAGTGACGCGCTGGCCTCGAGGGCATAACACAGACCCTCGCGGTAGTTCATCTCCCTGAACACGTCGAATGATCGGCGAAGGGCTTCCCGCGCCTGGATCATTCGGCCGGTGGAGATGTAGGTGAAGCCGAGCTGGGCCTCTGACAGGCCGATCAGGGCCCCGTTGCCCAATTCGAGTCCGATCTCCCGGGTCGCCAACTGGAAACCCTCTGCCGCTTCGGTGTCACCGCTGGAGCCGGCCAGGATGCCGAGGGCGATCAGGGCGTAGCCCTCACCCCAGCGGTCACCGAATCCCCGGAACCGGCTGAGCGCGACGTCGAGTCTTCTCCTCACCTCCGTCGGGTCGCCGTCGGTCACCGGTAGGAGGAGGGCAGAGACGAAATCAGACCAGTTGTGAGTGTCGATGTCGCCGTTGTCCTCGACGATGGGCAGCGCCAGGTCGATCGACTCCTTCGCCTGCACGTATTCGCCCATCTCGTACTGGATCCCGCCCCGGAGAAACCAATACCGGCCGGCGAGGACACTGTCGAGCTCCTCTGGCGAAGAGACCTCGGCGAGATAACGGGCTCCGTCCTTGAGGTGGTTGCCGATCCAGAGGTAGACCCAGAGACCGTGTGTCATCCTCACCAGTGAGTCGTAGTCGCCTTGCTGCACCAGCCAGTCGGCGGCGATGTCGATGTTGTTCCATTCCGGGGCCAACCGTTCCACGGTCGTCGCCTGCTTCGGCCCGCGCAGATCCTCCAGGGACGACTCAGCCATGCGGACGTAGTAGCCGGCGTGACGATCCTTCACGCGATCGTGCTCGCCGGATTCCACGAGCCTGCGCAAACCGAACTCCCGGATCGGGGCCAGCATTCGTAGTCTCCCCTCCCCGCCCTGAGCCGGCAGGACGAGACTGTTCTCGACGAGGACCATCAGCTGGTCGACGACGTCACCCTCCTCGACCGCAACCTCCTGAGCCGAATCCACCGTGAATCCACCCTGGAAGACACACAGTCGGCAGAAGAGGGTCTGCTCTTCCCGAGCCAGGAGTTGGTAGCTCCAATCGATGGCCGCGTCGAGGGTCTTCTGCCGGCTGGGGACATCGGCCGCTCCAGTTCCGAGCGCATCGAGTGAACGGGCGAGGCGCTCGGAGAGGGCCTTGGGGCTCAGCATTCGCAGCCGGGCGGCGGCGAGCTCGATGGCCAGGGGCAGGCCGTCGACCTTGTTCACGATCGAGGCCACCGGGGAGGCGTTCTCCTCGTCGATCGAGAACCCCGGTATCACCGATAGGGCCCGGTCCAGGAACAAGCGGACGGCCGCCGACGCCGAGATCGACTCCACCTGCTCCGAACCGACTGGGGGCAGGCTCAGCGGCTCGAGGGTGTACTCGTACTCGCTCATGATGCGGAGCGGGACCCGACTGGTGGCGAGCACCTTCAGGCCAGGGCTGCGCCCGAGGAGGGCGGCAACCGCCGACCCACCGTCCACCACCTGTTCGAAATTGTCGATCACCAGAAGGACCTGTTGATCCTGGAACTCACCGGAGAGGGCATCCAGCGCCTCTCCCTCGATGGGGATCCCGGCCGCGCTGCCGATGGCTAGCAAGACCTGAGAGGCATCGGTGATCGGCGCCAGATTGACGAAGTAGACCCCGTCGGGGAACGAGGGCGACGCCTCCTGGGCCACGGACAGAGCGAGTCGTGTCTTGCCAACGCCACCGGCGCCGACGATGGTGGCCAGCCGAACCTCGGGCCGTGCCAGCATCTCCAGGAGCTCGGACAACTCCGTGTCGCGCCCCACGAGGGTGTTCTGCGGGGCGGGAAGACGTATCCGGCTCGTCGAGCGGGCCCGGGGGAGTGGGAACTCGGACCGGAGCCCGGGGGCGACGACCTGGAACAGCTTCTCGGCCCGGGAGAGCCCTTTGAGCGCATACGAACCGAGCTCGCGCAACTCCCAACCGGCGTCTGCGGCCTGGCCCTCGACCAATTCACGCACCGGGGCAGAGACGATGATCTGCCCGCCGTGGGCGGAGGAAGACACCCGTGACGCACGATGCACGTCGAGGCCGACATAGCCCCCGGACCCGATCCGGGCAGTCCCGGTGTGAAGCCCGAGACGGGCCAGGACGGGAAGCGACCGAGGCCATTCCGCGCTACCCAGTCCCCTCTGGATCTGGACCGTCGCGCTCACCGCCTGAAAGGGATCGGTGAACACCGAGAACAGCCGCTCACCCTCCAGGTCGACCACGGTGCCGCCATGCTGCATGGTGGCACCAGCCACCACGGCGTGATAGCCGGAGAGGACTTGGGCGTACTCGTCGCCGAGCTGTTCGACTAGGGCGGTCGAGCCGGCCAGATCGCCGAACATGAACGTCAATGTGCCCAGGGGGAGTGAGCCGGGCTCGGGTTCGACCGAGTTGAACCGCTCCGCCATGACGCGGGGAAGGTCGTCCACGAGCATCTCGGCCAGCTCGCCCGGGGACTCGAAGGACCGGATCGAGATCCGGCCCTCGGCCCGTATCCGGTCGAGGAGCTCGGTCAATCTCTCTTCGCGCCCCGTGCCCGGCTCCTTCACATACGCCAGCCCGGGGAGCCCGGCCCCCAGGTCGTAGTCCCGTTCTAGATCGGACCCGTCGCCCCCGGCCCAACCGAGGCTCTGCCAGTAGATGCCGACGAAGATGTCCGCATCCTCGAGGGTGGGGTGGCTCTGACCCTGCCGTGAGCCCAGATCCACCCCCGCGGGACGGAGGCGAAGGGTCTTGATCGCCGATCGGGCGGCCTCGCGCTCCGAATTGAGCTCACCGAGGTTCGAGGAGATGTAGACGGTCAGCCTGGAGTCAAGGCCACCACTGCCGGCATCCACGCCGGCCCCCTCCCAGAGCGCACTCACGAGCCGTCACGCTACCTGGAAATTGGGAGCTACAAGTTCGCATACCGCAGCGCCCGATCCCTATTTCGCCAGGGGGACACTCAGCGGTCGAGATGTTCCCAGGCGTTGGGAACGGGATGTGGAGAGATGTCCAATCGGGGCAGGAAGAACTGGACCAGGGGGCCGATTGCGAGGGCGAAGACGATGGTCCCGAGCCCGAACGTCCCACCCAGTATCCAACCGATCGTCAGGACAGCGATCTCGATGAGCGCCCTGGTCAGCCTTATCGAAGGGCCTCGTCTTGCGATTCCCGTCATCAGCCCGTCACGGGGCCCCGGCCCGAGGTTGGCCCCTATGTACAGACCCGAGGCGATACCGATGAGGAGGACACCGGCGAGCAGCATCACCCAGGCCACGCCGGTGATCGTTGCCGGAGGGATGAACAGCCCGGTGAGGTCGATGACGACCCCGATGATGAGGGCGTTGAGGAGGGTCCCGAGCCCGTACGGCTGTCTCATCGGCAGCCAGAGCAACAGCACCGCCGCCGAGACGATGATCGACCAGATGCCGACGGTGAGGCCGAACTGACGGGCGAGACCCTGGTGCAGCACGTCCCATGGCGGCACCCCGAGACCGGATTGCAGCATCAGGCCGATCCCCACACCAAAGAGGACCAGCCCGATGATGAGCTGGCTGATGCGCCTGGCGAGTCGTTCGCCGGCGACGGGGATCAAGTACTTGCTCAGGCGGGGACCTCTATCTCCACGCGGGGCCGAGTCGCCAAATAAACACCGGCCGACACGGCGAGCATTCCCAGCACGTCGAGCACCCCCGGCACCTCGTCGAGGAACGCCCAGGCCAGCAACCCGATCTGGATCAGCATGGTGTTGTTGACTGCAGCCGATTCAGTTGCCGACAGGTGTTGCAGGCTCCGGTTCCACAGGGTGAAGGCCAGGGCGGTGTTCACCCCGGCCAGCCACAAGACGATCAGCCACGCGCGGCCCGACATTGCGGGCCATCCTTCGACGGCCACACCACCCACGACCAGTGCCAACGCACCCACACCCATGCTCACTACGGTCACCACCAGAGGGGGGAGGCTGCGATCCCGATTGGCGGCCCGGCCTATCAGCGCCCCGGAAGCATTGGCGAGCAGGCCAACGCCGGCGGCAAGCATCCCGACAGCGGTGAACCCCAGGTCACCCAAGAAGTAGGCGATCGCACCGATGACGATGAACACCGCTCCCACCACCTGTCGGGCCCCGGGTCTCTCACCGAGAGTCAGACTGGAAACGCCGGCTACCAGGAGTGGGGTCAGCGAGAGGACCAGGCTGGTGGTTGCCGCCGGCTGCGAGTCGATCGCCACGAACTGGGCACCTTGGGCCAGTGCCACGAACACGATCCCGAGCATCGAGAGCGTGACCCAGGACCTGGTTCTCATGCCGGCGATGGCGGAGCGAGCGCTGGGGGTCCCTGCAGTGACTCCCGCGAGAAGGATTGCGGCGAGGAGGTACCTGATGCCTGCGAAGGTGACCGGCCGCAGACCTTCATCCTCGAGACCCCATCTGATCAGGACCCAGGACGAGGCCCAGAGCATGGTCACGAAGAGAGCGAGGAGCAGGGCCCGGGTCTGCTCGGTGCGGGGCGATTGCGCCCCCGTGTCAGGCACCGAGAGTCGCCGCCACCCGGGATGGGAGGTCGGCTGCGGTGGGAGGCATGAAGCTGACCAGGACGTGCTGGGCCCCCGACCCCCGAAAGGCAGCGACCCGGTCGGCTGTCTCGACCGGATCGCCGGGGTAACGGAACTGGGCGGAGACCTCGATGTCGGCGCGGTCCCTCCCCACCTCCTCACAGGCCTCGTCGAGCCGATGCAGAGCCGAGCGGAATGCATCCATGTCGCCGGTGAAGTCCGGGTAGTTCCATTGATCGGCCCAACGGGCGGCGAGGGGGATGGTTCGTCTCGGGCCGGCACCTCCGACCACGAATGGGGGCCGCGGCTTCTGCGACGGCTTCGGCTCGAACCGGGCGGACTTGATGGTCCGATGCTTGCCCTCGAAGTCGAACACCTCTTCGGTCATCAGCCCGTGCAGGATCTCGAAGGTCTCGTCGAGCAATTCGAACCGCTCCCGGTTCTGCGGTAGATCGATGCCGAAGGCCTCGTGCTCTCGCTCGTGCCAGCCTGCCCCCACCCCGAGCTCCAGCCTCCCGTCGGACATGTGATCCAGGGTGACCGCCTGTTTGGCGAGGATGGCCGGGTGCCGGAAGGTGTTGGCGCTGACCATGGTGCCGAAGCGGATGCGGCTGGTCAGGGCGGCGAGACCACCGAACAGTGTCCAGCCGTCCATGATCGGGCGGTCCTCCTCCCCTCGGGGCGGATAGAGGTGGTCGTTGAGCCAGACCACATCCCAGAATCCCTCCCGGTCGGCGTCGACCCACACCTGTCGGATCACGGGCCAGTCGTGGTCCTGGGCCCAGAACTTGAACGAATGACGGAAGGGACGGTCGGTCACGACCCGCCCTGGCCGGTCACGAGGGGGACCACTGGCAGGTCGTCATCGGGCTCGAAGCCGAGCACCGTGCCGTAGAAGGCCAGCTCCGACTCCAGGCTATGGGTGATGTTCTCGGCTTTGCGGAAACCGTGGTCCTCGCCTTCGTAGGTGATGTGCGCGTGGGGGATGCCTTTCTCGGCCAGGCCGGCTGCGATGATCTCTGCCTGCTCCGGGGGGACCACCTTGTCCTCGAGACCCTGGAACAGGATCACCGGGACCGTGATCCGGTCCACCGAGTACAGCGGGGAACGGCGCCGCATCTCTGCCCGATCGGTCCCGACCAGGCCGTCGAGGTAACGCGATTCGAACTTGTGGGTGTCGTCGACGAGCAGCCCGAGATCCGCGACCCCGAAGTAGGAGCAACCCGCGCTGAAGGCGTCGCCGAAGGCGAGGGCGGCCAGGGTGGTGTACCCCCCGGCACTGCCGCCTGTGATGATGAGCCGCTCACCGTCGGCCTCGTTCTGGTCCGCCAGGTAGCGCGCTGCCGCGAGGGCGTCCTCGACGTCCGTGATCCCCCAGGCCATACGGAGCCTGTTGCGATACTCCCGGCCATACCCGGTGGAGCCCCGGTAGTTGACGTCCACGATGGCGAAACCACGCGTCGTCCAGAAGAGGAAGTCGGGTCGAAGACGTGGGAACGAGAGGGAGGTCGGCCCGCCGTGGATCTTGACGATGAGAGGAGGGCGCTCACCCTCGGGCGCGACGAAGTCGGGATTCGCCGGTGGGTAGTGGACTGCGTGGGCGACCTCCCCGTCTCCGGTGGGAAAGGTGATCACCCGCGGGGTGGGGACGTAGGCGGGCTCAACCGGCATCCGGTTGGCCCGAATCACTTCGAGCACATCGGCGTCGACGTCGAGCTGGTAGATGGCGCTCGGGGTTTGGGTCCCGAAGCCGACGAACCACGCCCGACTCTCGCCGTCGGTGACGAGGAAGTTGTGACAGGTGAGCTCGTCAGGGAGTGGCGTGAGTCGCCCGCCCTTGGGGGCGATTATCCCGAGATGGTCGATGCCGTCCTCCCAGAACGTGGTCAGGATGCGCCCACCCGAGAGGAAGCCGTATGTCCTGTAGCCGAAGATCCACGCGGGGACACCGAAGTCGGCATCCATAGCCAACAGCGGTTTGACCGCGTCGCCATCGAGCCGGTACAGGTTCCACCATCCGGTGGGGTCGCTGACGAAGACGATGCCGCCATCCGGGGCCCATTCCGGCTGGAACACCGACTCCTCGGGCCCGCCGGCCAGCTCGACCGGGTTGCTCAGACCTTCATCGGTGATGGTTGCCATCATCAGCCGGGTCCCATCCCATGGCATGTTGGGGTGGTCCCATTCCAACCACAGGATCTTCCCACCATCCGGTGAGGGGCGCGGGTTGGAGTAGAAGTCGTGGCCGCCGGCGAGGACATCGACGATCCCGGTCGAGGGGTCGATCCTCACGATCTCGTTGACCACCTCCCGGTCATCGTGGCGCTCGCGGACAGAGACGATGCCGCCATCGGGCAGGAACCGCCCGTCGGCGTACCGGATCCCGCCCGCCGAGGCGGGCTGGGGCGTTATCGGGCCTGCCCCGAGGAGATGCAGCCGCTGGTCGGAGAACTCGGAGTAGGCCACCTGGCCGCTGCCGACGAAGTAGGCGCCACCCCCGTACTCGTGGACTTTGGTGCGCACGTTGATCGGGGCACCGGTCACATCCGAGATGTCGCCGTCGCCGTCGCGTCTGACCAGGACCTGACGGCCGCCCTCGGTGGGCCGGCCCTCGACCCAATAGAGGTCATCTCCGTCGATCGATATCAACCCGAAGTCGACCACACCGCCGACGGTGTCGGCGGCCAACAACGGGGACTTCCAGGTCCCGTAGGGTCTTTGTTCGGTCATCACCTGAGGCTATCCGCGCTCCGGTCCCCGTCTCCAATCATTACCTTTGCCCAATGCGAGAAGATGAGCGGCGGCCATGACCAGCACCCGAGCACGAGACGAAGGTCTCTACGACTACGCCCACAGGGAGCCCCGCTTACCCGCGCCGGAGAACCGGGGCAACGATCGACTCGACATCCCGATCGACACCCGGCTCGAGATGTACGAGGCACAACAGCTGCTTCGCCAGTTCGAGAAGCGGGCCTACGACCTCTTCATGCAAAACCTGGTGAAGGGCACGTCACACCTCTCGCTGGGCCAGGAGGCGATCGCCGCCGGATTCGCCCGGGCGCAGCGGGAGGGTGACTACACCTTCGCCACCTATCGTGGCCACGCCCACACCCTGGCTCGCGGAGCCGATCCCGGTGCGGTGCTCGCCGAACTGCTGGGGAGGGAGAACGGGATCCTCAAGGGCAAGGGCGGCTCCATGCATCTGACTTCCGTGGAGCACGGGATGATGGGCTCCTACGCCATCATCGGCGCCCACCTGACCATCGCCAACGGGGCGGCATGGTCGGCCCAGATGAGGGGCAGTGGACAGGTCGCGGTCTGTTTCTTCGGCGACGGCACCACCAACATCGGTGCATTCCACGAGGCTCTCAACATGGCCGCCATCTGGGCGCTACCTGTCGTCTTCGTCTGCGAGAACAACCTGTGGATGGAATACACGCCGATCGACCTGATCACAGCCGTGCCCAACCCGGCCGCCGACCGCGCCGGTGCCTACGGACTGGAGCGCATCATCGTCGACGGCAACGACGCCGATGCCGTCTACGAGACAGCTGTCAGGGTGATCGACAGGGCACGCCGTGGGGACGGTCCCTCCCTCGTCGAGGCTCACACCTACCGCGAGCAGGGACACAGCAGAGCCGACCCGGCCAAGTACCGGCCACCCGCCGAGGTGGAGGCCTGGAAGGCGAGGGACCCGATCCCGATGTACCACGAGCGGCTCCTCCGCCTCGGGGTGCCCGAGGGGGACCTGAGCACGATCCAGCAGGATGTCGCCCGTCGGGTCGACGACGCGACCGAGTTCGCCAAGGGCGGCGCTCATCCCGGCGAGGAGCACCTCATGAGCGACGTCTGGGCAGACGGGGGATCGGCATGGCGCAACTGACCTATCGAAACGCGGTGGCCCACGGGATCGCCCAGGAGATGAGGCGAGATCCCAACCTGGTGATGCTGGGGGAGGACATCGCCGGCGCCGGCGGTGTGTTCAAGACCACGGTCGGCCTTCTCGACGAGTTCGGCCCGGACCGCGTTCGCGACACACCGATCTCCGAACAGGCGATCCTCGGCGCAGCGATGGGTGCCGCGATGACCGGTGTCCCGGTCATCGCCGAGATAATGTTCTCCGACTTCATCGCGGTCTGCTTCGACCTGCTGGCCAATGAGATCGCCAAGTCCCGGTACATGACCGCCGGCCAGGTGAGTCTGCCGATCGTCGTGCGGACTGCCAATGGTGGCGGCTCCCGGTTCGGGGCCCAGCACTCACAGAGTGTCGAGAACTGGGTGATGATGATCCCCGGCCTCAAGGTCGTGGCCCCCTCCACCCCCCTCGACGTGGTCGGGTTGATGGCGGCTTCGGTGCGCGACCCCGACCCGGTGGTGTTCCTGGAGCACAAGTCGCTCATGGCGGACAAGCAGGATGTGCCGGACGGAGAGATCGTCGACGACCTCGGCGTGGCCAGAGTCGTCCGTGAGGGCTCCGATTGCACCATCGCAGCCCTCGCCCTGATGGTCCCTCGAGCGCTGGAGGCGGCGAACCGTCTCGAGGACCAGGGGATATCGGCGGAGGTGATCGACGTGCGCTCACTGGTCCCGCTCGACACCCAGACCATCCTCGGCTCGGTGACCAAGACCAGTCGCCTGTTCACGGTCGAGGAGAACCCCCGTCTTTGTGGTTGGGGCGCCGAGATCGCTTCGATCGTCACCGATGAGGTCTTCTGGGATCTGGATGGGCCGGTGGTGCGAATCACCACCCCGCACATCCCGCTGCCTGCCGCAGAGGCTCTGGAGGACATGGCGATCCCATCGGTCGACCTGATCGCAGAGACGATCACCAAACGCATGGGCTGAGCGGGTTTTGGCGAATCGGGCTAAACCTAGGCCCGTAACGGCCGAGTTATTCCCTGTATGACCGGTCTTCGACCGCCTCCAAGGCAGGAGACGCCCAGCCGCGTGGTGTTTCGGATCGTCATGCTGGTCGTGCTCGTGGTCGCGGTCGGCACCGCCATCTGGACCGAGGTCACCCGTGACCGCATCGGCCTGATCGAAGATGTCTCTCTGGGCGAGCTCGACATCCAACCCGTCGTCACCGCTACCGGGACGAAGCTCAACGTCGTGAGAGAGGGAGAGGGGGCTGTGCCGGTTGTGCTGCTCCACGACGCAGATGTCGCCGGTGGTGTCACCTGGGACGGTGTGGTAGAAGGGCTCGATCCCCGCTTCGCGGTGATGAGGGTGGATCTGCCCGGGTTCGGGCTCAGCGAGAGGATCCCGAAAGAGGGGAGCCGTCACACCGTCGCCTCGATGGCCGTGGAAGTCGCCGATGTGATCCGTCAGGCATATGGCGAAGGCGTCGTCATTGCCGGTGTCGGCCTCGGCGGCGAAGTCGGGGCCGAGATCGCAGCCACGCAGCCTTCCCTGGTATCGGGCCTGATCATGGTCGACGTCGACTTCTACAAGCCAGAAGGCTGGGTAGAGCTGGTGGAGAAGCTGCCCTGGGTAGGCACCGCGGCGACTTACGCCCTGGAGACGGCTGGCCCGTTGGCAGCGAGCCGCTGGGCTCCGAACTGCGAGACAGGGGGATGGTGCCCGAGCACCAGCCAGATCGCAGCCCGGGACCTGGCCGCGACCATCGTGGGCACCTCGGAGTCGCTCCGGGCCTTCCGCCGGACTCCGGCGGCATCCCAGGTTCCGTCGAAGCTGGGGGATATCAGCGTCCCCACCCAGTACCTGTGGAGTCAGGCCGGGAGCGTGCCCCGAGAGTCGGTGGATCGGGTGCAGGCGTCCATGCCCGGGGCGGCATTCGAAGTGGTGCCCGAGGCGTGGCAGGCCCATCTCGATTCACCCGAGAACGTGGCAGCCGCCATCTCATCGCTCGCCCCTCAGGGCTGAGCGTCCAGCTCCACCTGGTGCACCACGTTGTTGGCGTAGCCCATGGCGTTCCAGGGTGCCTGCATCGGCTGGGTGTTGCCCGAGCCGTCGGTAGCCCTGGCCATCGCGATGTGGCGCCCCGGTCCTATCTCGAGCTCGCAATGCCATCGCACCGCCGACAACGGCCCCGAGCCCGGCTTCAGCTCTGCCGGCACCCAGGTCTCGCCGTGATCGATCGAGACGCAGACCTCGGCGACCGGGGCGGTGCCCGACCAGGCCGACCCGGCGAGAACAAGCTTGCCAGCCCTTACCGTCTCCCCGTCCGCAGGTGCCGCGATCACCGATCTGACCTGGATGGCGCCCACCGGTGCTCCCTCGTCGTGCCTCTCGTCGGCGAGATAGCGATATCTATCGACGAAGTGGCCGGCGAATGGCCGGGTCACCCCCTCGATCCGGATGACCCACTTGACCGATCTCATGGCGTAGTCCCCGGGGAGCATGAACCTGATCGGCCCACCGTGCTCGAGCCCGAGGGGCTCTCCTCCCCACCCGGTGACGAGCAGCGCCGAGCCATCTGCCAACCGCGTCGTGGGAACGGAGAACTGGTAGTTGACCTCGCCCTCGGGGTGGACCTCGCCCTTGTCGGCCCCGGTCACGACCAGCTCGATCACACCGTCCGGTAGATCCCCCAACAAATCGCTCAACCTCACTCCCCGGACCCTGACCGGGGACGCCCCACCGAGACCCCAGGCCAGGCCGTCGACGACGGGCCGGATCAGCGATCGCCCGTTCCCGGCGCACTCGAGCACGAAGTCGATCTCCACGGACGGCAGGGCGTCGAGGTCTTCGGTGGTGATGGTCCGCGATGGCAGTCCGGGGATGACGACGTCGATCTTGCCGGTCAGGGCCTCGGGTGACGGGGCAATGAAGCTGTTGCGGACGTATGCCCGCTCCTGGCTGAGTAGGCGGCCGTCGAGTAGAGACACCGGAACGGCTGCATTGGTTGGGTCTTGGCTGAGGTACTCGAGGCCAGACATCGGTTAGAGGATGGCACCTATCTCAAGGCAGCGTCTCGGCCACCCAGCGGGCCCAACGATCGGTGAGCTCGTCGATGGCCGCATTGTCGGATCCGATGGGGTGAAGCGTGGGGCCGACCACAACGCGGATCCGGCCCGGACGGAAGTGGTTGTCGATCCCGAGAACCCGATCGGATCCGATGACGGCCACTGCCACCATCGGCACCTGTCTCTTGACCGCCAGCCAGGCCGCACCCCTCTTGAAACCGGCCTCCCCGAATTGCTCCACCCTGATCCCCTCGGGGAATACGCCGACCACGCCACCCTCGTCGAGATGGGCGAGACATGCCCGCACGGTGCCCAACGGGACCGTCCCTCGACGCACCGCGATCACGTCCAGCGCGTCGAGCGTCCAGTCGAGCGAGCGGTGGTTGCCGTAGAGGTCGACGAGGGCGATGAACCGTGCTCGCTTGCCGTAGGCCGCCGCCCCCACCAGGGGAGGGTCGAGGAATGAGTAGTGGTTGGCTGCCAGCACGAATGGCGGCTCGGGGAAGCCCGGGCCGCGGTCGACTCTGAGCCTCCACAGGAGGCGAGCTCCCAGCTTGATGGACGGGATCACGACCGGCCAGAAGAGGCGGCTCTTGAGGGAGCGCTGGGCCGGGGCGGACCGGTTCAAGGGATGAGCAGGACCTTGCCCGTCGTCTCCCTTGCTTCGAGGGCGCGATGGGCGTCAGCAGCACGATCCAGTGGTAGCTCCTGTCCCACCCGGACATCCAGCTCGCCCGCCTCCATCCAGGAGAAGAGGTCGGCGCTTCGGCCGAGCAACTCGTCCCTGGTGAGGAGGTAATGCGCCATGGTGGGGCGGGTCAGGAACAATGAGCCCTTCTGTGAGAGCAGGAGTGGCGATATCTCCGGGACAGGTCCCGATGCATTGCCGAAGGTGGCCATCAACCCCCGGGGCCGGAGGAGATCCAGGCCTTTCATGAAGGTGTCGGCGCCGACCCCGTCGTAGACCACGTCGAGAGGCTTCGGCCCGGCCACCTCCTCGATCGCCGTCTGGAAGTCCTCTTCGGTGTAGACGATGACATGGTCGGCCCCGGCCTCGCGACTGAGCCGGGCTTTGTCGGCGGTGCCGACGGTGGTGAACACCTCGGCCCCGCGTCGCTTGGCGATCTGGGTCAGGAGCAGCCCGACTCCTCCTGCCCCGGCGTGGATCAAGCAGCGGTCCCCGGGCTGGAGGGGCCAGGTGTCGGTGGCCAGATAATGAGCTGTCAACCCCTGGAGCAGGACTGCGGCCGCCAGGCGAAGCTCCACACCATCGGGCACCCGCACCGCCCGGTCCGCCTGGACGAGATGACGCTCCGCATAAGAGCCGAGCACATTGGCCCAGCCGACACGATCCCCGGGCTCGATCCCATCGACGCCTGCGCCCACTGCGACCACGGTCCCCGCCCCCTCCATCCCCGGGGTGAAGGGGAGATCCATGTCGTACAAACCCCTTCGGTGGTAGACGTCGACGAAGTTCACCCCGGCCGCGGCCACATCGACCAGCAGCTCGCCCGGCCCGGGTGCGTCAAGGCCGGGCACCTCCTTCGGGATGAGCTTCTCCGCCCCTCCCAGCTCCTCGACGACGATGGCTTTCACGGCTGCCCTACCGTCTAGCCCCGACTGCGCAGCTCGTCGGCGAGAACATCGTCGGGGAGGAACGAGAGGTCGGGTGGGCCGGCATCGGAACCGAGGCAGCGCTCCACGGTGTCACGCAGCGTTCGGGCCCAGGCCTTTCCCTTGGCCTCGGCTTCGAAGCTGAGCGTGGAGTCCGGGTTGACGGTGTAGACGCGGGCTGTGATCTGGGGATTGGCCCGCGAGCCACGCTCGCCGTAGACGAGGAGTGTGGCGCCCATGGGAAGGTCCTGGATGCCGCCCGTGGCGACGAACGACCCCCCAAACGCCCAGCCCGACGCCCTCGCCTGGTCGACCGAATCGACGACCTTGGCCCAGTTCTTGTGCCGCTCGTCTCCCAACAGGGGGACCTCGACCGGCACCGTCATGACGTCGCCCATGAAGCGAGCGTAGACAACGGCGGTCGGGAACTGCGAGGTCGTGCCGGTAGGCTCTAGCCTCGCCATATGGCCCAGCTCCGCCTCTTTGCCAACCTCAGGGAACTCGCCGGCACATCGCGGCTCGATGTGCCGTCGGACACCGTTGGTGGGGTCATCGCGTTGGCGTCGGAGAAGTTCGGGCCCGACTTCCAGCGCGGGGTCGAGACGGCACGCGTCTGGCTCAATGGCGAGTCCGCCGCCATGGAGGACAGGGTCACCGAGAGCGACGAGGTGGTCTTGCTGCCTCCCGTGTCCGGTGGGGACCAGCCTGCAGTCTCGCTGTCGGCGGTGGACCTCAAGGCTTTCCTCCCTGCTGCGGTGGCCGTGGTGGCAATCCTGGCCAACACCCAGGGTCAAGAGATCTGGGCTGCCGTCCTGGTGCTCATCGCCGCGATATGGGCCGTCGACGTGGGGTCTGCCTTCGAAGCGAGGGGCAAGGACTTCGCCACGCTGGCCGTGGTGGTCACTGCAGCCGGTTCGGCCATGGCGGCACACGTCGCAGGGGGCGATGGCTATGCCCTCGCCGTCGTCCTCGCAGTCGTGGTGGGCCTGGGGTGGGCTGTCGCCTTCGCCCGCTATCGAAAGCCGGACGTGTTCAGCCCCACTGTCCTCGTGGCGTTGCTCGCTGGGCTGGGCACGGCATCTCTCGTGCTGGCCCGATCTGCCCACTCTCCGGAGCCGAGCGCGGTCGACGTGTTCCTGGTCTCCGTCATCGCCGCTCTGGCTCTCGGAGCAATCGTCGAGAGAGTCCCACCCATCCCCATGCTCGACCCGTTCTCGGTCACTGCTCTCGGAGCCGTGATCGCCGCCGTGGTCGTCGCCTGGATCTGGGATCTCTCCATCGTCTCTTATCTGCTGGTTGGCCTCGGCATAGCCGTCGCCCTATTGGCCGGGCGTGGATTGTCTTCGATGCTCCGCACGGGTCGGGTCTCATTGACCGAGCGCGCCCCGGGCACGCTCGTGAGCCTGGACGGTGTCGCCCTGGCCGCTGCTATCTACTACCCGTTGTTGCTCCTGGTTCTCTGATCTCTCACTGGCGGGGCCCCGATCGATCTGGTTAGCCTGATCGGCGATGCGTGCCCGAACGAAGCACGTTCGCCACATCAGCCTCCTCACCCTCGTGGCGATGGCCACTTTGTTGTTCCCGGCAGCCGGTCTGGCCATTACGAAGACACAGGTCGAGGAGGCATGCGCCAACTCGAGGGCCCAGCTCGACGAATACCGGGCCGCACAGGCCGCGTTCGAAGACGCCGCACGGGCCTACGAGACGGCAGTGCTGGAGGTAGACAGGGTCGAGCGGAAGCAGGCTTCGGTCTCGGGCTCGGTGACCAGCCACACCGAGGAGCTGGATCAGATCCAGGCCATGATCGAGGATCAGGCGGTGGAGCTCTACATGCGGGGCGGCCTGGCCAGCCCGGGGATCATCTTCTCCGCCTCATCGGTCGACCAGTTCATGACGACCTCGGAGTTCCTCACGACTGCGGCCACCGGTGGCCAGGAGTCACTCGCCGAGCTGATCGCCGCCCGGAGCGAGCTGAACAGGTTCCAGGTCGTTCTCGACGACACGCGGGTCGAGCTGGAGGCGGTTGAAGCCCAGAAGCTCACTGCCCGGACCAATCAGGAGTCCGCCATGGAGGCGGAGCTGGCGGCCTACGCCAAGCTGGAAGGTCGTTGCAAGGATCTGGCGGTCGAGTACGACCGTCAGCAGGCCGAGCTCGCCGCCCGTGCCCGGCAGCGGGCGGCGGGGTCCGTCCAAGTCGGCTCCTTCATCTGCCCATTCACGCCCGGGCGGACATCGTTCATCGACAGCTGGGGAGATCCGAGATCGGGTGGCCGTGCCCACAAAGGCACCGACTTGTTCGCCGCCATGGACGAGCCGATATATGCGGTCAGGTCGGGTCGGGTATCCACGGGCAACGGCGGCCTCGGCGGAAAGAGCATCTGGCTGGCCGGTGACAACGGGATCGGCTTCTACTACGCCCACCTCTCCGGCTTCAACGTGTCATCGGGTCAGACGGTCAGCCAAGGACAGACGATCGGCTACAACGGCAATACGGGCAACGCCAGCGGAGGCCCACCGCACCTCCACTTCGAGATCCACCCCGGAGGACGGGGCTCTGCGGCGGTCAACCCCTACGCGACGCTGGCAGGGGCATGCAGGTAGCCTGCCCGCTGTGACCGAGCATCGACGCCGTATCGACATCGTCCTCGAGCCGGAGTACGTGGCGGACCTGTCGGAGGCGAGTCTCGATGATCTGCGCCGGCGCCGGGAGTCGGCTGAAGACGTCGAGACCCAGATCTCCTATTACCGCCGTCTACTCCACGGTCGCCTCGATCTGCTCAACTTCGAGCTGAGGCGTCGGAACGGCCAGGAGGAGCGAACCCTCATCGAGGCGCTGCCCGAGATCCTCGCCACCGGGATGACATTTGGCGCCGAGCCCAACCTCCGTCACATCGAGACCATGCCTCCGATTCCGACGACCACGGGCCGGCGTCTGATCGACAAGATCATGGACGATGGCATCCTCACCCAGCTGCCCGAGCTGACCGAGGAGGAGCTCACCGAGGCGGTGGACCGGCTCGAGGAGGTCGAGAAGGAGCTCTCGGTGCAGCGTCGACAGCTGCACACGGTGATCGACGCCCTCCAGGACGAGATCATTGCCCGTTACCGGAGCCAGCAGGGCGAAACACAGCCGGCGGGCTGAGACGTGCTGGCGGCGCGGACCCGCTCGGGCCTCGATGAGACGATGCACGATGGGGCGGTGGCTGTCATGTCGGTGGACGGCACGTTGATCGCCTCGAGCGGCGACATCGACCAGGCCTTCTTCCTCAGATCCGCCTCCAAGCCGTTCCAGGCGCTCGTGTCCCAAGAGTGCGGGGCCGGCTTGGGGCCGTTGGAGTTGGCGGTCGCCGCCGGATCGCATGACGGGGACCCCGTCCATGTGGCCCTGGTCGAGGCCATGCTGGCCGGGGCCGCCCTCACCGATGCCGACCTCCGCTGCCCTCCGACCCGGCCGTTGTCCCAGGCAGCGGCGGCCCGACATCGAGATCAAGGCAGGGACGAGGCCCGGGCCCTGTGGAACAACTGCTCGGGCAAGCACGCCGCATGGCTCCGGGCTTGTCGGCAACAGGGCTGGCCCCTGGACACGTATCTGGCCCCCGACCACCCGATTCAGGTGCTGATCACTGATCTGCTCGAGGATCTCGGTGAGTTCCCGGTCGCCCCGGTCGGGGTGGACGGTTGCGGGGCGCCGGTCCATCGGACCACGACGCGGGCCATGGCGCTCCTCTATGCGCAGCTCGCCGCCCGGCCCCGTCTGAGAGAGGTGTTCGCTGCGATGCATCGCTATCCGGCCCTCGTCTCGGGCATGGGCAATGGCGACGCGGCCATCGCCACCAACCTCAACGCGGCTGCCAAGCGGGGAGCCGCGGGCTGCATCGGTGTTGCCATCGAGGGAAGGTTCGGTGTCGCGGTCAAGTCCTGGGACGGGATACAGGAGGTCGCTGATTGCGCGGCCATCGCCACCCTGTCCGCCCTGGGCGAGGTGGCACCGGTGGCGGTGCGGCGGTTGGAGCCGCTGGCCCGGCCCCGTGTGTTGGGTGGAGGCCGGGTAGTCGGGGAGTTGGAGCCGAGGGTCTCCTTGCGATGGGCATGAGACAAATTCTCGAGGGGCGGATCGAGTCGTGGCTCGATGACACCGGATCGACTGTGGAGTACGCCGAAGAGGTCGACGGCCGGTGGGCGGTGCGGATGCGACAGGAGGCGCGCGACGCGACCACTGTGTGGTTCGACGTCGGGGAGCGAAGCCTGTGGTATGAGGCCTATGTGCTGCCCGTCGCGGAGGCGAGCCGAGATCTACTCGCCCAGGCTCTGCTCCGGAACATGAAGGGATGGCGTGCCCACTTCGCCCTCGACAGAGAGGATGGCCTCGTCCTGCGTGGCCGTCTCGCCGAGGAGCACGTGACCGACCTCGAGCTCGATCTGGCCCTCGGGGAGATCTACGACACCATCGAGGTCAGCTTCCGACCCCTGGTCCGCGCCCTCACCTCAGATCGCGAAAAATCCGGTTAGAAACTTGTGAACACGCCCATGTGCACAAACCCTGTGGAAAGCCCCGATTCCTGTTGGTAACCGGCCTCCCAAGCGGAATCGTCACCCGTCGGCGACAGTTGGCGTTGGTCTGCGTTGCTCGACACTCACTCCAGGGTCGTTGATTCACCGCCCCGAAACCCGTACATTCGCCGCTGCGAACGCCCGAGAGGCAGACCGGAGAACCGTCCGTTCGGGGAAGTGCGGAGGAGACTCTGGTAGGTCACTCGGGCGTTTGCGCGCCAGATCGGGGCAGGCCGGCCTAGTCGTGACAGAGCCGGGCGAAGCGTGTCGCCTCGAGACACGACTGACCGGGGGCAACCGCCCGGTCAGGCGGCACGATCATCGTGGTGGTGGTGGTCGGAGGCAGGGTCGTGGTGGTGGTCGACGTCGTGGCCGGTGACGGGGGGGCTTGCTCTCCGCCCTCGGAAGGTGGAGCAGTCCCCGTCGGTGTGTCCGCAGGAGGCGGCGGTGGGGGCACGGTGGTGTCGGGTGGTGGAGGAGATGCCGTGGTGGCAGGGGTCGTCTCGCCCTTCTTCATGAACACCACGGTGACGTACAGGGCCCCGTCGGGTGCGGTGTCGGTCCCGACACCCACGTAGTTGTAGTCGCCGAGGATGTTGGCGGCATGGCCCGAAGAGTTCATGAAAGCCGAGTGCAAGGATGTAGGGGACTGGCCCCGACCGACGTTCTCGCCAACGCGTGACCAGCCGCTCCCCGCCGCTGCAGCGAGCTCTCCCGAGCTGGAATGGAAGATGTCGCCGGCGGCGATCATCGCCGCCGTGTGGTTTCGGGCGTGGGATTGGAGGCCACCGTCCACCTGCAACGCCCCCAGCCCGTTGTTGGAGCGGGTCGAGTTGATCAACGAGACGAACTCGCTCTCCGATCCTGAATCGGCTCCTGCGGCGAGGCCGACACCGATCAAGCCGACGACGAGCAGCAGCGACAGCCAAAGCCTCTTTGCGGGCATTCGGGGGTTATCGGCGCCGGGGGAAAATCCCTTTAGCCGGCGTCGAACGCCTAAATCCCGAACATCACCTCGCGCAGGCTGATGACACTGCTCTCCAGGGTGGCGGGGTCGAGCTTCATCGAACCGAGCCGCAGTCCCTTCATACCTTCCCCGGTGTTGGTCATGACTCTGAGCCCGTCCTCCTCATTGCTCAGGATCCCGAGGCCAAGACAGCCCCCGCCTTCATCCTGGACGCCGACCAACACGTGGTCGAGCCGTCCCAGGTTCAGGCCCATGGGGAGGGTCGGGGCGAAGACGGTGGGACGCACCTTCCAACGGTCGAGCGGTGGGGCGAGGGCCTTGGCGAAGGCGTCGGTCCGCTTCTGCGCCCGTGCGTCGGGCGACAGCGGCATGACGGCGGGATCGGCTGGCGTCACCGTCACCTCGAGGCCGAGGAAGCGCCGCAGCATCCCTACCACCGGTTCCATCTCGCCGCCCCGCTGCAGGGCGATCACCTTGTCGGGCCGGCACAGCTCGGCCTTGTGGTACTTCAGGGTCTCACCGGCCACGCCCGACACCACGGCAGTGGTGTCGACGATCACCAGGTCGGCCATCTCACGAGCCTGGTCGACCATCGCCGCCGTGGCGACGACCTGTTGGAGCACGAGCCGCGCCGGTGTGATGGTGCCGACGAAGTGGAGCCGGTCCGGTGTGCCGATCCCCTCGAGATCCTCGGCGTCCCGGAACACCTTGAGCCCGACACATGCCGGGGGCCCGATCGTCGAGTTGCCCACATCGGCGTCGACGATCGCCACGGTCCGACCGGCCCCGAGGGCGAGACGAGCGGCGTTGAGAGCCAGGGTCGTCTTGCCGGTGTCGACACTCCCCATGAGCATGGCCACCCTCGCCCGTGACACCTCCCGCGCGACTCCGTCGTGGCTGGTCTCGGACATCGCGGCAATATAGGGGCGCGCATGACGGACAAGTCCCTGCCGATCAGCTTCCTATCCGATTTCGGGCACGCCGACGAATTCGTCGGCGTCGTCCACGGTGTCCTGGCCAAGCTCGCCCCGGATTCGCGTGTGATCGACGTCGGGCACGGCACTCCGCCCGGTGACATCAAGTCAGCAGCGCTGAGCCTCACCCGTGCCATCCAGTATCTCCCCGAAGGGGTGGCATTGGTCGTGGTCGATCCCGGGGTGGGCTCGGGGCGAAAGGCGCTGGCTCTCGAGACCGAGTGGGGGTTCTTCGTCGGTCCGGACAATGGTGTGCTCTCGCCGGCGGTGGCGATGATCGGCGGCGCCAGGCTCATCGTCTCGATCGACAACCCGGAGGCGAGGATCCCGTCACCGGGGGAGACCTTTCACGGGCGAGACGTCTTCGCCCCTGCAGCGGCCCTCCTCGCCTCGGGCGAGGCCTCGATACAGGACCTCGGAGCGGAGGTCGGCCCTGATGCGGTCCAGCCGCTGCTTCTCCCTCTCCCCGAGATCGATGGCAGGCTGATCACAGGCGAGGCGTGGTGGGTGGACCGATTCGGGAACGTCCAGACCAACATCGGGCCCGACGAGCTGGCCGCGATCGGACTTGCCCCCGGTGCGATTCTCACCGTGAAGGTGGGGGCCTCGCTGCACTCGATCCCCTGGGTGGGTGCCTACTCCGACGTGGAGCCGGGGGACGCCCTCGTCCACGTCGACTCGGCCGGCCTCATTGCCATCGCCGTGCGAGAGGGCGCTGCCGACGAGGAGCTGAATCTGACCGCCGGCGTCGCTGTCACCCTGGCTGGGACAGGATCGACACCAGCTGGGTGATCCCGGCCACGGCGATGATCACCAAGAGGATGACCAGGACGATGGCGGTGGCGGGTCGCACCGAGGACACGATGGCAGACCAGAACCCGGTTCCCGAAATGATGAGGCCCCCTCTCAGAGGGGGCCTCATCTACACGAAGGAGAGTTCCGTACCGTGGGGCGGGCTGGGAGGCTATCCGTTCACACCTTGGACTGAACGTGCCCTAGGTATGAGGGGAACGGTTGACCCTCCTTCCTGCATGCCCGTCCATTATCGGTCACCGAGAGTGGTTACTTGAAATATTTTGTGGTCAAGTTCCTGACCAGGTCCGGATGTCATCTATGTGACGAGGCGCGGCCGCTGGTGGAACGGGAGGTGATTCGCCGCGGCGGCACCCTGGAGGTGGTCGACATCGACGGTGATGACGTCCTCACCCGGGACTTCGGGGTCCGGGTCCCGGTCGTGCTCGGCCCCGGCGACGTCGTCCTGGCCGAAGGTGTGATCGAGCCCAGGTCGCTGCGCCGGACACTGCGCCGGATCAAAGGCGTCTGACGGGGTCGCCAGGTCCTCAGGGGATCCAGGCGAGAGCGGCCGTGGCTTCGCCGCCAGTCGCTTCGGTGCCCCCGACGGTCGTCGACGCGCCGGCCACGGTGGTCGTGGTTTCCCCGTCGGCCGGCGCCTCCTCACCCGGGGTGCCCTCCCCCGGTGCGCCCTCCTCGCCACCCTCATCGCCTTCGGCCTCGGCGAGACCACAGTCGGTGAGGGTCTCGGCGGGGTCGGCGCCGCCGAAGCGGACCCGTTCGAAAGCCGCCACGGCGGCGATCTGCTCGGCGCTGAGGCTGTTACCGAAGGTGGGCATCCCACCGTCCACTGCGTTGTTCGTGTCGCCGTAGGTGCTTCGCCCGTCTGCTTGGAATCCGGCCGATCCCAGTGTCACCCACTCGATGTGGTCGGCGCAGGCGCCGAAGGTGGTCGTGACCCCGGTGAGCGGTGGGATGGCGCCACTACCCCCTCCCTGAGGTCCATGACACCCGTCACAGCTGGGGGCGCCGGTGTAGAGCTCTTCACCCATGGCGATGAAGTCGGCACCACCGCCGCCGACACCCGAGCCGGTGAACTCAGTGCCGTCGCAGTTGACCACTTCGCCGGTGATCACGTCGGTGCTCAACTCGGTGGAGTCGCCGCATTCCCCCGTGGCCGACCCGCCCAGCGCGAAAAGGGCGAAGGCGGGAATGATGAGCATGACGGCAGCGAGCCAGCGGGGGATGGCCAGATTGGTCCGCTCCCTGATCCCGGCAGTGGGCACAGTGATCACCTCGGGCAGACCGGCTGCCTCGGCCGCGGTCACCTCTGCAGGTACCGGGGCACGGGTCACCGGCCCGGCGGCAGCCGCGGCTGCCGCGGCAGGGACGGCTGCCGGCTCGGAAGGCGCCGGCGCCTCGGGGATCGCCGCTTCCTCTTCGGTCTCCGGAGCGGCTGCGGGAGTGGCTTCGGCCTCGGGCTCAGAGGCGGGTGTGCCCTCGGCAGGTGAGGCGCCGGCCACAGATCCACCACCTGCCCACGCGGCGAGGACCTCGTCGACCGTCATCCCGGTCTCGGCAGCCCGTGCCGCCGCCGAACGTTGCACGATCGCCTCGGGTACCCCGAGGGCGGCAGCGGCGGCGCTCAGATCACTCATGAGGCTGTGGTCGTTTCAGTCGTGGGCTCTTCGGGCGTATCAGACGGCGGCGCCTCGCCGCCCCCGTCCTCGAGTGTGGCCGACTCGACCAGATAGGAGACCAGCGCGTCGAGGTCCTCGGCGGACAGGGAGAGGGTGGGGTGGCCGCCCAGGCCGGTGATCACCGCCTCGACCCGGCCGGCGGTGACCCGGGAGCCGATGTTGGACAGGTCGGGCCCGAAGCGTCGGGAGCCAAGGATCTGGTTGGAGTCGTTGAGGGTCACCGCACCGAGGCCGACGTCGGCGACCACGGGCCGGACCATCTGGCTATGGCACGAGGCGCAGCCGACCGACTGGTAGATGTCCTGGCCGGCCAGGGCCGCTTGACTGAAGGGGAGCTCGCTGGTGCGGGCCCCGGGGTTGTCCGTGGGCAGTGCGGGCCCAACAACGCCGACCAGGAAGACGGCGATGAAGAGACCGATCGCACCCACCAGCACCGAAAGCGGGTTGTCGCTCTCCCCGACCAGCACCGGTGGCTTTCCCGAGATGGTGGCGGCCGGCGCCGTCCGGGGGGCGGACACGGGGGCCTCAGCCGGTGCGGAGGCGGCCGGGGTCTCCTCGGCGGAGGGCTGGGCTGGCGCCGCCGTCTCCGATGGCGTGGCCGGTGTCTCCTCGGTGCCTCCCTCTCCGTCGCCTTCTGCGCCACCTCCCCCTTCGGGGGAGGAAACGGCGGCAGGGATGTCCCCTCCACCGGCCCAGGCGGCGAGCACCTCGTCGACGGTCATCCCGGTCTCCTCGGCCCGGGCAGCGGCGGACCGTTGCACGATCGCCTCGGGAAGACCCATTGCAGCGGCGGCGGCAGCGCTCAGCTCACTCATCGGGAGACTCGATGTCCGGGTCCGGCCCGTAGACCAGGACCTCCTGGGGTACCGCCCTGCCGATGGTCACGGTTCCGATCACTGTGGCGGCATAGGCGAGCTGGCCCAGGAAGGCGATGATGCCGAAGCCAAAGGCGACCAACAGCAACACGTCGGCCGCCCCCGCGCCGGCGGCCCATCCCTCACCCACGTCGACGTAGGCGGCGCTGTTCGATCCGGCGACCCAGGAATAACCGCTGACGAGACCGGCAGCGATCATGCTCAAAGCCACCCCACCGACCCCGATCACGGTGAGGCGGGTGAAGGACCGGGGACGGTCCAACGAGGCGAGCTCCCGCCCGGACACCCTGGGCATCGCCTCGAAGACGATGCCCGCGGAGAGCAAGGCACCGACTCCATACAGGGCGGCATACTCGATCGCTTCCCAGTATGCGGTGAGAGCGGTCACCGACCCCACCGAGGGGAAGGACGCGAAGGCGGCGAGGATCGCAACCGCCACGCCCAGATACAGACCGACGACACCCGAGACCACACCGGGCTTGTCGCCCAGCTCCTCCCAGTGGCCCTGGAGGGTCAGGGAGGCATTGGCTGCGTTGGCGAGGGCGCCGATCGGGAAGGCCAGGCCGAGTGCTGCCGAAACCCCGTCGATCCAACCCGGGCCGGGCCCGAAGACGAGCTGGGCAGACCCCCACCAGGCGGCCGCGAACCCGAGAGACCAAAAGCCCACCGATGCAAGCTGCCTGGAGGCGAGCGGGATATCGAGCTCCTTGACGACTGTGTAATAGAAGAGGCCGCTGCCCACGGTGAACACCCAGAGGGTGACGAACCCGGCGGAGAAGAAGAGGTCGCTGTACGCCTCACCCAGCGAGCTGATAAAGGGCAGGTGGCCCGCGGCGTAGACGAAATAGAGAAGCGGGAGCCAGACCGCACCGCCGATCACGAACCACAGCGTCACGAAGCTGCGCTCCTCCTCCCGGCGACGGATCGTCATCATCGTGACCGCGAACGGGATGACGAGCACCGCCAGCATCGGCAGATGCAGCCACCAGGGGAGGCCCAGGGGTGACCGGCCCTGGCCGAATCCGAAGACGACTGCGAGCAGGTCGAGGATCACCAAGCCGGACACGCCGAGCAGGCCGAAGTAGGCGAGATCCCTCCGCCACAGCCGGGCACCGGTCAGGCGGGGGAGGACGTAGTAGATGCCCCCGGCCAGGGTGATGACCAGGAATCCGAGCATGACGGTGATGTTCGCCATCGACTCGGCCCGCCCGTAGCTGATCGGGGACAGCCCGCCGAACCTCAGGGCGAACAGGGCGAGAAGCTCGAGAACTCCGGCCAGGACCAGGAAGAGCGCTCCGACGAGGAAGTGGGCGACTGCGACACGGTCCTCGTCGCCGGCCCCGAGCAGGGCCCTGATGTCTGCAGTTTGGGTCGAGGCCAAGAGTTCCCTCGTCGCGGACTGGGACGGCGGGAGCATAACGACTTCTGGTTCTCCCCCCAGCGAGCACGGAACCGTTCGGGGCAGGGTTCTCTAACGAGACCCGGGTTGTGGTAGAAACGATGTGAACAGGTCCTACGAGCGCGCCCGAAGACGAGAGATGTACCGCCTGGCCGAACTGAGTGAGAGCCGACGAAAGAGCATCGGTTGGGGCCTGCTCGCTCTGGGGTTCGTCGCGCTGGTGGTCGGGGTGATCTGGATCCACTACACAAGCCTCCCTCCAGAGGAGGATGCCGGGTTCTTCGACTGGATCCCGAGCAGCCATCTGCTCAAGGGAATCGGGTATCTGGTGGTGTTCGGGGCGTCGCAGATGCTGGTGGTCGGTGCCCTCTTCGTGTGGGTTCTCAATCAAAGGATGACCTGGGCCAGGGCCCTCTTCGCCGGAGTGATCGCCTGGGTCGAGCTGGTCATCATCTTCGGGATGGTCCCCTCCGAGTGGCTCAACTTCGCCCAGACCGATCTCGACTGGTCATCGCAACGGGTCGCCGTCACCATCCCGCCCCTCCTCGTGCTGGGAAACGACGTGACCCTCAGCTACGCCGCCATCAAAGACTCGATCTCGATGGGGTATCACATCGTCATGCTGGTCGCGGCGGCGGTGTTCGCACTCCAGCTGCAGAGGATGAAGCAGGGCCGCCCGGCGTCGGCCGAGAAGGCAGCGCCACAGTCCCCCTACGGGCGGCCGTTGGTCAGGGGTGAAGGCTGATGCCGAAGGGTGTCGTCGACGAGACGCCGCCGTACCGGGACGACTACCAGCTGGCGGTCGTCGAGGGCGACTACTTCACCGACAAGCTGCGTCCCAAGCAGTTCCTCCACATCGACCAGTCGGAGTGCATCCTCTGCGAGGGATGTGTCGACATCTGCCCCTGGAAATGCATCCACTACCTGTCGCTGGACGCCATCACCGAAGGGGTCAACGTCGACCATCCCGGCGAGGACCCTCAGAACCTGGGATTCTTCGTAGTCGACGAAGACGAGTGCACCCGTTGTGCTCTCTGCGTCGACCGGTGCCCGACCAATGTCATCACCCTGGGCAAGTTCGAGGGCTCGCTGGCCGACCAGGCCGCCGAGCTCGGTCTCGACCGTCGCCCATGGGACCTCGACACCGGGCAACGTGACTTCAAGAACGGGTACGCGTACGGAATGCGCTGGTAGGAGGCGGATTGGCCAACGGCAACGGTAAGACCGGTCTCAGGGACAGGATCAAAGAGACGAACGACAAGCTCTGGGGCTCCCAGTTCGCAGAGTCGATCCTCCGCCCTGGGTCGCCTTTCAAGAAGGGGTACTCGGACAGCCCGAGGAACCGCTCCTATGTGGTGATGAACAACGTGCTCTATCACCTCCACCCGGTCAAGGTGAAGCGGCACGGGGTCAAGCTCTCCTACACGCTATGCCTCGGTGGGCTGAGCTTCTTCCTCTTCATCCTGCTCACCATCACCGGGATCTTCCTGATGTTCTATTACACCCCATCGGCGGAGACGGCGTATGCCGACATCGAGGCGCTCTCCACCAACGTCGCCTTCGGCTCGCTGGTGCGAAACATGCACCGATGGGGCGCCCACCTCATGGTGCTCTCGGTGTTCCTGCACATGAGCCGGGTCTTCTATCACGGCGCCTACAAGCCGCCGAGGGAGTTCAACTGGGTGGTCGGGGTCATCCTGTTGTTCCTGACGCTTCTCCTCTCCTTCTCCGGATATCTGCTCCCGTGGGACCAGTTGGCGCTGTGGGCGGTCACCGTCGGGACGAACATGGCCGGCTTCGTCCCCGTCGTCGGGAATCAGGTCAAGTTCGCTCTATTGGCCGGCGTGGAGGTGTCGGCATCCACGTTGCTCCGGTTCTATGTGCTGCACGTTCTCGCGTTGCCGTTCATCCTCGTGATCTTCCTCGCCGTGCATTTCTGGCGGGTGCGCAAGGACGGCGGGATCTCGGGGCCACTGTGAGGAGTCCGTCATGACCGAGATACCAGAGAGCCTCCTCAGGAGGTCGGCAGAGGCCAAGGCCAAGGCGCTCGGACTGCCGGTCGAGCAAGTCCTGGCCGAGATGAAAGGTGAGGCCCCGCCCATCCCGCCGCCCTCTGACGAGCCCGAGCCCGAGCCGGTCGAGGCGATGGAGGAGGCCGCCGAGACCTCCGAGGAGATCGAAGAGGCAGTGGAGTCGGTGGAGGGCGAACCGGCCCCCGTCGAAGAGGTCGCAGCCGAGGAGGTCCCTGCCGGGCCTGCCGCCGAAGCACCCGAGATCGAGCCAGCGCCCGAGGCCGACGTTCCCGTCGCGCCGCCCACCGAGGCACCCGTGATCGAGAGCAGCCAAGAGGCATTGGATCCCCCAGCCTCGGCAGAGCCGACCGCACCCGACGGAGGTGGGTCGGCCGACACGGAGCCGGCTGCGGCAGAGGCCGAGCCTGCCGCTGCCGCGGTGGCGACGGCGGTCGAGGAGAAGCCCGCCCCGGAGGGGAATGGTGCAGGGAACGGGAAGGTGGCCGCCATGGTCAGTCCCCGTCCGACCGTCCCGCCAAAGGGGACCCCGGAAGGGGTACGCACCCAGCGTCTGTTGACCGTCGTCAAGGCCCGGGCCATCCAGACCGTCAAGGCCGAGCCGACCGACAAGGTGAACACCTGGCCTCATCTGATGCTGATGGAGTTCGGGGCCCTTCTCGCCATCACCGGCCTTCTCGTGATCATGTCGGTGGTCATCCACTCGCCGTTGCTCGACCCCGCCAACTTCAACGCCACCCCCAACCCATCCAAGGCGCCGTGGTACTTCCTCGGGCTCCAGGAGCTGCTCTCCTACTTCGATCCGCAGATCGCCGGCGTCACGGTGCCCACCATCACCGGGATCATCGGGTTCATGATGGTGCCCTACGTCGACAAGAACCCCTCGACCCGTCCCAGCGACCGCAAGTTCGCCATTGCCCTCTATTCGGTGTTCCTGGCGGGTGCAGCCACCCTCACCATCTTCGGTGTCCTGTTCCGGGGCCTGGGCTTCAACTTCAGCTACCCGTGGAAGGATGGGGTCTATTTCGATGACCTGAAGGACTGGGTGCATTTCGAATGACTCTGACCAACGCCGTCCTGATCGCGGTCGCCGTGGTGGCGATCCTCGGGGCGGCGGGGGCATTCGCGGTCGCCTACCGACGTTCCCAGACCGTCGAGAAGCCCGACCCCTTGGCCGGCGTCTCGCCCGAGACGAGGGCGGCGGACCGATCGGCGACCACAGTGGCCATCCCACCTCGCTCCGAGCCGGAGCCGGTAGTCGAGCCCGAGCCTGAGCCTGAAGCTGAGCCTGAACCGGCTTCGTCGGTACTCACCCCGTCGGGGGGAGAAACGGCCAGCACCGTTGTCGAGATCCTGGAGACCCAGCGCATCGTCGAGGTGTCCCCGGAAGAGGGTGGGGTCAGCCGGCGTCAGTTCTTCAACCGTGCCATCACCGCCACGTTCGGCACCTTCCTCGCCGCCCAGGGGCTCTACTACCTGGCGTTCTTCTGGCCCAAGCTGACCGGCGGCTTCGGAGCGGACATCGATGCGGGGCCCGTCTCCGATCTGCAGTCCCAGGTGTTCACCCCGGCCGGAGGGGTGCTTCCTCTGTTCATCCCCGAGGCACGCGCCTACCTGGTCCCGGCTCCCGATGAGCTTTCCGCGCAGTTCGAGGGCCAGAGTGTCTCCACCGATGGCTTGATGGCGCTGTACATGCGATGTGTCCACCTGGGGTGCCGGGTCCCTTGGTGCGCCCCGTCCCAGGGCTTCGAGTGCCCGTGTCACGGCTCGAGGTACAACGCCGTCGGGGAGTACTTCGGCGGGCCCGCACCGCGAAACCTCGACCGGTTCGTGATCGAGAACCAAGGCGGGCGCCTCATCATCCGGACCGGATCGATCATCGAGACACCCCGGGCCCCGGAGCTGAGCGTTCAATACCCGCAGGGGCCCAGCTGCATCAGCGCCGTCGCGGCGACGCCAGGGGCATGACCGCCAACATCATCACCGTCATCGCCCTGGTGGCCGGGATCACCTGGCTCGGCATGCTGTTCGTCTCGGCCATCCGCAACAGGGGCGGGGAGGAGGTCGCTCCCAACCTCCGACCCGGAATCGACGACGAGAAGATCGAGACCCGCCGCTTGGAGGGTGGGCAGAAGGCAGCCATCGCCTTCTCCGCCTTCCTCGCCATCTCTCTGCCCCTCTACTTCCTCACCGAGCAGGAGCGTCAGGCCAGCTTCGTAGAAGAGTTCTCCACGGCATCGATCACCAGGGGCGAGCACATCGTGGCGGAGTTCGCCTGCTTCTCCTGTCATGGTCCCGAGGGATCGGGTGGGACGACCAGCTACGTCGAGAAGCGGTCAGGAGTCACCGTCTCCTGGGCTGTGCCGTCGCTCGACGATGTGTTCTTCCGATACGAGGAGGACGAGGTCAATTTCTGGGTCACCTACGGCCGGGGAAACACTCCGATGCCGGCGTGGGGCATCCCCGGTGGCGGACCGCTCAACGAAGAGCAGGTGGTCGACGTCGTCAATTATCTGAAGACGATCCAGATCGCCCAGGACGAGTACCTGGGCAAGGTGGAGCCAGGCGTCAACACCGCCCTCGACACCCTGGCCAACGCCGACGGGACCGTGGAGACGGCCATCCTCGAGCAAAGCCAGGTGGTGGCTGAGATCGAGGCGGCTCCGGCCGATGTCGCCGTCGTGACGCCTCTGGCCGAGCGGGCACGAGAGACCCTCGATGGTGCCGGCACCGGTATCGACACCGACGCAGACGGGTTGTCCGACGCGGCTGAGACCGAGCTGAGCGCCATCTCACAGGAGGCTGTCGACGGGTTCCGGATCATGGAGCCGGTGACGCTGGATCCCGCGGTGGCCGACGCCGAGCTGGCGGCCGACGCTCTGGCCGCCATCGAGGCGGCCGCGGAGACCGACCCGATCGTCCGGTCCAACCTCGCCGCCATCGAGACCGCGATGAGCGACGGTGCGGTCGACCCGGCAGTGGGTCTCAGCGAGGCCGCGCTGACCACCCTCGAGGAAACCCGCGCCGCCGCGGTGGAGGCGGGAATCGAGGTGCCGGCCTCGGTGGACGACCTCGATGGGGCCAACGCGCTGGTCGCCGCACTGGACGCGGCGGCCACTGCCACCGAACCGGTGCAAGGGGCTGCCGACCTGTCTGCGGCGGCCACCACGGCCATCGAGGACGGCTCCGACCCTGACGGGGATGGCCTGTCCACCGCTGCGGAGAACACCATCACATCCCAGATCGATGCCGCCATCAGCGCCACCATGCCCACACAGGTCGCACTCGTCGTCCTCGACCCGACCAACCCGGCCTCGGTCGGCGGAGAACCTGACCTGACGACTGCGAACACCATGGTGGGCAATCTCGAGTCACTGGCCACGACACTCACCGTCACAGAGCAGAACCAGTCGGCACTTCTCGAGGCCGAGCAGGGCGGGCTGGCCTTCCTCGAGGAATCTCTGCAGGCCAAGCGCTACTCCGTCGACTTCGCCGGGGTGGCCGAGGCGATGGGGTCGTCGGAGGAGGAGGCGCAGCGGGCCGTCGGCTTGTTCAACTCCAAGTGCGCCAGATGTCACACCGCCGGCTACAGCGCCGGTGTCCCCTACACCCAGGAGGCGGGCTCGGGTGGTTTCGGGCCGGCATTGTGGGACGGGCGTCCCACCGTCCAGTTCGGCGAGGCCAACGAGGACCCGGAACAGGACCTGCTGGTCCAGTTCATCGTCAGGGGCTCCGAGGCGGAGACCCCCTACGGCATCAACGGCTTCGGCTCGGGCCGGATGCCGGCGTTCGGCTCCGCCCTCGCCCTGGAGGACGTCGAGCTACTCGCCGCCTACCTGCGGGGAGGCAACATGGACGGGAAGGGGGGCACCAGTGTTCTTCCGTGAGTTCTTCCGGTCTCTGCTGTCGGCCAACCTGTTCGTCACCGGGATCATCCTGACCCTGGCCGCCGTGGCGTTGTTCTATGGCTCGATCTACCTCTTCAACTACACCAACCTCGGCAAGCGATTGGGCTTCCTGGTGACAGGGGCGGCTGTATTCGGCTGGCTTTCCATCACCTCGATGTTGTTCGTGGTGTACGCCCCCCGCGGGCCCAAGCCGGCCGACATCGAGGGGCTGAATGCGTTCGAGATCAGGATCATCCCGATCACCTATTTGCTGGTGTCGGTCGTGCTGTTCCTGGCGTTCCTGGTTGCGCTGCACCAATACGAAGAGGTGCAGGAGAAGTCGAGCGCCTAGAGCCGGCTTCCGTAATAGCTCAGGACTTGCAGCTCCATCGAGAGGTCGACCTGGCGCACCGAGACCTTCTCCGGCACGTTGACCCGGACCGGGGCGAAGTTGAGGATCGAGTGGACGCCGTGCTCGACGAGACGCTCGGCGACCTGTTGGGCCGCCACCGCCGGGACGGCGAGGATTGCGATCTCGAATGACTTGGAGAGGCAGTCGCCGTCTAGCCCTTCGAGGTCCTGGATGAGGACGTCTCCCACCTTGGTGCCGATCTTCCGCACGTCGGTGTCGTAGAGGGCGATCACGTCGAATCCACGTTTGCTGAGCCCGCCGTAGTTGGCCAGGGCCCGGCCCAGGTTCCCGGCTCCGACGATGGCCACCCGCTGTCGGTCTGCGATGCCGAGCTCCTGACGGATCCGCACGTTGAGCTCGGGCACCGAGTACCCGATGCCACGCACGCCGTGGAAGTCGATGTGGGAGAGATCCCGACGCACATTGGCGGCGTTGGCCCCCGCCGCCTCCGCAAGCTCCTCGGAGCTGACCACATCCCGGGAGGGGTCGAGGTCCTCGAGGAGCCGCAAGTATCGAGGCAGACGCACCACTGTCGCCTTTGGGATTTCTTTCACAAGCTCACGATAAACCTCCTCGAGAGGGTTGGGAATCCCGGCAGCTGACTGGGGCTTCTAACCTCACTTTCGATGTCATCTCCCTCGGTCCTGGTCGTCGGTGGCGGCCCCGCCGGCTCGGCCGCCGCCTACTGGCTGGCGAGGGAGGGCCACGAGGTGACCCTGGTCGAGGCCAAGGAGTACCCCCGGGAGAAAACCTGTGGCGACGGACTGACCCCACGGGCCGTCCTCCAACTCCTGGACATGGGCTTCGACTTCGATGTGCCTCATTTCCATCGAGTCACCGGTCTCCGGTCGTACGCAGGGGACGAGTACGTGGAGCTGGCCTGGCCCGATCACTCCAGGTTCCCCAACTGGGGCGGGGTGATGCGGCGGAGTGACCTCGACGCCCAGGTGGCCGGTCTCGCCCGAGAACAAGGGGTGACGATCCTGGAGAAGACGATTGCCACCCCCATCATCGAGGACGGGTTCCTCACCGGGGTGACCTTGGATCACAACGGGACCCGGGACGTGGCGACCCCAGGGGTGACGATCATCGCCGACGGATCGATGAACCGCTTCGGGCGGGAAATGGGGAATGAGCGACGTCGGGACTATCCGCTGGGAATGGCGGCACGTGGCTACTACGCCTCGCCCCGGTCGACCGACCCCTTCCTGGAGAGCCAGCTCGACCTGAGGGACTCTTCGGGGGCGACGATGCCGGGATACGGCTGGGTGTTCCCTCTCGGCGACGGGACGGTCAATGTGGGGGTGGGCCTGCTATCCACCTTCACCAGGTGGAAGCAGGTCAATACGACGCACATGATGGCCGACTACGTGACCACCGCTCCCGAGTATTGGGGGCTCTCGGAGGAGTCGAGGCTGACCAAGCCGGTCGGGGGAAAGCTGACCATGTCGTTTTCCAAAGGGCCGCTCGTGGGGGCCAACTGGATCACGATCGGCGACGCCGCTGGGGCCATCAACCCTTGGAACGGCGAGGGTATCTCCTACGCCTACGAGACGGGACGGATCGCCGCGGACCACGTCGGACGCGCGGTCGGCACTGCAGATTTCGGGCTGTTGCGCCGATACCCTCAACAACTCGAGGATGAGTACGGGCTCTATTACAAGATGGCCCGCATCTTCGTGAAGCTGATCGGTCACCCGCCGGTGATGCGGACGCTGGCCCACACCGGGCTGAGGAGCCGCTCACTCATGGAGTGGACCTTGAAAGTGATGGCGAACTTGCTCGACGAAGACGAGAAGCACATGGGTGAGCGAACCTATGACGCTCTGGCTGCGCTCGTCCGTACTCTCCCGACGTCGTGAGGCCGGAGCTTCTCGTTTTCGACGTGAACGAGACGCTCCTCGACATGTCCCCCCTCCGGATCGACTTCGAGGACGTCTTCGGGACCGGGGATGCGATGGGAGAGTGGTTCGCCCGTCTCCTCCATGGCTCACTCGTCGCCAACGAGCTCGAGGATTACCGCGCCTTTGGCGTCATCGGCGTGGAGGCCTTGTTGTTGGTTGCGGAGCGGCGAGGGATCGCCCTCGATGAGGCAACGGCCACCGAGATCGTCACCCGTCTCGCCATCCTCCCGGCCCATCTCGACGTGATCCCGGCCCTGGAACGGCTCCTCGATGCCGGATTCCGCACCGCGGCCCTGACCAACGGGAGCACCAAGGCAGCCAATGTCCAGATCGAGAACGCAGGTCTGCACACCTTCATCCAGAGGGTGGTCTCGGTCGAGGAGGTCGGGCGGTTCAAGCCCGACCCGGCCACCTACCGCCACGCTGCGCAGGTCATGGACCTGCATGTCTCCAAGACCATGTTGATCTCGGCCCACGACTGGGACGTGGCCGGAGCGTTGGGCGCCGGTGCTTCGGCGGCCTACGTCCGGAGACCCGGGTCGCTGTGGTCCCTCCCTGCCGAGATGCCCGAGGTCCTTGGAGCCGATCTGAGAGAGATCGCCGACCAGCTGACAGGCTGATCAGATCAGGGGCGCCACCTCCTCGGCCAACTGCTGCATCAGCTCCACCTGAGCCTGGTACTCCAGGGTCGGGAAGTAGCTGCGGGCGACGAACTCGACCGGGATTCCCGCTCTTGCCCTCAGATCCATCAGCGAGTCGACGATCTCCTCGCTGCTGCCGGCAATGGTGGCCCGTCGCAGCATGGACCCGCGGTCGCTCTCGCTGAGAGCCGGAGCCGGCGGCGGGGGGCCCGGTCGGTCGGCAGAGCTCTCCATGTCGCTGTATTTCCAGGTCATCTGCCAGAGGTGGTCCGTGTAGCGGGCCCACGCGTCATCGGCGGACGACCCGGGAAGGATCACGGAGTAGTGGATGATGCGCAGCTCCGACGGGTCGCGGCCAACGACAGCGCACTCATCCTTCACCCATTCCAGTTGGCGAAGGAAACCGTTAGCGGAGGCATTGGAGAAGATCCCATCGGCCATCCTCGCCGCCCGTCTGATCGCCGGCTCGGCACCTCCCCCGATGAGGATGGGTATTCGCGTCGACGGGGCTGGGCGCACCGCCAGCTCAGGGACCCGATAAGCCGTGCCTTCGTGGGTGAAGGGCTGGCCGGTCCATGCCTTGGGGAGGAGGGTCAGGATCTCCTCCATTGCCCGGCCACGCTGGTCGATCCGGGCTCCGAGCCCCTCGAACTCGACCCCGCTCCAGCCCAATCCGAGGCCCAGGGTGAACCGACCCTGGCTGAGAAGACTCACGGTGGCGGCGTCCTCTGCCAGCCGCAACGGGTGATGCAGCGGGGCGAGAATGACCCCGGTTCCGATCTCGATAGTGGTGGTGGCGGCAGCGATCGCCCCACTGACCACTGCCAGCGAGGGCATGTAGCCGTCGTCGACGAAATGGTGCTCGGTGGTCCAGACCGAGGACAGCCCGAGCCGCTCGGCCTCGATGGCGAGGGCGATGGTCTCTTTGTACACCCGGGACCAGTCGGTCTCACCGGGACGGAGTTGTGCGCTGAGGAGTCCGAATCCAAGGCTCATGTATGGAGCCTACGACCGGACCGGTGGGCCCCGATTCGATCCCTGGGCACGATGGGTGAGTGTGTGGTGATATCGGCAGAGCAGGGCGAGGTTGTCCGGTTCGGTCCCGCCGCCGTCCGCCCAGTGGGTCAGATGATGGACGTCGCACCAACGAGGGCCTCGGTCGCATCCTCTCCAGGTGCAATGACGGTCTCGGGCGATGATCGCCCGGCGCAGGGCGGCGGGGATGACCCGGGTTCGTCGTCCGACGTCGATCACCTCGCTCTTGGGCCCGAGCACGATCCGGCTGACCGAGGAATCACAGGCGAGGGTTCGCAGTGTCTGGACAGTGACGACCTCTCCGCTCCCGAACTCGTGACGGCCGCCGGCGATCCCCTGGAGAGCTTCCAGGTCGGCGATCACATTGACATGTGGCCTCTCACCGCCGACCTGGCGGACATCACCTCGATCGAGATAGTCCCGTGCCAGATCTTCGAGCGCGTCGTGACGACGCTGACGGGCAGTGCGAATGTCACCCTGCGTCGGAGGCGGCATCAGGGCATCGAACATGGCTCGGAGCGACTCGTAGGCCGATGGCGTGGTCCATCCGTCGAGCCGACCCATACCGTCGATCGTTCTCGACAGCGAGAGGCCCCGACGGGCCTCGTGCTCCAGTTCGGACTCGTCCCCGCCGGCGACGCTCTGGTGCCAATACTGAAGAGCCCGCCTGGTCTCGCTCGCCGTCAATGGCTCGATGATCCCGACCAACCGCGCCTCCGCATCGCCGAAGGGCCCGGGAGCGGCATCTGAGGTCTCTAGCAACCGATGTGCTTGATCTGTCGAAATGCGTTGGTCGGTCCAGGCCTGTTGGACGCTTGGGCATCGGGCCGCGGTGTGGGCCAGGCCCACCAGCCTCCTCGCCCGGCCGGCGGCCATGCGACAACGATGGATCAGGAAGGCGGTCAGTGAGGGGTAGCCCTGTCTGCCCGGCCCTGCAACGCTGTCGAATTGGCTCAGTCGCCGCGCTCGCTCAGACTCGAGGAGGCCACTCGTCAATTCCAGCTCGACCAGGTCGTCTGCCAGTTCATCGAGCCCGACTTCGCTCAGATCCTGAGCCGCCCACTCTTCGAGAGCGGATCGCAGACCACTCATCTCATTCCCCTCGAACATGCTCTCTCCCCGAACATACGTTCGACCCTACCTGACCCGAAGCACAGAATCCATAGGTTCGTTTTGATCTTTCTGAATCGGGGAAGTGACTTGCGATGGCAAGACTCGTAGTCGTCGAAATGGTGTCCCTGGATGGGGTGATGCAGGCACCGGGGAGTCCCGACGAGGACCGAAGCGGGGGGTTCGAGCATGGCGGATGGGCGATGCCCTACTTCGACGAGGTCGCCGGTGAGGAGGCCGGCAGGTCGATGGCCGAGACGGGCGCCTTCCTGTTCGGGCGCAAGACCTACGAGATCATGGCCGCGTATTGGCCCAACCAACCTCACGATGACATGTTCTCCCAAGTCCTCAACAGCTTGCCCAAGTACGTGGCCTCGACCACCCTCGCCGAGCCCTTGGCCTGGTCAGGCTCCAGTCTCTTGAAGGGTGACGTCGCTGAGGCGGTTGCCGCGCTGAAGGAAGAGCAGGTCGGGAACATCGTGGTGCTGGGCAGCGGACGGCTTGCCCGGACCCTCATGGAGCACGACCTCGTTGACGAGTACGGGTTGACGATTCATCCGCTGCTGCTCGGTCCCGGCAAGCGCCTATTCGATGAGGTGGGTGGGATGCGGACGCTGCGATTGGTGGATTCGAAGGCAACCACCACCGGGGTCATCCTCGCCACCTACCGACCGGAGGGCGGTTGATTTACCGCACGCGACGGCCCGTCCTATCCTCAGATGGTGACTCTGGCCGACTATCTGCCGATCGGGATCATGCTTCTCCTGGCCGCAGTTTTCGTTGCCGTGTCTCTCATCGCCTCCCGTCTGGTCCGGCCTGACCGACCCACGGCAGCCAAGCTCGACCCTTACGAGAGCGGCATCGTGCCCGAGACCGAGCCCGTCCAGCGGTTCCCGGTGAAGTTCTACCTGGTGGCGATGCTGTTCGTGATCTTCGACGTCGAAATCATCTTCCTGTTCGCATGGGCATCGATCTACGACACGCTGGGCTGGTATGGGGTGGCGGCGATATTCATCTTCACTTTCTTCGTCGCCGAGACGCTGGCCTATGTCTGGAAGCGGGGCGCACTCGACTGGAATGTCCATCGGCGGGCCCGCTACATCCCGAGCGGTGCCACGGACGAAGCCGCCTAGGCGATGGCGACCACCGCCCCCGGCAACCTCCTCATGACCACCATCGATCGGGCCGCTCGCTGGGCGCGGACCCGCTCGATGTTCCCGGCTTCATTCGGTCTCGCCTGCTGTGCCATCGAGATGATGGCCACCGGGGCGGCTCACTACGACCTGGGCCGGTTCGGGATGGAGGTGTTCCGCGCTTCCCCACGCCAGTCCGACCTGATGGTGGTGGCCGGTCGGGTGAGCCAGAAGATGGCCCCGGTGCTTCGTCAGGTGTATGACCAGATGCCGGACCCGAAGTGGGTGATCTCGATGGGCGCATGCGCGTCGACCGGGGGCATGTTCAACAACTACGCGCTCGTTCAGGGTGTCGACCAGGTGGTGCCGGTCGACATCTACGTGCCTGGGTGCCCGCCGGGCCCACAGAGCCTGATGCACGGGATCCTCACCCTTCACGACAAGATCATGAAGGGCGAGATCAATAATTGACCGACGAGACCCGTTCTGAGTTGGAAGAAGCAGTCCCCGAAGAGGAGGTCGTCGAGCGGCCCCTTCCCGAGAACCCGGTGCTGAGAGACCTGTTCGCCGCATTCGAAGACGTGGAATGGGTGAGCTCTCGCGGCCAGGACGTGGCTCGGGTACCCAAGCAGCGCTGGTCCGAGTTCGGTTCGGCTGCAAGAGCGGCCGGGTACGAGGTGTGTGCCGATGTCACGGCCGTCGACTGGATGCGTCAGCGCCCCGACCGCTTCGAGGTGGTGGCCAACCTGTTGTCCATGCAGCACCGGCTCCGTCTTCGCATCATCACCACGGCTTCTCGTGAGGACCCCACCGTCGCCTCGCTGGTCCCGATCTGGCCCGGCGCCAACTTCCCCGAGCGTGAGGCATACGACATGTTCGGCATCGAGTTCGAGGGGCATCCCGACTTGACCCGCATCCTGATGCCCGACGAATGGGAAGGCCATCCCCTGCGCAAGGACTTCGGTGTCGGGTCGGTGCCGGTGCAGTTCAAGGAAAGCCACAAGGTCAGCTGAGATGACCGAAGACACGAAGACGATGAAGACACTCGACGTGTGGGTGGCGGGCACCGAGGAGCCCGAGTTCGCCCCCACCGACGAGGGTGCCCAGGAGATCTCGATCGACGAATCCGGGCCTCGTCTCGATGAGCAGCTCGGACGGGTGGTCGAGGACGACTACGTCTTCGACGACGACGCCGATGCCGATGAGCGGATGATCCTCAACATGGGGCCGCAGCACCCCTCGACTCACGGGGTGCTACGTCTCCAGATCGAGTTGGAAGGGGAGATCATCCGCCGCACCAAGCCGATCATCGGGTACCTGCACACTGGGATGGAGAAGACCGCAGAGCAGCTGAACTTCTCCCAGGGGGGGACCAACGTCACCCGGATGGATTATCTGTCACCGTTCCACAACGAGCTGGCCTATTCACTCGCCGTGGAAAGGCTGCTCGGGATCGACGTCCCTCCCCGAGCCGCGGCCATCCGAGTCCTCCTGACCGAATTGAATCGTGTCTCCTCTCACCTCGTGGCCCTGGCCACCAACGGGATGGACATCGGGGCCATCTCGATGATGATCTACGGGTTCCGGGACCGGGAGCAGATCCTGGCCTTCTTCGAGAAGACGACCGGCCTCCGCATGAACCACAACTTCATCCGACCCGGTGGAGTGGCCGCCGATCTGCCTCCCGGGTGGAAGGACGACGTGTCCGAGATAGTCGATGGGCTGCCGAGACGTCTCCAGCAATACGACGATCTTCTCGAGAACAACCCGATCTGGGTGGCGCGCACGAAGGGAGTCGGGGTCATCTCCGCCGAGGAGGCGGCTACGTACGGCATCACCGGTCCCACGCTGCGGTCGACCGGAGTCGACTGGGACATCCGCAAGACGTTTCCTTACAGCGGGATCGAGCAGTACGAGTTCGAGGTAGCGGTCGGGGAGAACGGGGACGTCTACGACAGGTACCGGATTCGGATGGACGAGATCGCCGAGTCACTGAAGATCATCGAGCAGGTGATGGACACGATTCCGAAGGGGGACTACCGGGTCGATGACCGCAAGGTCACTCCGCCGCCCCGGGCCCGGATCGACGAGTCGATGGAGGCGCTGATCCATCATTTCAAGCTGTTCACCGAGGGCTACAAGGTCCCGGCCGGGGAGACGTACGTCGCCGTGGAGTCACCTCGTGGCGAGTTGGGGTGTTACCTCGTCTCCGACGGCGGGGCCAATCCATATCGGATGCACACCCGTGCCCCGTCGTTCTACAACCTCCAGGCCCTCCCGATCGCCATGGCCGACTCCCTCATGGCCGATACCGTCGCCACCATCGCCTCCCTCGACCCGGTGATGGGGGACGTCGACCGGTAGGAGGTCTACGGCCAGCCCTGATGGTGGAGGCGGAATTGCCTCACTTCCTCATTGGTTGACGGGCCCCAGGTCATGGTGGGTACCGGGTGCTCGATGCGAGCGGCCTCCAGGTCGGCCGCCGTGAACCCAACCGGGGAAGTGATCGGGTCCACCCCATAGAGGGCGGCGGCGTTCCAGCCCAGGATCTTGGCCTTGATCCCCCTGGTCAGTTCGGGGTATCCGTGTTGCTCACGAAGATCGGACGGGATCTGAAACGCCCTCAGCGCATCGATCTGACCCTGGGGCGAGCCGTAGAATATGGAGTCGGTGCCCCACAACACGTTGTTCTCCCCGAAGGCCACCAGCAGCTTGCCCAGTGCGTGGGCCGCCTCGTCGGGGCGTCGCAACAGGTGCCACCACGTCGACCCGATCTCGGCGTAGACGTTCTCGCCCGGCCCGATCCCCGCCTTCTGCACCGAATCGAGGAGTCGGTTGACGCCGACATGCGCCGTCTCCGCCGTGAACGGCCCCTCCCGCTGGGCCACCTCGAAACCGGAGTGGTAGACGACGAACTCGACGTCCGGGTGGGCCCTCGCCGCCGGGCCGATGTCCTCCGGCGAGCCGTATCGACTCTGATCGGACAAACCCTTGTGCACGAACAGGACAGGCGCGCCCGATCGAGCGACCTCGTCGAGAAACAGGTTCCCCACCTGGGGAAGATTTGGGTCGTGATCGTCCAACCACCAATTGATGCCGGTCGGGAAGTGGGTGAACGTCTTCCACCCGCTGATGGTGTTCTCCGCCACCGCCCGGTGCATCTCCTGGAACACCGATTGGGCTGGAGCGACCTGGGGCAGGGCCAGGGCGTTGACCAGGATCCGGTCGTCACCGGAGAGGGCCTTCACCATCTGGACGGTGTCCTCCATCACCTCAGGGGAGAGAGGGCTCCCCTCGGGGAGGATGGGGAGCCCTGAGAGGGCGACCATCGTCGTGTCGGACCGGATGAAGATCTCCTCGAGGAAATGGTTGGTGGCGAAGCAGGCCCTGGGGTCGTCCTCCTCCTCACACCGGGCCTGTGGGAAGTTCGTCCCCCAGAACCAGTCACCTCTGGTTGAGGGGTCGAGGTCGTACTCGAGCAGGTGGCCCTGGACGTCGAACACGAACTCACGCGGCCCTAACGCCTCCTGCGCCGCCTCTGCCTCGTGACGGGAGACGGGATCGAAGGGGTACCAAATGCCGGGCTGGAGGCCCAGAGCGCGGGCCAGGGTGTTGTCGATCGCTGCCAGCGAGACGGCCACAGCCGAGGCGGAGCGGAGGAACTCACGTCGGCTCAGATCGGTGCGGCTGATCGCTTCATCCGCGTCGGCCCGGGCGGTTCGCTCCATCTCCCGTCGGATGGGGGTGACCCGCTCCGGTTCGTACTCGCCGTTCGAGCACTGGCCAAAAGCGATGGGTAGACCCGGGTCCTCGTCGCGCCAACGTGTGGCCATCACCCGATTCTGGCGTATTCCGGGTTTCGCCGGTCGTTCCGCTACTCCCTATTCTCCGCCGTCGATGAGTCATTGGTCGGAGGCCACTCAGGAGCGGGCTCGGGAGATCATCGCCCGGTACCCCCAGAAGCGGTCGGCCGTCATGCCATTGCTGTATCTGGCCATGGCGGAAGAGGGGTATCTGACGAATGAGGGCATGGAGGAGGTGGCCCGCTGGGTCGACATCACCCCGGCCCAGGTCCAGGCCGTCGCCACCTTCTACACCATGTACAAGCGCCGACCGACCGGGCGATACCTGGTTTCCTGCTGCACCTCGATCTCATGCATGCTGCTCGGTGGGGACGATGTCCTCCATGCGGTCGAGGACGAGTCCGGAGTCCCGCATGGTGAAACCGGAGCCGACGGCCTGCTCTCTGTCGAGCACGTCGAATGCATCGGAGCCTGCGGCGGCGCACCGGCGGTCCAGGTCAACTACGAGCTGATCGAAGGTGTCACCCCGGATAAGGCCCGGGACCTCGTCCGGTGGCTCGATACCGCCCGGCCCGACGTGGTCAACACCGACGAGATGCAGGAGCTGTTCGGCGGCGTGCGCAGCTTCGACTGGGCTATCAGGGAGGGAGAGGGAGCGAAGGGGCCTTATCCCGCCTTCCAGGCCCTGGGCACCGTGGGCAGGGAAGGCGAGACGTGACCTACCCCCTCGTCGTGACCAGGCGGATGACCGACCACCCGGCCGATTCGCACACCCTGGAACGGTACGAGGCCACCTCCGGATACGAGCAGGCGAGACGGGCCCTGACGATGACCCGGGACGAGCTGGTCGAGGAGATCAAGACGTCGGGTCTGCTGGGCCGGGGTGGGGCAGCGTTCTCGGCCGGTCTGAAATGGAGCTTCCTGGCGCCGGCCCGGCCCTCCTATCTGGTGATCAACGGCGACGAGTCGGAGCCCGGTACCTTCAAGGACCGCCAGCTCCTCGAGCGGGACCCGCACCAGATGCTGGAGGGGGTGATCATCACCGCCATCGCCAACGAGGTCCATCACGCCTTCATCTACATAAGGGGCGAGTACCCCAAGCCGGCTCGAAGGGTCCAGACCGCCGTCGACGAGGCTTATGCTCGGGGCTATCTGGGCAAGGGGATCTTCGGGTCAGACTACGACCTCGAAGTCACCGTCCACCTCGGTGCAGGGGCCTACATATGCGGTGAGGAGACGGCGCTGATCAACAGCCTGGAGGGGCTCCGTGGCGAGCCGAGGCTCAAGCCGCCCTATTTCCCGGCCGCCAAGGGCCTCTACATGCAACCCACCATCGTCAACAATGTCGAGACGGTTTCCAACCTGCCCCACATCCTGGCGATGGGATCTGAGGAGTTCATCGAGATCGGGCACCCCCTCGACACCGGCACGTTCATGATCTCGATCTCGGGCCATGTCAACAAGCCGGGCAACTACGAGCTCCCGCACGGGCTCACCTGGCGCCATCTCATCTATGACATCGCCGGCGGCGTGCCCGGAGGCAGGGAGATCAAGGCCATCGTCCCCGGCGGGGCCTCGGCTCCATGGTTCATCCCCGAGATCCATCTCGAGGACCAGATCACCAAGGACGTCTGTGCCGAGGCGGGCTCGATGCTGGGGTCGGGCGCGGTCATCGTCATGGACGAGACCACCTGCATGGTCCGGGCGGCCGAGCGGATCGTGCGCTTCTTCGCGCATGAGTCCTGCGGTCAATGCACCCCCTGTCGGGAGGGAACCACCTGGATGGAGATGATCCTGCGCCGAATCGAGGAAGGTCAGGGGCGGGCCGTCGACCTCGATCTCCTGCTCGACGTCTCCGACGGGATCAGTGTCGGTCTCGCCTGGCCCCCCAAGATGACCACGATCTGCCCGCTCGGCCCCTCGGCGGTGTCTCCGGTGCTCGCCCTCCGTGATTACTTCCGCGATGAGGTGGATGAACACGTGAAGATGGCTGGCTGCCCGTTGAAAAAGGTAGAGGCTCACGCGTGACCATCTCGCGAATCTCTCATGCCGGGTCCCTGCCAGATCGCCGTGTCGTGTCGGCACGTCGCCTGCACGGCGAGCGGGGGTCTGGGGGTCGCGATGGGTGAAGCCGGGCCCGAGCACGTAACGATCACCATCGACGGCGTGTCCCACGAAGTGCCCGCCGGGGCTCTCGTCATCAAGGCCGCCCAGGACAGGGGCACCTACATCCCAAGGTTCTGCTGGCACGAGAGGATGAACCCGGTGGGGATGTGCCGGATGTGCCTGGTCGAAGTGCAGGGCCCCCGGGGCCCGATGTTGGTCACGGCTTGCACCAACAACGTCGCCGACGGGATGGTCGTCGACACCCGCGGCCCGACGGTCAAGAAGGCCCAGGAGGCGGTACTCGAGTTCCTCCTCGCCAACCATCCCCTGGACTGTCCGGTGTGCGACAAGGGCGGCGAGTGCCCGCTCCAGGATCAAGCCTTCTCGCACGGACCAGGGGAGAGCAGGTTCGTCGAGATCAAGCGCAACTTCGCCAAGCCGATACCGATCTCAGATCTGGTCCTGCTCGATCGGGAGCGTTGCATCCTCTGCGCCCGCTGCACCCGGTTCTCAGACGAGATCAGCGGCGATCCTCTCATCGAGTTCAAGTCGAGAGCCAACGTCACCGAGGTCAACACGTTCCCCGATCTCCCCTTCTCCTC
Source organism: Acidimicrobiia bacterium (assembly GCA_025928935.1). Taxonomy (GTDB): domain Bacteria; phylum Actinomycetota; class Acidimicrobiia; order Spongiisociales; family ZC4RG35; genus JARDZU01. The sequence continues at coordinate 53,561 of JAICNB010000001.1, forward strand.
CTACTTCTCGGGCAACACCATCCAGATCTGCCCGGTCGGCGCCCTCACCTCGGCCCAATACCGCTTCCGGGCCCGGCCCTGGGACCTGCAGATGGTGGAGAGCTCCGGGATGCACGACACCGCACATCCCCGGCTCTCCGTTCAGGTCAGCCAGAACGAGGTCCTCCGCCTAGTCGGTGTCGACAACGACGCCACCAACCATGGCTGGCTGTCCGACAAGGACCGGTTCGGCTTCCAATACCTCACCTCGGAGGAGCGGCTCACCATGCCGCTGGTCCGTCAGGATGGTCAGCTGGTCGAGACGACGTGGGCCGAGGCCCTCGATCGGGTAGCGGAGCGCATCGGGCTCATCCGTGACGAGGATGGTGGGGAGGTGTTCGCGGTGATCGGGGGCGGCCATGGGACCAACGAGGACGCCTATGCAATCTCCAAGTTCGCCAGGGTGGTGCTCGAGACCAACAACGTCGACGCCCGCCTCGACGACGCCCTCTCCTCTCACTTCCTCGCCGCAACCGCCGATCGTGGGCTCATCGCCGACATCGACGGGGCCGACACCATCCTTCTCTGGGGCCCGGACCTGAAAGAGGAGCATCCCACCCTCTATCTGCGGGTGCGTCGGGCCGCCCAGGAGCTGGGAGTGCGCCTCGTGGTCATCCACCCCCGGGCGACTGGGCTCGACGACCGGGCGAGCATGAAACTGACCTACCGGCCTGGTGGCGGATTCGCGCTTCTCGACGAGGTCGCCGATGGGAAGCATCCCGAGCTACGTCAGGCGCTCTCCGCCGACCGTGTGGTGGCGATCGTGGGTCAGGCCTCGTTCGCCGATGGCCCTCAGCTGGCCGAATCGGTTGCCGCCTACGTGCGGAACAAGGCGGGCTCGGCCCGGATCCTCCCGCTGGCCAGGCGGGGCAACATCTTCGGTGCTCTCGACATGGGCCTCGCTCCGGACCTGCTCCCCGGCCGGGTCGCGCCTGACCACGCCGGGCGGGCCGCATTGGCCGAATCATGGGGCGAGCCTCCTGCAGCGAGGGGCAAGGACACCCGCGCCATGCTGGAGGGCATCGATTCAGGCGAGATCCGGTTCCTGCTCCTGGTCGGCGCCGACCCGGTTCGCGATGTCCCCGACCCGCGCCGGGCGCTGCTGGCGATGGACTCGGCCGAGTATGTCGTGTCGATCGACCTCTTCCTCAACGACTCCAACCGGGAGGCCGACGTCGTGCTGCCGGCGGCGGGGTTCGCCGAGAAGGACGGGACGGTCACCAATCTGGAGGGCCGGGTGCAGAAGGTCAACGTGATCGCACCGATCCCGGGCCAGGGCCGGCCCGACTGGGCGATTCTGGATGATCTGGCTGAACGGGCGGGACGCCCGATCGGGCTGGCCAATGCCGAGTCGATCGCCAAGGAGATCTCGGAGGTGGCCCCGGCATACACCGGGATCACCTGGGATCATCTCGAGTGGGAGGCCAGGGATGGGGCGGTTGTGCCTCTCTCCGGGAGCCAGCCCTTGAGCCACATCCCGGTCGCCCTCAAGGGCGATAACGCGCCCACTGCGCCACTGCTTCTCCACGTGGGCCGGACCCTCTACGACGACGGGGTGATGTTGAGACACAGCCCGTCGCTTCGTCCGCTCGCTCGAGGAGCCGTGGTCCACCTCAACCCCGAGGATGCGAAGAAGGCGGGGGCCCAGGACGGCCACCCGGTGAGGGTGGTCACCAGCCACGGTGAAGGCGAGTTCTCGGCGATCCTCGACGAGGGCACCCCCGAAGGTGTGGTCTACGTGCCGTTCAACCAGCCTGGCGGAGCACCGCTGGGCACCGATGCCGTGGTGCGGGTGACGGCGGTGGGCCGATGAGCTGGCCCGAGTTCTGGATCGTGGTGCTGAGGGTGGTTGCGACCTTCGCGCTGTTGCTGCTGGTCACCCTGATCAACGTGTGGGCTGAGCGCAAGATCCTCGCCGACATGCAGAACCGGTTGGGCCCCAGACGGGCCGGGCCGTGGGGCATCCTCCAGACGGTCGCCGACGGCTTGAAGCTGTTCTTCAAGGAGGCGGTTATCCCCCGCCGGGTCGAGATCGGCATGTACCTGCTGGCTCCGTTCCTGGCCGTGGTCCCTGCCTTCCTCATATTCATGGTGGTCCCCTGGGGGAGGCCCTTCACCATCGGCGGCAACGAGGTAGCGCTGCAGGGTGCAGACCTGAACATCGGGCTGCTCTTCATCCTCGCCATGTCGTCGCTGGCGGTATATGCGGTGGTCCTCGCCGGCTGGTCCTCAGGCTCCAAGTACCCGCTGCTGGGCGGTGTGCGGGCCACTGCCCAGGCCATCTCCTACGAGGCGGCGATGGGGCTGGCCATGGTCGCCGTGGTGATGTTCTCGGCAACCCAGGGGGATGGCGGGACACTCTCGTTGTCCGAGATCGTCGAACGTCAGGCCGGCACGTGGGGAGACATCATCCCTGCTCTGGAGCCGGTGCTCCGGTTCGTGCCCCGATGGAACCTGTTCCCACAGATCGTTGCCTTCGTCATCTTCTTCACCGCGATCGTGGCCGAGACCAACAGGGCGCCTTTCGACCTCGTCGAGGCAGAGCAGGAGATCGTCGGTTTCCACACCGAGTACTCGGGGATGAGGTTCGCCATGTTCTTCCTCGCCGAGTACGTGAACATCTTCTCGATGTCCGCAATCGCCGCCACGCTCTTCCTCGGTGGTTGGAATGGGCCCACCTTCGAGGGGTCGGTCCCGGCCATAGTCTCGGGGATACTCCCCACCGTCTGGTTCCTGGCCAAGACGTACCTCCTCGTCTTCTTGTTCATCTGGGTGAGGGCCACCCTGCCTCGTCTCCGTTATGACCAGCTGATGCAGCTCGGGTGGAAACGGCTCATCCCGGGCGCCCTGGCCTGGCTGGTCCTCTCCACCGCGGTCATCTCGTTCCGCCAATTCGGCCCACCCTGGAGCTCGTGATGGGCATCTTGTCCGAGTTGATCAAGGGCCTGCGGGTCACCGGGGGGATCATGATCCGCACCATCGCCGGCAACGAGCTGGTGACCACCGAGTACCCCAAGGAGATGCGGGTCAAGCCCCAGCGATTCCACGGGCGTCACGTCCTGAACCGCTACCCGGATGGGATGGAGAAGTGCATCGGGTGCGAGCTCTGCGCCGGCGCCTGCCCGGCGCAGTGCATATACGTCAGAGGCGAGGACAACGACCCGGACAACCCGAAGTCCCCCGGTGAGAGATTCGGCTACGTCTACGAGATCAACATGCTCCGCTGCATCTTCTGCGGCCTCTGTGTCGAAGCCTGCCCCACGGAGGCGATCACCATGACTCATCTCTTCGAGTTCTCCACCACCAATCGCGAGGACGCGATCTACACGAAGGAGACCCTGCTCATGGATCGGCGGGGCTCGGTGCCGCACATGTTCCCCGACGACGAGCTGGTCGACCTCGACGAGCTCGACAGCGCCGACGGATGGGTGAGGGCCACCGCGCCATCGGGCGTGGCCGCCTACCAGGGGATCGAGATGTGGCAGGGCACCCCTGGACCGGGGGACTGGTCGCCCGAGCCCACCCAGGAAGAGCGGGACCGTCTGTCCCGGGACCGCACATCCGATGGTTGAGACGATCCTCTTCGTGCTCGCCGCGGCGGGCGCCCTTGCCGGCGCAGTGACGGTGGTGCTGGCCCGCAACCCCATCTATTCAGCGGTCGGCCTGCTCGGCACGTTGTTCTCGGTGGCCGTCCTCTACGTCGTCCAGCTGGCCCATCTGGTGGCCGCGGTCCAGGTCATCGTCTACGCCGGGGCCGTGATGACCCTCTTCCTCTTCGTGATCATGCTGATCGGGGTCGACAAGGAGGAGAAACGCGAGGAGAACCTGCCGCGACAGCGTCTGTGGGTCGGGGCAGTGGCTGGGGTCATCATCCTCTTCGCAGCCGGAGTCGCCGTTTTCGGTGACTTCGCCTGGGTGCCGGCGGCCACGGGACCGGTGGACCAGGAGGCGACCAATGGAACGGTGCAGGCCATAGCCGAGCCGTTATTCACCGATTGGGTCCTCGCCTTCGAGGCGACCGCTCTTCTCCTCACCATCGCCGCGGCCGGCGCCGTCGTCCTCGCCATGTTCAGGAGAAAGAGGAACTAGTGGTCGACGTCGGCTGGTACATGGCCCTGGCCGCTGCGCTCTTCTTGATCGGGGCGCTGGGCATGTTGCTGCGACGCAACGCGCTGGTCATGTTCATGTGCATCGAGCTGATGCTGAACGCAGTGAACCTCACCCTGATCTCGGCTGGCCGTGCGCTGAACGACCTCGATGGTCAGGTGGCGGTCTTCTTCATCCTGGTGGTCGCCGCAGCCGAGGTGGTGGTTGGCCTGGCCATCATCGTGGCCATCTTCCGCCGACGGGCCACTGCGTCGGTCGACGAGCTGAGCGAGCTGAGAGGATGAGAGACAGCATCTCGCGAGCCCAGGGTTCCGGTCGCCCGTCAGCGAAGTCTGGCCCCCTGAGCTCGGGCAGGGAGATCACCAGGTGATCGACCTCCTCTGGCTGGTGATCGCCCTGCCTTTGGGTGGGGCCGCTTTCCTCCACTTCTTCGGTCGCTATGTGAGAGAGCCTTTGAGCGGCTGGCTGGCGTCGGCCGCTATCGGGACCGCCTTCTTCATCGCCGCCATTGCCGCGGTTCCCTTCTTCCAGGGCGAAGCCGAGCCATCCACCATCCCGATATGGGAGTGGATGCCGGCGCTCGGGGCCAACTTCGAGCTCTTGTGGGACCCGCTCGCCGCCCTGATGACCCTGGTCGTCACCGGGGTCGGGACCCTGATCCACGTCTTCGCCATCGGCTACATGCACGGTGACGAGCGATTCCACAGGTTCTTCACCAACCTCAACCTGTTCGCTGCCTCGATGCTCACCCTGGTCCTGGCCGGGAACTACGCCATGTTGTTCTTGGGCTGGGAGCTGGTCGGTCTCTGCTCGTACCTGCTGATCGGCTTCTGGCACACCCGGCCCACCGCGGCGGCCGCGGCCAAGAAGGCGTTCGTGGTGAACCGGATCGGGGATCTCGGCTTCATGATCGGGCTGATGGTGGTCTTCGCCACCTTCTCGACGTTCTCCTACAGCGGGATCTTCGAACGAGCTGGAGAGGAGCTCACCGGCGGGCTCGCCACCGCAATCGGGCTGCTGTTCCTGGTAGGGGCGGCAGGGAAGTCGGCTCAGATCCCCCTCTACGTCTGGCTGCCCGATGCCATGGAGGGCCCCACCCCGGTGTCGGCCCTGATCCACGCCGCCACCATGGTGACCGCCGGCGTGTACGTGATCGCCCGCTCGGCCCCCATCTACGAATTCACCCCGTTCGCCTCCACGGTCGTAGCTTCGGTCGGAGCGCTGACTGCGATCTGGGCCGCCTCGATCGCCCTCGCCCAAAGGGACATCAAGAAGGTGCTCGCCTACTCGACGATTTCCCAGCTCGGCTTCATGTTCCTCGCCGTGGGCGCCACCGCCTACGTGGCAGGGATCTTCCATCTGATGACCCATGCGTTCTTCAAGGCCCTGCTCTTCCTGGGCGCGGGCTCGGTGATCCACGCCATGAGCGACGAGCAGGACATGCATCGGATGGGTGGGCTCTTCCGCAAGATGCCGGTGACCGCGGTGACCATGGCCATCGGGGCACTTGCACTGGCCGGCATACCGCCCCTGGCCGGGTTCTGGTCGAAGGACGAGATCCTCGCCGCCGACTTCGCCCGGGGTGGATGGTTCTATTTCCTCTGGATCATCGGGCTCATCACGGCGTTGCTCACCGCCTTCTACATCACCCGGCTGTGGGTCTTGGTGTTCCTCGGCGAGCCACGCTGGGAAGAGAAGGCTCACCCCCACGAGTCGCCGAGGGTGATGACCCTGCCCCTCATCGCGCTGGCGGCGCTGTCCTTCGTTGGTGGCCTGGTCAACACGCCGTTCCGGTTGACGCTCGAGCACTTCCTCGAGCCCAGCTTCGAGGGGGTGCACATCCAGCACGCCACCGACGACTGGCTGACCCTTGCGATCCTCGCCGGGCTCTCCATCCTGGCGGCAGCGGCCGGGGCAGGGGCGGGATACCTTGCCTATCGGCGCCCGCCCGAGCGATGGAGGAGGTTCGAGGATTCCTTCGAGCCGTTGTGGGGGACCTGGGAGCAGGCCTATGGAGTCGACGACCTCTACGGTCTGACGCTGGTGACGCCAGGGCGAAGACTGGCCGAGGCCGCAGCCTTCTCGTTCGATGCCGGTGTGGTCGATGGGGCTGTCAACGGGGTGGGCCGGGTGGTGCGGGGCATGGGTGATTGGATCCGGCCTCTCCAGACCGGGTTCGTGCGCAATTACGGGGTCCTGTTCTTGGCCGGCGCCGTCGTGGTCGTTGCCTGGCTGGTGGCGGGAGGGTCCTGATGCTCACGGCGCTGGTCCTCCTCCCCGTCGTCGCCGCCATCGTCGTCATGCTCGTCCCTGGGGGCCGTCGGGAGGTCCATCTCCCGCTCGGTATCGCCCTCTCGATCTTTCCCCTCGCACTGGCCGGCTACCTGTTCTGGGTGTTCGAGCCTGCTGCCGGGTTCCAGTACGTCGATCGGGTCACCTGGTACGAGCCGTGGGGCATCGACTGGCACCTCGGTGTCGACGGGATCTCACTCCCGATGGTGGTGCTGACCACCCTCCTCGTTCCCATCGCACTCGCCGCCTCCACGTCGATCGATCGGCGGATCAAGGAGTTCGTGGTCTACACGCTGTTTCTCGAGGCGGGTTTGATCGGGGCCTTCCTCTCCCTCGACCTGTTCCTCTTCTTCGTCTTCTTCGAGGCGATGTTGATCCCGATGTATTTCATCATCGGGATCTGGGGCAGCGAGCGCCGGATCTATGCCGCGATGAAGTTCCTCATCTACACCGCCTTCGGGTCGGCGCTGATGCTGGCCGCCATCATCGGTCTCGCCCTGACCCACGTCGACCAGACGGGGTCGGCGTCCTTCGCCCTATCCGACCTCGCCGCCCTGGATCTCAGCGTCGGGGCCGAGCGGCTCTTCTTCGCCGCCTTCGCCATCGCATTCGCCATCAAGGTGCCGCTGTTCCCGTTCCACACCTGGCTACCCGACGCCCATGTCGAGGCACCCACCGCCGGATCGGTCCTTCTCGCCGCCGTCCTCTTGAAGTTGGGCACCTACGGTCTGCTCCGTTTCAACATGGCCCTGTTCCCGGAAGCCTCGGTGGACGCAATCCCGATCATGGCGATCCTGGCGGTGATCGGGATCATCTATGGGGCGGTGGTGGCGATCGTCCAGCCCGATCTCAAGAAGCTGGTGGCCTATTCCTCCGTGAGCCACCTCGGGTTCATCGTCCTCGGCACCTTCGCCCTCACCTCGGGCGGGCTGCAGGGTGCCGTGATCCAGAACGTGAACCATGGCCTCACCACCGGGGCCCTTTTCCTCCTGGTGGGGATGATCTATGACCGGAGGCACACCAAGAAGATCGCCGACTTCGGTGGTCTGCAGAAGACGGTCCCCCTCCTCGCCGGGTTCTTCCTGTTCATGACGTTCGCCTCGATCGGCCTGCCCGGTCTGAACGGGTTCATCGGGGAGTTCCTGGTGCTGATGGGGAGCTTCCCCGCCCTCCCCAGTCTCACCGTCATCGCCGCCCTCGGCGTCGTGCTCGCCGCCATCTACCTGCTCTGGGCCTACGAACGGGTCTTCACCGGTGTGCCGGACAAGGACGAGAACAAGGCCCTCTCCGACCTGTCGGCACGTGAGATCGCTCTGCTTGCACCGCTGGCGGCTCTAATCGTGGTCATCGGGATCTATCCCGGCCTGCTTCTGGACAAGATCACGCCTTCCACCGAGGCGGTGATCGACCACGTCGTGGAGCAGACCGATTTCGTCGTCCCGGAACCGGGTCGTATCGCCGATGTCCACGTGGCGGGTGACGAGGGATGATCACCCCGCCTGAGATCTCCTGGTTGGCCATCGCCCCCGACCTGGCCCTCACCCTCGGAGCCGCCCTGGTACTGCTGGTGGATGTGCAGTGGAAGCCTGTGGCGCGGGTCCACGCCTGGGTGTCAGGGGTCACCGTCGCCGTGGCCGCCGGCCTCACTGTCGCCCAGTGGATTCAGGCCGCCCCTGCGGACGCACTCGCCTTCTCCGGTCTGATCACCATGGACGGATTCGCCATCTTCACGCGTCTCGTGCTGATAGCGGCGACGGCGCTCGGTCTGGCAGCGGGGTGGCGCTTCGTGGCCGGGTTGGGTCGTCGTGGGGCCGAGGCGATCGCCCTGGTCCTGCTGGCGACGAGCGGCTTCTCCCTGATGGTGGCCTCGAACAACCTGGTGATGATGTTCATGGGCCTCGAAGTCGGTTCGATCGCGCTCTACGTCGTCGCCGGACTGGCCCGTGAGCGGAGGGAATCGGAGGAGGCGGCGATCAAGTACTTCCTGCTCGGGTCGTTTGCCTCGGCGATCTTCATATATGGCGTCGCCCTGATCTATGCAGGCACCGGGCAGTTCGAGATAGTCGGAATTCGCGATCTTCTCGCCGGGTTCGTCGTGTCCAGCCCGGCCGTCATCTACATCGGCGTGGGGCTGGTGGTGGTGGGGCTCGCCTTCAAGGTGTCGGCGGCGCCCTTTCACGCCTGGGCACCAGACGTCTACCAGGGGGCGCCGGCCGGGCTCGTCGGGTACATGGCAACCGTGGCCAAGGTGGCCGGTTTCGCCGCCATCGCACGCATTCTGCTCACCGGTGTTCTGGACCTCTCCGGCAGCTGGCTCCCGGTGGTGGCCGGGATCTCGGTGGTCTCCATGCTCCTCGGCTCGGTCCTTGCCCTGGTCCAGGGCGACGTCAGGCGTCTTCTGGCGTATTCGGGGGTGTCTCACGCCGGCTTCATCATGACCGGTGTGGTGGGTGGGGCGACCGATGCGGTCCTCTTCTATCTGGCCATCTACGCCATCCAGCTGATCGGCGCGTTCGCGGTTGTCGCGGTAGTCGCAGGGCCCGACGCGGCCGGCTCCAGCATCGATCAATACCGTGGTCTCGGCCGCCGCAGCCCGCTGCTCGCCGGGGCGTTCACCGTGATCTTGCTCGGCATGGGCGGCCTGCCCGTCACCTCCGGGTTCGTCGCCAAGTTCGGAGTCTTCACCGGGGCATGGGCCGAGGGTTACGAGTGGCTCGTGATCGTGGCGGTGGTGGCCACGGTGGTGGCACTCGCCTTCTACATCCGGGTCATCGTCGTGATGTACATGGACGAGGCCCAGGAAGAGGGAACCCTTCGAATCGGGCCCGAGCGTTGGGTCTTGGTGTTGGCTGTCGCCGCGACGATCCTCTGGGGCATCTTCCCCGCGTCGCTTCTCGATCTGGCGGCTGATGCACTTCCCATCTAGGTACGCAACCCTCGCCCTCGTCGCTGCCGGCTTCGTGCTGGGGTCTACGAGCACCGCATCGGCCGCTGAGACCGCTGCATCAGAGCTGGTGATCATCCCCGAGGCGGACACCGTCGAGGGCGATCTGTACGCCGTTGCCTCGCGAATCTTGATCGAGGGTGTAGTGGATGGGGACTTGATCGCCTTCGCAGCCGAAGAGGTCGTGATCACGGGTGAGGTGAGCGGCAGCGTGACGGCGGTGGCGCCGACTGTCGTGGTGCGCGGGGTGGTCGAAGGTTCGGTTCGAGCCACGGCGAACCACGTCGAGGTGTCGGGATCGGTGGAAGGTGACCTGGTCGGGGCGGCCGTGACTGTCGAGCTCATGCCGGAATCGTCGGTGGAAGGAGACGTCCTGATCTGGGCCTACCGGCTGACCGCGGCGGGATCCATCGGGGCCGATATGGAGGGCTCCCAAAGGGTGCTCGAGCTGGAGGGATCGGTCGAAGGGGACGTCGATGTCAGTGTCGGCCGCCTCGTCGTAACCGGCCCCCTCGAAGTCGGGGGCGACCTCGGCTATCGCTCCGAACGGGGGGCGGAAGGGTTGGAGCAGGCCGACGTGGGCGGAGTGGTCGCCCGGAAAACCCCATTGCCACCGAATATCAGGGTGCGAGCCCTGGGGATCCTCACCCGATTCCTGGTGGTGCTCGGCCTCACCTCGGCAGCGCTGCTCGTGGGGTGGGGCTGGCCCGACCGGACAGCCTTGGCTGGAGACAGGGCGCGATCCCGTCCCTGGCGATCATGGGGGTCCGGCGCTCTGGTCATCCTCTCCCCAGTCATCGTCGCCGCGGTGGCCGCCCTGATCGCCGCGATAACACCCGCATCGGCCTTCGTCCCCCTGCTCGCCATCTTCGCCCCGGTCATCGTCGCCTTGTCGGGGATGGTGCTGGTCCTGCTGCTCGTGGCAGGGGTGCCCTCGGTCCTCGCCATCGGTCACGCCCTGCGCGGCGATCGAGGCATGTTCGGCGCGATCGTCTTCGGGTCAGTCGTGGCCGGAGTCGTCTGGTTGTTGCCCTACGTCGGATGGTTGGTGCCACTGGTGGTGCTCCCGCTGGGTCTCGGAGCCTGGGTCCTCGCCTTCAGGGATGATGAGCCCGGCCAGACGGAGCCGGTGGGGGATCAGTCGGAGGCTGCGACGACCTGAGCCACTTCGACGGTGCCGTCGAAGCGCTTCTCGACGGGAGCGGATCCCTCGATGACCGTGAACGACCCGGCCTCATGGAGGGCGCTCGACGAGGTCCCCACGTGAACCTGGATGGTGCCGGGCTCGACCACATAAGCCAGGTCCGAGTCGTAGAACCCAAGCTGGCCAACCGGGATTCGGAAGACGACCTGTCTGGTCGCACCCGCCGGCACCTGGGCCCGGGCAAACGCCTTCAGCTCGAGAACGGGTCGGGTCACGCTGGCGACCGGGTCTCGCACGTAGACCTGGACGACCTCGTCCCCGTCGATCGACCCGGTGTTGGTGACCGAAGCAGTGACGGTCACCTCGCCATCCCATGAGACCTCGCCAGGTGTGACTGCCAGATCGGCGATCTCGAAGGTGGTATAGCTCAGGCCGTGCCCGAACGGATAGAGCGGGCCCACGGCCCCGTCTACATAGTCGCCTTTCCACTGGGAGCGACCCCCGGAGACCTTGTGCGAGTAGTAGACGGGGACCTGGCCGGCCGATCGGGGATGGGAGATGGGGAGCTTGCCCCCCGGGTTGGAGGCCCCGGACAGGACGTCAGCGATCGCCCCCGCGCCCTCTTCCCCAGGCAGCCATGCCTGGATCACGGCGGCGCTGTTGCGATGAGCCCACTCGCTGGCCAATGGCCTCCCAGCGACGAGGACCAGGACGACCGGTGTGCCGGTCTCGATCACGGACCTCATCAGGTCTTCCTGAGCACCGGGTAGGTCGAGGGAGAGTCGGTCCCTCCCCTCGCCCGAGGTGGAATCGGTCGTGAGGCCGGCCTTGTCCCCCATCACCATGACCACGACCGATGCGTCGCGGGCCAGCACGACCGCCTCTTCGAACCCTTCTCTCGATGACCCGTTGACCTCGCATCCACGGGCATAGGCGACGCGATCCCCGAATCGGGCCTGTAACTCGTCGAGCACACTCGGAACCGGACGCATGGTCCCTTCCAGGCTCAGATCCCCCGAGAAGGGGACGGAGAAGACGTTGTCGTGGCGCATCTCGAGAAGGGACTCGATGTGGGCCGGATAGGTGTAGTCCCCGTAGAGGTTGCGCCAGTCATGGGCGTTGGGCCCGATGACGGCGATCGTGCCGTCGCCTGGCTCGATGGGCAGCGCACCGTCGTTGGCGAGGAGGACGATGCTCTTCTCCGCGATGAGCCTGGCCAGGGCTCGCTCGTCTCGTGTGTCGATGAAACCTGCGACGAGATCCACGTCGACGTACGGCGTCTCGAACAGCCCGAGCTCGAACTTGGATGTGAGGACGCGTCGCACCGCCGTGTCCACCAGCCCCACGTCGATCCGGCCGCTCTGCAGCCCGTCGAGCAGGGGCTCGCCGTAGCAGTCGGTGCCGGGGAGCTCCACGTCGATCCCGGCGATCAGGGCGGTACGTGCGGCGTCGGACCCGTCGACCGCCACCTGGTGATAACTCTCCAGCTGACGCACCGAGAAGTAGTCCGCAACGACGGTGCCGCCGAACCCCCAGTCCTCTCGTAGCAGGCCGGTCAGCAGTTCGCGATCGGCTCCGCAGGGGATGCCGTCGAGCTCGGAGTAGGCGTTCATCACGGACGCCACTCCCGCCCGCACCACCGCCTCGAACGGATGCAGGTATACCTCGCTGAGCTCACGCCTCCCCACGTGGGGGGGAGCCCAGTTGAGCCCGCCCTCGGAGGCGCTGTATCCGACGAAGTGCTTGGCAGTGGCTGCCACGCCCTTGGTCAGGTCCATTCCTTGCAGACCCTCCACGAAGGCCGTGCCCATGCGGGCGACGAGATATGGGTCCTCGCCATAGGTCTCCTCGGTTCGTCCCCAACGCGGGTCGCGGGCGACGTCGAGCACGGGAGACAGCCCATGATGCGCGCCTACGGCCCGCATCTGTCGCCCGACAACCGCGCCCATTTCCCGGACCAGGCCGGGCTGCCACGTCGAGGCGACTCCAATCGCCTGCGGATAGACGATCGAGTCTCGGGCCATCAAGCCGGAGCAGATCTCCTCGTGCACGATGGCCGGAATGCCCAGTCGGGTCTCTTCGAGCAGGAACCGCTGAATCTCGTTGGCGAGCCGGGCGGCCTCCACGGCTCTCAGGTTGCTGGCACCGGATATCCGGGTCACGTGACCGAGCCCCTTCCCCAAGAGCTCACGTGCCTTCGAATCGGCGAGCCGCCCGTCCTCGATCAGCTGGAACACCCAGGCACTTCCGAGCTGGGCGATCTTCTCTTCGAGGGTCATCTGATCGAGCAGGCGCTCCACCCTGTCGGCCACGGGCAGGGCCGGATCGCGGAAGTCGGGCAGGCGGCCGTCGGCGGTCACGGCGGTCATCCTTTCACGCCTCCGGCGGTGAGACCGCTGACGATCTGTCGCTGGGCGATGAAGTAGAAGATGAGGGCAGGGATCATTGCCACGGTGGTGTAGGCCAGGATCGCCGCGGTGTCGGTCACGTACTGAGCGGAGATGTTGTTGATGCCGAGCGGCAGGGACCATTGCTCGGGTTTGGTCAGGACCAGGAGGGGGAGCAGGAAGGCATTCCAACTTCCTACGATGGTGAGGACCGCGATCGTGCTCAGAACCGGTCGTGACAGGGGGAGCATCACGGACCAGTAGAAGCGAAGAGGCCCGCAGCCGTCGATTGCAGCGGCATCTTCCAGGTCCCGGGGGATGCTCCGGAAGAAGGGTCGCAGGATCACTATCGAAAGCGGAAGCCCGAATGCCGCCTGAGGCAGTGCGATCCCAAGCGCGCTGTTGAGGAGACCGGTCTGGCGAAGCGTGATGAAGAGGGGGAGGATGGCCACTGCCACCGGGAACAGGAGTCCAAGCGTGAACAACGCGTACACCACTTCCCGACCCCGAAATCGGTAGCGGGCAATTACGAAGGCCGCCAGCGATGCCGCGGGAAGCACCAGGATCGTCGTGCCCAAAGCGATGAGGACGCTGTTCCGAACCCACTGGTAGAAGGCGGGATCGCTGAGAGTGGTCTGGTAATTGGTCCATACCCATGGATTGGGAAGGCCCACCGGGTCCGCCGCCAGCTGGGCGTTGCTCCGGAAGCCTCCGAGCACAGAGAAGCTGAGCGGAACCACGATCACCAGCAAGACGGCGACCGCGATCGAGTAGAGGAGCACCCTGCCCGGGTCGAGCCGTCGAGCGCGATGCGGAATGTTGGCGGTGACGGTGGCCATCAGCCGGTCAGCGCTCCTTCCAGGTCGCGTCGCAGGACGAAGCGCTGATACAGCAGTGCCACGAAGAGGGACAAGACGAAGATGATCACGGACACAGCGCTGGCATAGCCGAACTGACCCCGCCTGAACCCCCAGTCGACGAGATAGGTGGCCATGGTCGCCGTTGCGTTGACCGGACCACCCTTCGTGGTCACCCAGACCAGGTCGAAGAGCTGGAGGGCTCCGATGATCGAAAGGAAGATCGAGACCCGGATGGTGGGGCCGAGGAGGGGAAGGGTGACATATCGGAATCCCTGCCACCAGGTCGCCCCATCGATGGAGGCTGCCTCTTCGAGCTCGTCGGGTATGGTCTGCAGGCCGGCCATGATCAGCACCATGTGGAGCCCGAAGTACTTCCACGAGATGACGAAGAACAAGCTGTAGAGAGCGATGCCGGGATCGGCCAGCCATTCCCGGCTCAGCGAGTCAGCACCGACGGAGCCGAGCATCACGTCGAAGAGGCCCTCGGGGCGGAAGATCTGCCGCCATACAACGCCTGTGACCACCTCGGAGAGGATGAACGGGGCGAAGTACATGGTGCGGAACAGCCCTCGGCCTTTGAGCTTCCGGCTCAGCAAGACGGCCAGGGAGATGGCGAACGGGATCTGGAGGGCCAGGGAAAGCCCGATGATGATGAAGTTGTGCTGGATCGCTTCGATGAAGTCGGGATCAGCGAAAGCATCCATGAAATTTTGCAGCCCCACCCAGTCCGTGAGCGGGGCCAGGCCATTCCAGTCGTACCCGCTGTAACGGATGCTCTGGGTGATCGGGTAAAGGACGAAGACCCCGTAGAGGATGAGGGCCGGCAGGAGGAAGCCGAACACCACCGGCCAGGGCGCGACTCCAGGCCGGCGGAGGGGGCGCCGCCCTGGACGAGGCGTGTCAGCGATTCCGGCAGTGCTCGTCATCGACTCGGTCGTCGTTGGAGGGCCGCCAGGTGGGCGGCCCTCCACGACTTTGCTCACGTTACGGCCGGTGCTCAGGCCGCGGCGTCGGTGATCGCCTGGGTCACCTCTTCGGGGGTGGCCTCCCCCGCGAACAGAGTGGCCACTGCGTCGTTCACCGCCGCTCCCAGCTCCGGTGTGAAGTACTGGTCCAGGTAGAGCTGGACGAAGCTCGCCTGGCCCAGCCCCGCCAAGACCTGCTGCTGGTAAGGATCGGTGATCGAGTCTTCGCTGCCCTTGGTCACAGGGAGCGTGGTCCCGGTAGCACCGACGATCCTGGCGTTGTCGACGTTGGTGATGAACTCCAGGAACTCCACCGCCTCCGGCTCCGCATCCTTTCCGACGGCGAAGCCGTCGCCACCGCCGAATGCATCGGTGGGCTGACCGGATCCGCCTTCCACGGTTGGGAAGGGGAACCAACCGAACTCACCGGGCAGCCGCTCCGCGATCGGGTCCTCGGGCGTCCCGATTCCGGATTGGTTGGCGTAGGCCCCCGGGCCCCATTGGCCCATCAGGCTGATCGCGGCCTGACCGGTTCCTATGGTCCCCGACTCGCCATCCGGTGCGTCCCAGGGTGCGGCCAGGAAGCCGGGCTGGAACGGCTCGATATCGATGAGTCGCTGCAATTGATTGCCCGCTTCGATGAACTCCGGCTTGTTGAAGTCGAGGTCCTCGGTGACCTGAGCCATTGCCGCCTCGCCACCCTCGCGGATCATCAGATATGAGTAGTAGAAGTGGGCCGGCCACTTGTCACCTGCCCCCACCGCGATCGGGGTGATCCCGGCATCTTTGAGCGTCTGAACGTCCTCCAGGAACTCGTCCCAGGTGGCGGGGGGGCCATCGATCCCGGCCTGGGTGAACAGGTCCCGGTTGTACCAGAACCCGACCATCCCCAGGTTGAAGGGGACGCCGTATTGGACGCCGTCAACCTGGTACAGGCCCACGGCGCCCTCATTGAGGTTGCCGATGAAGCCCGACGATGCATCGGTGATGTCCTGCACCAGTCCGGCCTCGACCTGCTCCCGTAAGCCGCCGCCACCCCAGGACTGGAAGAGGTCGGGGACATCGCCTGCCTGCAGGTTGGTCTGGAGCGCGGCCTTGAAGGCCTCGTTCTCCATGACCGTGATCTCGATGGTGACGTTGGGGTGCTCGGCCATGAAGGCATTCGCCATGTCCTGCCACACGGTCATCATCGGGTCGGTGTTTTGAATGTGCCACCAGGTGATGGTTACCGGCTCCTCGGAGGATGCCGCCGTGGTGGCGGCCCCGGCGGCCGCCGTCGTGGTGACGGCCTCGCCTGCCGTGGTCTCGGTCACTCCCCCGGCGGTGGTGGTGACGTCCGCCGTCCCACCTCCACCGCAAGCCGCCAGGACCAGGGCCAGCACCGCGATCAGGGCCAGATGTCTTCTCACTGTCTTCACTTAGTCCTCCTTCCGTGCCTCCGTCGTAATCGTTTTCAATGGCTCAGGTCTTATCTGTGTCCTCCTCTTCGATGTCTGTCAGATGGTGAATGACTCAGAAGACGGGGCCCGGCACGATCCCCGCACCACGAGCTCGGTGGGAAGCGTCTTGTGGACCGGCTCCAGGAACGGGTCGGCGATGTGGTCGAGGAGCAGCCTGGTCGCCACATAGCCCATCTCTTGGATCGACTGGTCGATCGTGGTCAGCGGGGGATCGGACAGGGCCGATTCCGGGATGTTGTCGAATCCGATCACCGATAGGTCGTCGGGCACCGACATGCCCACCGTCCGGGCCACGTCGATCGTGGCCAGCGCCGAGACGTCATTGGCGGCGAAGATTGCAGTGGGAGGCTCGGCTGACTCGAGAAGCTCACGGGCCGGGCCCTCGGTGGCCTCCCGGGTGTAGCCACCCACCCTGATCAGATCCGGGTCGAAGACCATGCCTGCGTTGTCGAGAGCCTGCCGATAGCCCCGCTCACGCAGACGCGCCGATTCCAGGTCGGGCCGGCCCGCAATGAACCCGATGCGGCGATGTCCGAGGCGAATGAGGTACTCGGTCGCCGTGACGGCGCCCTCGAGGTTTTGCGATTCGACCGTCGCCAGCGAGGAGACGCCGGCGTGGGGGTCGACTGCGACCACCGGGGCGTTGCTGGGGACATCGACGACGGTCGGGGTGACGAGGAGGGTGCCGTCGGTGAGGGTCCCGTTGACACGGGAGAGATAGCGGCGCTCCCAACCGACCTGGTCCCCGACGTGGCCGCCCCCGGAGTACACCACCAGCTCGTAGCCGGTGGAGCGGATGGCACGGGCAGCCCCTTTGAGGAGCTCAGCGCTGAACGGCTCGATGTCGGCCACGATGATCCCAATGACATTGGTGCGACGGCTCCGCAGGCTGCGCGCCACGAGGCTCGACTCGTACCCGAGGTCCTCGATGACGGCCTGGACCCGGGTGTAGGTGCTCTGGGCCACTCCGTATCGACCGTTCACCACCCGGGAGACGGTGGCGATCGACACCCCCGCTCTCTCGGCGACGTCGCCGATCGTGATCCGACCGTTGGCCTCTTTCATGATCTGCCACCCGTCGATTCGGTAACGATGTCGATAACGTTTTCAACATAGCTACCCGCTGCTCTGGGCGACGCCAGAACCAGGGGTTTTCTCTTCCGATCTTCCGAGGTCAGCCCTTGGCGAGACGGAGCATCGACCACGAGATCGGGGGTATGTGCAAGGTCAACTCATCTCCGTCGTGGTGCCACGGGGCCTCGTGGGGCGGGCCGCCCTCCCCATTCTTCCCCCGTGTAGTGGGTGTCTTCCCTTCCATGACCAGGTGCTCGAGGATTTCGACGGCGGCGAGGGCCGAAAGGTCGATCGATACCTGGGCCGGCTCGGTCGTCGACCGGTTCACCGAGAAGATCGTGACGGACCCGGCGAGATCATCGTGGGCCGCCACCGTGTCAAAGGCAGGGACCTCGCCATGGCTCTCGGTCTCGAGCGAGGGCCCGGTCGGCGAGGTGCGGAGAATGTTCCCTGAGGCGAAGCGCGCGGTCAAGGCGAAGGGGTGGTAGATGGCTGTCGCCCGGGCCGGCGCGTCCGGCTCGGCGTGAATTGGCGCGATCGTGTTGACGAGTTGCGCCTGGCAAGCAACCTCGACACGGTCGACATTACGAAGCAGTGTGATCAGGAGTGACCCGACCACCACCGCGTCCGCGAAGGTGTATTCGTCCTCGCACAATCGTGGGGCATGCCTCCATCGAGGATCTGCGCTCCGCGACTCATGGCGACCCATGTACCACACGTTCCACTCGTCGAACGAGATCCCGATTCGCTTGCTCGACCCTTTCCTCCTGGCAACCAGGTCCGTGATCGCCACGATCTGGCGAATCTGGTCGTCCATGGCGGCCCCGGAGGCCAGGAAGCTGGACAGGTCCGATGCCTCGGGGTCGTAGTAGGCATGGGCCGATATCAGGTCGACTTGGTCGTGGCAATGTTCCAAGACGGTCTCGTCCCAGAATCCGAACGTCGGCATGTCACGAGCGGAGCTGCCACATATGACCAATTCGATGGTGGGATCGATGGTTCTCATCGCCTGGGCCGTTTCGGCGGCAAGTCGCCCGTAGTCCGCGGCCGACTTGTGTCCAATCTGCCATGGGCCGTCCATCTCGTTCCCCAGACACCACGTCCTCACTCCGTACGGCCTTTCCCTGCCGTGGCTGCGACGCAGCTCCGACCGCTTCGTTCCCCCGGTGACGTTGGCGTACTCCACCAGCTCGGCCGCGGCCCGCGCTCCACGGGTCCCGAGATTGACTGCGAGCATGATCTCGGTCCCGGCCTTGACCGACCAGCGGGCGAATTCGTCCAACCCGAACGTGTTGGGCTCGAGACTGTGCCAGGCCCGCTCGCGTCGCGCCTTGCGCTGGTCGATCGGCCCCACCCCATCCTCCCAGCGATAGCCGGAGACGAAGTTGCCGCCCGGGTAGCGCACGATTCTGACCCCGAGCTCTCTGACCAGGGCCAGGACATCGGTTCGGAAGCCCTCTTCATCAGCCCATGGGTTCTCCGGCTCATAGAGCCCGCCATAGACCCCGCGGCCCATGTGTTCGACGAGAGAGCCGAAGATCCGACGGTTGACCGGGGCCACGATGTCGTCTGGGTCGATCGCCATCGACACCCGAAACGGGTCATCGGACATTCCCCGCCACGGTAACTGAGCGACCAGACCCGTCCGCCCGGGACTTTGACCGATTCTCTCAATATCGTTGAGGGATGAGCCCACTCGTCGACCGGTTCCAGCGACCGGTGCACGATCTCCGCATATCGGTCACCGACCGGTGCAACTTCCGCTGCACCTACTGCATGCCGAAGGAGCTGTTCGGGAAGGACCATGTCTTCCTGCCTCGGGACCAGCTGCTCAGCTTCGAGGAGATCGATGCGCTGGTGGGGCTCTTCGTCGAGCGCGGCGTCAGGAAGGTCAGGATCACCGGCGGCGAGCCGCTTCTCCGCAAGGACGTCGAGAAGCTGATCGGGATCCTCCACGCCATCGACGGGGTGGAGGACCTGACTCTCACCACCAACGCCTCACTGTTGACACGAAAGGCTCGCTCCCTGGCCGCGGCCGGGTTGGACCGGGTCACGGTGAGCCTCGATGCGTTGGACGACCCCACCTTCCAGAAGATGAACGACGTCGGGTTCCCGGTTGCCGCCGTGCTCGACGGTATCGAGGCGGCGGCCGAGGCCGGGCTGGGCCCGATCAAGGTCAACGCTGTCGTCCAGCGAGGGGTGAACGAGCACGCCGTCGTCGACATGGCACGCCATTTCAAGGGCACTGGGCACATCGTCAGATTCATCGAATACATGGACGTCGGCACCACCAACGGATGGCGGCTGGACGACGTGGTGCCGGCCGAGGAGATGGTCTCGGCCATCAACCAGGTCTTCCCACTGGAGCCGATCCCCCCCAACTACCCGGGTGAGGTGGCGAATCGGTTCCGCTATCTCGACGGGGAGGGCGAGGTCGGGGTGATCGCCTCGGTGACGAGGCCTTTCTGCGGGTCGTGCACTCGTGCCCGTCTTTCTGCCGAGGGTGTCCTCTATACCTGCCTCTTCGCCTCGTCAGGGACCAACCTCCGCGACGCGATCAGAGCTGGGGACGATGTCGCTGCCATCATCGACCGGGTGTGGTCGACCCGGGAAGATCGGTACTCGGAGATCAGGTCGGCGCAGACCGTCTCGATCGGTTCCCGGGTGGAGATGAGCTACATCGGGGGGTAGGGGGCGCGCGGTCCTCCAACAACTCGACGGCCCTGACCGGCGGGGCGCGCAGTCAGACAGCGGTTATGTCACCACGGCGGCGGCCCGTCACCCGGGTGCTTCTGGTCAAGCCCTCCTCAGACTGATGGCTCCAACAGCCGGGAGTCCGACTGCGCGCATCACTCAGCCCTTTGCGAAGATCCGGGCATCGGTGGCCCGGACCCTGGCTGCCTGCCCGGCCCGGTAGACGGGGCGGGGCCCGATGCGGGCCCGGACCCGGGTGCCACCGTGCAGGGCCAGAGTGACCAACTGGTCGTGACCGAAGAACTCCGATCCGGCGACGACCGCGTTGGGTGTCTCGCCCAAGGAGATCTGGACGTTCTCGGGCCGGACGATCACAGACACCTTGCCGCGGAGATCGGTCGTGAAGGAGCCGACCGGGGTGTCGACGCGGCCATCGCGCACGTCGGACTCGAAGACGTCGGCGTCGCCGAGGAAGCCCGCAACCCACGGGTCGGCCGGGTTGGAGTAGAGGTGGCCCGGGGTGTCCGCCTGAAGCACCCGACCGTCGCGCATGACCGCCACGATGTCTGAAGTGGCCAGAGCCTCCTCCTGGTCGTGTGTCACGAACACCGCCGTGGTGCGGGCCTCGGTGAGGATCGCACGCAGCTCTCGGCGCACCCGGTCTCTGAGGCTGGCGTCGAGGTTGCTGAACGGCTCGTCGAGGAGGATGACCTCCGGCCTCGGTGAGAGTGCCCGCGCCAGCGCCACTCGCTGCTGCTGCCCGCCCGACAGCTCGTTGGGCATCCGGTCCTCGAGCCCGGTGAGACCGACGAGCTCGAGCACCTCGCCGACGCGAGAGCCACGATCGCCGCGTGGCAGCCCATAAGCCACATTCCTCTCCACCGTCATGTGAGGGAAGAGGGCATAGTCCTGAAACACCATGCCGACCCTCCGCTTCTCCGGTGGCACGAAAACGTCTGCCCCCAGGACGGTCCTCCCGTGGATCTCGACGGTGCCGACGGCGTCTTCGAAGCCGGCGATCACCCGTAGAGCCGTGGTCTTGCCACAGCCCGAGGGCCCGAGCAGTGTGACCACACCGCCCTCCCAGACGTCGAGGCTGAAATGGTCGAGCGCCACTGCATCACCGAACGACCTGGTCAGATCGCGGGCGCGGATGGCGAGACGATCAGTCGCTGAGCTCACGGGACATCACCAGGAAGAGTGGCACGATCGACACGGCGAGGAGAACCAGCCCGGCGGCGGAAGCGCGGGTGAGGAAACCCTCCGCCGTGGAGCTCCAGATCCTTATCGCCAGAGTCTCGAAGCCGTTGGGGCGGAGGAGGAGGGTTGCCGGGAGCTCCTTCATGACACTGAGGAAGGCGAGAGCGCCACCTGCCACGATGCCTGGCACGGCCAATGGGACTGTGACTCGGGCCAGGGTCGCCAAGGCCCCCTTTCCCAGGCCGCGTGACGCGTGCTCCATGTCCGGGCTGGCCCGGGACAGCGAGTCCTGGGCGGCGCCCACCGCCTGGGGGAGGAAGATCGCCGCGTAGATGATCACGAGGTAGACCAAGCTCTGGTACAGCGGCCTGGCCCAGGCGAGGGCGAAGCCGACGGCGGCCACGCCCACCGTGATGTGGGGCAGGGAATAGGCGCCCCACATGGCCGACTCCACCCACCCCGACAGACGGCCCGGTCTTCTCGTGATGACCATGGCGACCGGAAAGGCGAGGATCACCGTCACCGCCGAGGCGATGAGAGCCACACCCAGCGACCTGGCCGCCTCCAAGCCCGGTGACCCGATGGCCTGGCCGGCGTCGAGACCCCGGGCGAGGGTGACGCTCATGACCGTCAACGGCAGACCAAGGGAGATGAGGGCATAGAGGCCCAGCGTCCCAAGCGCAGCCACCCGGCCCGGTCCGGTGAGGTGGAGGAGGGCTCGGGCCCGCCGCGGCCGGCGCCCGTGAAGCGCAGCCCGGGACCGGTACTGGCGCTCGACGAGGAGGATGAGGACGGCCAGGACCATCAGGATCAAGGACAGGGTGGCGGACGGCCTCCGGTCGATCTGTCCCCGGTAGAGGGTGTAGATGGCCCGGGTAAACGTGTCGTAGCGCAGCAGGGAGACGGCGCCGAAATCCGAGATCGTGTACAGGCCAACCAGCAAACCGGAGGCGACGAGTGTCGGTCTGAGCTGGGGGAGGGTCACCGTGCCAAAGACCTTCCATCGCCCCGCCCCCAACCCCGTCGCTGCCTCCTCTGTGGCCGGGTCGATGGCGCGCAGCCCGGGGATGAGGCTGAGATGGGCCAGCGGGGCGGTGAACAACGAGAGGACGAGCCACGATCCGAGGAAGCCATACGGACTGGGGACCCCGGGGAGGAGGCCGCCGGGCCCGGTGGCTGCGATGACGGTCAGGGCGGCCACGTAGGAGGGCACTACGAGGGGCAGGGCGGCGAGGGTCATCCACCCCTTTCGGAGCGGAAGCCGGACCCTGGTCGTGATCCACGCCGTCCCGAGCCCGATCGCCACCGATGTGACCGTCACGGCGACCGTGAGCAGAGTGGTGTTGAGGAGCAGCTCCACGAGACGTCCCGCCGGTATGACCAGGGCGGCGCCGCTCCCGACAACCTGGAAGAGCAGACTGACCGGGGGAATGACGGTGGGGAGAAGGGCGACGCCGGCCGCCGCCCACCAACCTCTGTAACCGGGACGCCGCACCGCCGCGGGTCGCCGCGGTGCGGTGATCGGCCCGGCAGTCACATCAGACCAGACCGGCCTCGGCGACGAGACGGGTGGCCACGTCGAGGACGCCGGCCAGCTCGCTGAGGTCGATATCCGGTGAGTTGATCTCGGACAGGGCGGGAACTCCTTCCGGCGCAGCCACCCTCTCCAGGAGGGGATATTCGAAGGTCTCGGTGGCGAAGTACGACTGGGCCTCTTCGGCGAGAAGGAAGTCGACGAATTGCTGCGCGCCATCCGGATTCGCCGTATCGGTGGTGATCGCGACCCCGGCCGGCATCACCAACGACCCGACGTCACCGGCCGGGATGAACCAGTTCTCTGTGTTCGCACCTGCGCCTTCGGCGCGAAGCCGTAAGAGGTAATAGTGGTTGACCAGTCCGCCGGCCAGCTCGCCGTTGTCGGTTGCCTCGACGATGGGTGCGTTCCCGTCGAACTCCACAGGGTCGTTGGCGGCCAAGGCCTCGAGCCACGCACGGGTTTCGTCCTCGCCACGTTCGAGGATCATTGCCGAGACGAAGGCGAGAAACGAGCCATTGGTCGGGGCCACTCCGAGCTGACCGGCCCAATCGGGGCCGGTGACGTCGTCGATCGTCGCGGGGAGCGGAACGTTCGAGCCGGTGTTGTGCGCCACGACACGCACCCGGCCCGAGGTGCCGACCCAGTGTCCGCCTCGGTCCCGGTACTTGGCGTCGACCAGGCCCAAGGTTGCCTCGGGCAGCTCGGTCATCAGATCCGCCACCGCCCCGAGAGATGCCGGATCCTGTGCGAAGAAGACGTCTGCCTCGGTGTCCCCCGCCTCGGCCAGCAACGTCGCGGCCAGCTCGCCGGAGTCTCCATATCGGACTTCCACCTCGATTCCGCTGGTGGTCTCGAAGTCCTCGATCAGGGGGGCCACCAGTTCCTCGGACCGGCCCGAGTAGACCACCAATGGGCCCTCGTCCGACCCGCCCTGGCCGCCGCATGCGACGAGGGCAACAGCGAGGAGCAGAGCTCCGGGGACGACCCTCTCCAAAGCCAACCTCCTGATTGTTAGCTACCTAACGAACAGGGGGAATCTAATTACCACTACGGCCATAGTGCAAAATGCCAGAAAGACGACTGTTGTGAGCCAGTCCGGGCTCAGGACCTGGCCCTATGGCCGGCGACGTGTCTCCCTCGGGGTGGGGTCGGAGCCTGGCGCTCACGGCCTCCGGCCCACAGTGAAAGCACTTCGAGTGGCGACAGCCCGTCCTCGTGCTCCCACATCACCCGCTCCGAGCGCGTCCCGGGACCGGGTCGCGTTGTAGCGGTGAACACGATTGGGCTGTGCTGCCCCATGACGGTTTCGGCCACCCTCGCATCGAGCGACTCGGCGGCTTCGACCTCCACGGTCAGCCCGGCCTGCGGATGGGCGAGGAGGTCCTCCGAGCGGGCGGGGTGGGCGGTGGCTGCCATCGCGCTGCCGATCCAGCCGGTCAGGGCACCCACCGCCATGCCCAGGGCGCCGTAGATGAGCCAATGACGCCCATCGAGCCAGATCACCGAGGCCAGGGCGGTCATCAGCCCCAGCCCGAGGGCGCCGGCGCCGGACGTCACGAAGGGGTGCTCGAAGAACCTGCCGGCGGGGTCGGGCAAAGAGGAGAGCGTCCAGGGCCCGATCGGGGCTATCACCCTGGGTCTGAGCCCTGCCTTCTCCAGATGATCGACGACGACCCCGGCGGTGTCGGGGTCGGGGTAGGCGGCGCTGAGCGTGCTCAGCTCCTCGGAAGGCTCGGTGGACGCGGTCGGCGGGATGGACAGGTCGGAAGACATCTCGGTCCTCGTGAGTGGTGGGTTGTTTACGCCTGAGCCGAACCGGTCAAACCCGGTCTGGGAAACCCGGCTTGGCCTCCGCATGATCCCTGCTCCGGGCGCCACGATGTAGCCGGCCCCCGGTGCGAGGCACATCGCTCGGGGGGAACGCACCGCGCAGCGTGACCGTCCCCTGGTCGATGTCGATGTTCACGGTAGCCATCGGCACCTCCCAGGACCTGGATTTGGCCTGCGTCTTCCTGGTGAGGCGACCCGATCGCATCGACACCGTGTCGGCCAGCGATCTCACACCATGGGCCAGAGCCCTTCGACGCCGACGCCCCTGGGAGCGGTCGAGGAAATAGACGACGCTGGCGCCGATCGCCATTCCTCCGATCAGATTCAAACGGTTCACGACTGGTCGATCGCGGGGGCGTTCAGTCGGCTGGCGCGGCATGCCGCATGGTCGCAGCCGCAGAACCCACCCGTCATGGTCCCAAGCTCGCATGCCTCGCTGCAGAACTCGCCGCTTTCGGTGACCACACAGGTGCATGCATCATGCGCACATTGCATCGGGGCTCCTGAGTCGATGTGAGGGGGCCATACCCTGCTGTCTGACCCTCAAAACCTACCCTCCCTCTCCAGGTCGGGGCTCCAGACCGCCCCTGCGTCGAGATCGGGGAATCCGGCGGGCTCGATGGTCGCCAGTGGAGTGATCGTGACGAAGTTCTTGGCGATCAGGGCCGTGTCGCTGGCCGGGTCGGTGCCGGCCGAAGACGACCCCACCACGAACTGGAGCTTCCGGTCGACGACGTCGGCGTTGGCCACCCGGAAATAACCGAAGTCGTCGAGGTCGGCCCAATGGATGCCGTTGATCTCGCCGACCGGGACACCGGGGACGTTGATGTTGAGCACGTACGGCCCATGGCTGCGCCCCAAGATCCATCGGGCCGCCGAATGACCGACCTCCACTGCCGTCTCCCACTGCCACGGGTCAGACTGCGCGACACTCACCGCGATGCCACGGCTGCGGAAGGTGCGCGCCGTCAGAGCGGCGCCCACGGTCCCCGAGTGGATGATCGAATGACCCGTGTTCATGCCGGCGTTGACCCCGGAGACCACGAGGTCGGGGAACCGCCCGAACGCGCCGAGCGCAGCTGCCATCACAGCCAAACCTGGTGGCCCGGCGATGGTGTAGGCGGGGAACCCCCCATCCATCTCCGCTTTGGTCAGGTCGACCCCTTTGACCGGGTCGAAGCCGCCGATCCCGGTGCCGCTTCCCGACATGTCGGTCGCCGGCGCCGCCACCACCACGTCGAAGTCTTCGGCCAGCTTGATCGCGAGCTTGCCGAGCCCGGGGGAATCGATTCCGTCGTCGTTCGTGACGACCACGCGTGGTAGGTCTGTCATCGCTGTGCCGGGATCAGGACTTCGACGGTCACCCTCTCGGCTAGTCGGGGGATCAGGTCGTCCGAGGCGCTGCCGAGCCCATGTCTCGTGACATTGGCCGCACCGGCCCCCGCGGCCAGCTTGAGCGATTCCTCGGGCCCGAGACCGCGACGCAGCGCCGCGGACAGACCCGCCGTCATCGAGTCGCCGGCGCCACGAAAGTCGACCGCCTCCAGTTCGGGGCCGGTGACCCGGTAGGTGACGCCTTCGATGCCGGCCAGAGCGGGCTGGGCTCCCCGGGAGATGACGACGTTGTCGGCCCCGGCAGAGCGGAGACGGTGCAACTCGGCCAGGGCGCTCTCCTCATCGTCCCCGGAGAGCCGACCGTCCTTCATGAGGTCCTCGTCGCTGACCTTGAGGAGGTCCAGCCGGCCCCCCTCGAGGTACGCATCGAGCTCCCTGCCATGTAGATCTCCGACGACGCGAACGTCCGCGGAGGACAGGTCGTGACCAAGACGCCGATAGGTGTCGACGGGGACGATCTCGGTCGGCTGGCCGGTTATCACGACGACCTGCGAGGCGAGGGCGTGGTCGAGTATCGACCCGTAGGCATCATCGAGCTCATGTCGGGCCAGTGTCTGGGCCAGCGCCTCGGCGATCGGGCTTCGGTCCCCGGAGCGTCGGTCCTGGATGACGGCCGGCGAGCTCTCCTGAACCTCGACCGGGCGGAGATCTATGCCCCACTGCTCGATGAGGTTCCTGAGCACGCCACCGGACTCCCCACCAACGGGGCCGCAGAGCAGGGGACTCTCCTTGAGATGACGCAACATCCGCGCCACCCAGAAGCCCTGCCCTCCGGGGTGGATGTGGATGTCGTCCGGGGCATCTTCGGTGGTCTTCTCGATGGTTACGGTGAGAGTCAGATGAGGAGCGAATACTGCGATGGTGTGCTGGTCGGTGGCCATGCGCGGATTCAGCCTTCCCCTGAGCCTTCTCCCCCGATGCGATTGAAGCTCCACTCGCCGAGCCGCCACATGTCGTGCCCCCCGTGCTCTTCGAGGATATCTGCGACGTCGGCGGCCCGCTCGTCGTCGACATCGACAGAGATGACCGAGCGTCCGGCCTCGAGGGCCCGATCGAGGCGGTCCAGGATCCGCATCTCGTCGCCGAAGGCGATGGCGAGCCTCTTCACAACCGACGAAAGGCCAACTGACTCGTCTTCTTCATGGGACAGGTGGGCCCGTCCCTCCTGCCCGTGGAGCAGCTCCGCTTCGAATTGGCCGGTGGTGAGACTGACTAGCGCGGCCTGGGCGTCCTCCCGGCTGTCGATGATGGCGACGACTGTTCCGGTCAGCTCATGCACGCCAACGGATCCCTTCTGCAGTGTGCCCTGATCGGGCCTCGGCCTTCAGGCCGGCACCACCTACCCCAGGTCGGGGGCGCGCAAACCACGGATTGGAGACTCAGCCAACGAGCAGCGGTATCTCCAACTCGTGCGGTTCGAGACCACCGTGATAGCCGTGCAAGCGCTTGTCGAAGCCGGGGGGGAGGAGCACCTTGCCCGGAGGGGCGAGGAGAAGGCCGTCACCGACGCGACGTTTGGCCTCAGGGCCGGAGTCGGGGCCGAGCAGGCCCAGCGGCTCCACCAACTCAGATCCGGTGACGCCGGCCAGGTCTTGCAGTATTGCCCGGTCCCCCCAGACCTGCACCCCACGGGGATCACCAGCGAACCGAAGCCCGCGGAACTCCTTCTGACGGATCAGCACCTTGTCGATCTCGGCATACTCGATCAGACCGTGGTCGGCGGTGCCCAGAACCGTCACATGGTCTGGGGCGGCGGAGGTGATCTCTTCCCAGATACGGGAGGCGACGCCGAGGGAATCGGCGAACTGGGAAGACTCGAGACCGTAGACGTGGCCGGCGAAGTCCACCGGCCAGAAGTAGGTGAAGATGAGTCGGTTCGGCTCCGCGGCCAGGGCCACTGTCGCCTCCACCAGGTCGCGATCGTCCCAGGTCGCCTCGAAGCGGGCGCCCCGGTAGGCAAGACGTGACAAGGGGCTCCTCTCGAAGGCGGCGGGCTGGACGGTCACCGGCTCGACACCGGCTCCACGCAACCTCTCCCACAGGTTGGGGTGGGGGAGGACCGAGGAATAGTCGTAGCTCACCGTCTCCCCGGAGAGATCCACCCACTTCAGGGTGTTGACCACGCGACCAACTTCCTCCAGCCAGGTGAGATGAGCCACAAGGCCGTGCCGGGAGGCGGGAAGACCGGTAGCGACCGTGGCCAGGGCGACGCTCGTCGTCGACGGGAATGGAGCGTGCAGGGTGGCTACATGCGATCGGCGTAGCGGTCCGGCCTCGTCACGGCCCAGTTGGGCCACTCCGAGACCGTCGAACAGGACCAGGACGTAGGACCCTGCCTCGGGTATCGAGGCGGCGATCCCCGGGTCGAGAGGAGGGGATGGCGCGGTCCCGATGAGCCTCGACTCGAGCTCTGCCATGAGGTTGACCAGTCCGCGGGAGTGGTATGAGGGGCCGTCCGCCATCGTTCAAGGCTAGGGCTGGCGGGGGGACTTTTAGCCGATGACAGTTGACGTTTCCAAACTTCGACCTGAAACCACCCGTGCGTATACTCGCCCGCGGTGGTGTCCTTTCGACCCTCACAGGCATGAGCCCGTATTTTGAGAGCTATCTGACAGTCGGCGCATTCGCCGTGTTGGGGGCCATCCTGGTGATGGTCATGCTGGGGGTAGCCGCGGTCCTTCGCCCCTCCAATCCCACCACTACCAAGATGCTCACCTACGAGTGCGGGGTCGACCCGGTCGGGTCGGGCTGGAGCCAGAGCTACGTCCGCTACTACGTGTTCGGGCTCCTGTTCGTCATCTTCGACGTCGAGGCGGTGTTCATCTTCCCTTGGGCAATCGTGCTGGAAGATCTCGGCACTTTCGGGCTCGTCGAGATGTTCATCTTCATCAGCGTCCTGATCCTCGGGTTGATCTACGCCGTCCGCAAGGGAGTCCTGAAGTGGGAGTAGTCCAGAAGTTCGGGGCCCCCAAGCCGGTGAGCTGGCTCCTGAACTGGTCCCGAAAGTACTCGCTGTGGTTGTTCCAGTTCGGGCTCGCCTGCTGTGCCATCGAGTTGATGGCTGCCTCCGGCCCTCGTTTCGACTTCATGCGATTCGGGATCATCCCTCTTCCCGCCTCCCCGCGGCAGGCCGACCTGATGGTGGTGGCCGGGACGGTGACCGACAAGATGGCTCCCGCCATCCGGCGTCTCTACGACCAGATGCCCGATCCGAAGTACGTGATCTCGATGGGCTCATGCGCCAACTGCGGTGGGCCCTATTGGGACTCCTACTCGGTGACGAAGGGTGTCGATCAGGTGATCCCGGTGGATGTGTACGTGCCCGGGTGCCCGCCGCGCCCCGAGGCCTTGATGGATGGGATAGTCCTGCTCCAGAAGAAGATCCAGGGCGAGGACATCAAGGAGAAATGGAGCCGGCGTGACCTCGAGCCCGTCTGAGGCCGTGAACGGAGAGGCCGAGGCCGCCGATGCCGGCACCGATGCCGACACCGAGACTGCGGCTCCCGAGCCTCACCCCCTTCAGGGATACGCCGACGACGTCGCCACGGCCGTGGGTGGTGAGGGCGCGGTCGTCTTCGACACAGTGAAAGTCGAGGTCGACTCCGGGGACTGGGTCTCCGCACTGACCACTGCTCGGGACGAGATGGGGCTGATCTCCTTCTCCTGGCTCTCTGCCACCGATTGGTCCTCCGAGGTCGAGGTGGGGGATCCCTATCCCGAGGCGGTGGAGGATCGGATCGAGCTCCTGGCCACTGTGGCTGACATCTCGGAGGGCCGACGGGTCACCTTCTCCACCACGCTCACCAAGGACTCTCCCACGATCTCGAGCCTGGTTGGTGTCTACGCCGGTGCCAATTGGCACGAGCGCGAAGCCCACGAGATGTTCGGCATCGACTTCGAGGGACATCCCAACCTCGCTCATCTCTACCTTCCGGATTCATTCGTGGGCAACCCCCTGCGCAAGAGCTTTCCACTGCTGACCCGTGAGGTGAAGCCCTGGCCGGGCACCGTGGACGTCGAGGCCATGCCGGGCGGCGGGGACGACGAGGAAACCGCGGACGCGCCGTCGGAAGAGAATCCGGAGGCCTGAGTGGTAGTCGATCGGGACCTGGTGCGCCACCTCTCCGAGTCATCCGTCTCGGTGGAGCTCCAAACCGAGGAGATGACCCTCAACATCGGCCCCCAGCATCCTTCCACCCATGGGGTGCTGCGACTGGTCGCCCGGGTCGATGGCGAGCGTGCCTTCGACGTCCAGCCGGTCATCGGCTACATGCACCGCGGCTACGAGAAGCTGTCCGAGGTGAGGACCTACCCCCAGATCACCACCCTGATCAACCGCATCGACTGGGTCGCCGGATACGCCAACGAGATCCCTTTCGTGGTGGCGGCAGAGAAGTTGTTGG
Source organism: Acidimicrobiia bacterium (assembly GCA_025928935.1). Taxonomy (GTDB): domain Bacteria; phylum Actinomycetota; class Acidimicrobiia; order Spongiisociales; family ZC4RG35; genus JARDZU01. Next base: position 83,892 of record JAICNB010000001.1, read on the forward strand.
GGTTGGAGGTGCCGGAGCGCGCCCAATACATCAGGCTGATCCTCACCGAGATGGCCCGCATCTCCTCGCATCTGATCTTCATGGCCTCCTATCCGCTCGAGCTGGGAGCGGCCACCCCACTCTTCTTCGCCCTGCGGGAGAGGGAGCGGGTCCTCGACCTACTGGAAGGGGTGACGGGTGGCCGGTTCCACCCCAACTTCAACCGGATCGGTGGGGTCAAGCCCGCCTACGGGTCGGGCTCGAGCACACGCAAGGTGATCCAGGACCTGCCTGCCGGGTTCCTCGCCGAGACTCGCGAGGCGATGGATCGGGTGCTGGAGGCCGTCGAAGAGCTCGAGCTGTTGGTGGCCGACAACGAGATCATCCTCGCCCGGACCAAAGGGATAGGGGTCCTGCCCGTCGACGTAGCCGCCTCGTACGGCGTCTCGGGGCCCAACCTGCGTGCGTCGGGTGTCCCCTTCGACCTTCGCAAGGTGGAGGACTACCTGCCCTATCACCTGTTCGACTTCGAGATCCCGACCGGGGAGAACGGCGACTGTTGGGATCGCTGGTATGTCCGTCTGCTCGAGATCCGCCAGTCGGTCCGCATCATCCAGCAAGCCATCGACGGGATCCCCTCCGGCCCGCTCCAGGCCAAGGTGCCCAAGATCATCAAGGTCCCCAAGGGGGAGACATACGTGCGCGCCGAGAACCCGAAAGGGGAGATGGGCTACTACCTGGTGTCCAACGGCAACCAGGGCCCGTATCGGCTCAAGATCCGCTCGGCGAGCTTCTCCAACATCTCCATCCTCCCCTGGATCCTGGAGGGAGTCCTGGTCCCCGACATCATCGCGATCATGGGCAGCCTGGACTTCGTGCTCGGGGACGTGGACCGATGAGATGCCGGCCGACTTCGACCTTCGGCAACCCTCAGCCAGGTTCAGGTGTGGCTCGGCGGTCTCTGGGCACCTCGGGTCGAACAGACTCCCGTTGGCCGGGGCTGCCGCTCCAGGATGAGGGTTGCCGATGAGCACGTTCATCTCCGATCTCTTCGCCAACTTCTGGGTGTCGTTGGCCGGGAAGGTGCTGCTCGTGGCCCTGATGATCCCCCTGGTCGGGATGGTGATCGGGTACGCCGAGATGAAGCTCTCGGCCAAGATGCAGGCCCGGGTGGGGCCCTACTTCGCCGGGGGGCGATGGGGCTGGGCCCAGCTCATCGCCGATGGGGTCAAGTTCTTCCAGAAGGAGGATCTCATCCCCGAGGAGGCCGACCGGCCGGTCTTCAAGATCGCCCCGGTGCTAGTGCTGATCAGCACGGTCGCCCTGTTGGTGGTGATCCCATTCGGTCCCGGGATCATCTTCAGGGACCTGTCGGTTGGCATTTTCTACGCCCTGGCCATCTCCTCGCTGAGCACGGTCGGGATCCTCATCGCGGGCTGGTCTTCGGGTAACAAGTACTCGCTGATGGGAGGCCTGAGGGCGGCCGGCCAGCTCATCGCATACGAGCTGCCCCTGGTCCTGGCCGTGGTCGGATCGGTGATGATGGCCGGGACGATGAGCATGGGCGGGATCGTGGAGGCCCAGATCGAGGCCGGCTACCCCTATGTGATCATCCAGTTCATCGGCTTCGGGATCTTCATGATCGCCGCCCTGGCCGAGTTGAGCCGGATTCCCTTCGACATGCCCATCGCGGAGTCGGAGTTGGTGATGGGCTACCTGACCGAATACTCGGGGTTCCGCTTCCTCTTCTTCTTCCTAGCCGAGTTCGCCAACATGTTCTCCCTCTCGGCGATCGCGGCGACCCTGTTCCTCGGTGGCTACTGGTTGCCCGGGATCCCCGAAGATGTCCTGGCCTACGCCGGGCCCGTGATCCTCCTGGCCAAGACCTTCCTCCTCGTCTTCGCAATGATCTGGTTCCGTTGGACCTTCCCCCGCTTCCGGGAGGATCAGCTGCAGAGCCTGGCCTGGAAATGGCTCATCCCGCTCGCCCTGGCCAACATCATCATCACCGGGGCGCTGAAGGTGTACCTGTGACGGCGACTTCCAATCGGACCACCAACCGACGGGTTCTCCCCGGGATGGGGATGGCCAAGGGCCTGTGGGTGACCATCTACACCATGGTGCGCACCATCTTCCGCCCCGGGAAGTACCTGGCCACCATCAACTACCCCCTGGTCAAGGAGACTCCGGTCCCGAGGGCGCGCGGAGTCATAGCCCTCGACCAAGAGGCCTGCACCGTGTGCATGTTGTGCGCCCGCAACTGCCCCGACTGGTGCATCTACATCGAAGGGCACAAGGAGGAGAAGCCGCCGGACAAGCCGGGTGGGCGAGTCAAGGTCCGCAACACCCTCGATCGATTCGACATCGACTACGCCCTCTGCATGTACTGCGGAATCTGTGTCGAAGTGTGTCCCTTCGACGCCCTGTTCTGGTCCCCGGAGTACGAATACTCGGAAGTGAAGATGGGGGCCATGCTCCATGACATGGACCGGCTCCAGGACTGGTTGGAGACGGTCCCGCCCGATCCGGAGTTGGAGAAGTGAGCTTCATCGACTGGCTCGGCTCACCGGTCAACTGGGTCTTCCTCGTCGTAGGGCTGGCGATTCTCTTCTCGTCCTGGCGCGTGGTGACGGCCAAGAACGTCGTCCACGCTGCTCTGTATCTCGTCGCCGCCCTGGGTGGCGCCGCGATCTTGTTCCTGATGCTGTCCGCCGAGTTCGTCGCCTGGGTGGTGGTACTGGTCTACATCGGCGCGGTGCTGGTCCTCTTCCTGTTCGGGATCATGATCACGAGAGCACCGACCGGAAAGGACGTCGGCCTCGACACCCCCCACAAGACATCGCCCGCGCTCCTCTCGGTCGCCACCTTCGTTTTGCTCTCCTGGGCCTCCATCCAGGCGTTCGGCACGACCCAGGTCGAGAGCGTCGGCGAGCCAACCTCGACAGAGGTGCTCGGGATAGCCCTGCTGGGCAGGTTCGTGATCCCCTTCGAGGTGGTCTCCTTCGTCCTCCTCGCCGCGTTGATCGGGGGGGTCACCATCGCCCGGCGCGACCTGACCCCGGCCGAGGAAGAGGAGAGGAGAGCGGTCTGATGCTCCTCAACCAGTTCTTGATCCTGGCCGCGGCCATGTTCTCTCTCGGGATCTATGGCCTGCTCGTCCGGCGAAACATCGTCCTCATCCTGCTCTCCGTGGAGCTGATGCTCGCTGCCGTCAACATCAATCTGATCGCATTCGAATCGGTCCTCCGGAGCCCCGAGGCGATAGGCCAGGTTTTCGCCATCTTCGTGATCACCGTGGCCGCCGCCGAGGTGGGCATCGGCCTGGCCATCGTCCTGATGATCTTCCGCAACCGGAAGTCGGCCAACGTCGACGAGCTCGACCTGATGAGGTGGTGAGATGATCTCCACAGTCGCCACCGAAGCCGAGCACGCTGTGGAGGCCGGGGTCACCGGGGGGTTCTGGGTCGACAACGCCGGGATCATGCTGATCCTGCCCTTTGTTGCCTTCCTCCTCATCCTCGCCTTCGGCAAGCGGATGAAGAACCACGGGGCCGAGCTCGCCATCGGCGCCCTCGCCATCAACAGCATCTGGGCCACGGTCCTCTTCGTCATGAACATGACGAGTGGCGTCCTCGGTCAGACGACCTTCGAGATCGCCCGAATCGGCAGCGATCTCGTCTTCGAGCTCGGGTGGGTGGTCGACGGCCTCTCCATCATGATGTACTTCCTGGTGAGCGTGGTCGGTCTGATCGTGTTCATCTACGCGGTCGGATACATGCATGGCGACGTCCGGGTGGATTGGTTCTTCGCCGCTTTCTCTCTGTTCGCCGGATCGATGCTGCTCCTGGTGGGCGCTCCCAACCTGATCCAGCTCATCATCGGGTGGGAGGGCGTTGGTCTGGCTTCCTACTTCCTGATCGGCTTCTACTGGGAGGACATGGCCAACGTGAACGCAGGCAACAAGGCGTTCATGGTGAACAAGGTGGCCGATGTCGGCCTCATCCTCGGTGCCATCATCCTCGGCGTCGCCATTGGCACCTTCGACTTCGCCGAAATGGACCTGGCGGCCGCCGAGCACGTCGAGTCTCTGAGCACGGTGGCCGTCGTCGGTGGGGCTCTCCTGTTCTTCGGGGCGATGGGGAAGAGCGCCCAGTTCCCCCTCCACATCTGGCTCCCCGACGCCATGGCCGGGCCCACCCCGGTTTCGGCCCTGATGCACGCTGCCACCATGGTCACGGCGGGTGTCTATCTCATGGGACGGGTGTTCCCATTGTTCGAATACCTCGCTGCGGAGATCCGCCCCTGGATGGTTTGGATCGGGGCGATAACCCTCTTCGCCATCGGGTTCCTCGCCCTGGTGGCCGACGACATCAAGAAGGTCCTGGCCTACTCCACCGTGTCCCAGCTCGGCTACATGATGACCGCGGTGGCCGCGGGGGGGTACACCGCCGGCCTCTTCCACCTCTTCACCCATGCCTTCTTCAAGGCGCTCCTCTTCCTCGGTGCCGGATCGGTGATCCATGCAGTGCACTCCAACAACATGAGCGACATGGGTGGGTTGCGAAAGCACATGCCACGGACGTATTGGACCTTCGTGGTCGGGACGCTCGCCCTGGCCGGGATCATCCCGCTCTCCGGTTTCTGGTCGAAAGACGAGATCCTGGTCACCCTCGGCTTCGAGGGATACACGGCGGTGATGGTGATCGCCATCGCCGGGGCGTTCGTCACCGCCTTCTACATGACCAGGGCCGTTGCCCTCACCTTCTTCGGTGAATACAAGGGCCACGGGAATCCGCACGAATCACCGGCGATCATGACCGTGCCTCTGGTGGCCCTGGCCATCCCGTCGATCCTGTTCGGGTTGTTCAACGTGCCGGGCTGGGAGATCCCCGGGATCGGGAACTTCAGCGAATGGCTCGCGGTCCGGGTGGTGCCGATGGGCGATCATCATCCGGAGGCGATCGACTTCGTCCTGGCCGGGAGCGGGTTGCTGGCAGCCGTGCTCGGCATCGTGGTGGGCTGGGCGATCTGGGGCAGAGACCGGGAGACGCAGGCCGAGCGGGATCGGTTCGATATCCCGGTCCTCTATCCGCTGCTCCGGAACAAGTACTACATCGACGATCTTGCGGACGGCATCACAGCGGGGACCATGGGCCCGGTCGCACGATTCATCAACTGGGTCAATGACTACGTCATAGACGGCATCATCAACGGCGTGGCTCTGCTCACCAAGGGCCTGGGGTCGTTCGTCTACGGCGTGGTCGATCAACGCGGAGTCGACGGGGTCATCCACGGTCTCGGAGCCGGCGCCGACGGGGTCGGCTCGGCTCTGCGGAGATGGCAGACCGGTCGCATCCAGCAATACGCGGCCTCGGTCGTTGCCGGGGCCCTGGTCCTCATCGTCCTGTTCGTGTTCGTGATATAGGAGAGCTGAGAGCAAATGGAATTGTTCGAAACTTGGGCACTGACCCTCATCGTGTTCCTGCCTCTGGCCGGGGTGCTGCTCCTCGGCCTGGTGCCCAAGGCCAACGAGAGCGCCCTCAAGGCGATCTCGCTCCTCATCACCCTTGCCGCCTTCGCCCTTTCTGTCGCTTTGATCTTCAGGTTCGACTTCTCCGGGCTCCCCTACAACACCTATCAGTTCGAGGTGAACGAGACCTGGATCGGCGCGATCAACGCCAACTTCCACCTCGGGGTGGACGGGATCAGCCTGCCACTCCTCGTCCTGTCCACCTTCATCATGGTTTTGTCGGTCATCTACAGCTGGAACCACTGGGAGGAGCCGCGCAACCCCAAGGCGTTCCTCATCCTGATGCTGATCCTGGCCACCGGTCTGAACGGCACCTTCGTCGCCCTCGACCTGGTCCTCTTCTTCATCTTCTTCGAGGTGGTCCTGCTCCCGATGTACTTCATGATCGGCATCTGGGGCGACCGGACACTTCGCAAGATCCCGGGCTTCGGGAGGGAGGTCCAGACCAGGCTCTATGCCGCCATCAAGTTCTTCCTGTTTACCTTGTTCGGCTCGGCCTTCATGCTGCTCGGGTTCCTCGCCCTCTACTTCGAGTCGGGGAGGTCGGGCGAGCGCACCTTCGACATCCCGCTGCTCACCGACCTCGGTGCCTCAGGCGCCTTCACCGGCACGTTCGCCTTCCTCGTCTTCGCGGGGATGTTCCTCGGGTTTGCGGTGAAGGTCCCGATGTGGCCCCTCCACACCTGGCTTCCCGACGCCCACACTGCGGCTCCGACCGTCGGCTCGGTGCTCCTGGCGGCCATCATGCTGAAGCTCGGCTCGTACGGGTTCATCCGCATCTCGTTGCCCATCCTCCCCGAGGAGGCGGCCAGCTGGGCCCCGGCCATCGCCATCCTCGCCGTGATCGGGATCATCTACGGCTCGCTGGCTTGTCTCGCCCAGACCGACATGAAACGGCTGATCGCGTTCTCGTCGGTCGGCCACATGGGCTTCGTCATGCTGGGGATCGCCACCCTCACCGACGTCGGAATCAACGCGTCGATCATCGGGATGGTGGCCCACGGTCTGATCACGGGCCTCCTCTTCTTCCTGGCCGGCTCGATCTCCCACCGATATCACACAAGGGAGATGTCCCGCCTCGGCGGCAACATGAAGCTGATGCCGGTGATGGGAGGGATCCTCGCCTTCACCGCCATGGCCTCACTCGGGCTGCCTGGCCTGGCCGGCTTCTGGGGCGAGTTCATGTCCCTGATCGGGTCCTACAACCCGCTCGAGGGGCTGTCCCTGGGCGTGTTCCGCACTGCCATGGTCCTCGGCGCCATCGGCACCGTCCTCACCGCGGCCTACATGCTCTACCTGCTCCAGCAGGTCAACCTCGGTGAGCCGGGCGAGGAGTGGCAGGGACGCCAGTTCCACGACGTCGACCGCTTCGAGGCCACGGCCTGGGTCCCGCTCATCGTCCTGATCGTGGTGATCGGCTTCTTCCCGAAGGTCATCTTCAACTCGACTACGGATTCGGTCGTGTCCCTGGTGGAGACCGTGTTCAACGCGGAGACGACTGCTTCCCTGGGCGGTGGTTGATGAGTGGTCACACCTCTCCTTGGAGCGGCGGCCCGGCGTCTGTTCGACCCGAGGTGCTCGTGCGCGGTGAGGTAGGCGGTCGGGCGGATGAGGGTGGCCGAGGGGCGAAGTCGGCCGGCAATCAAGCATGACGTTCGAGATCGACTACCTGGCGCTCGCCCCGGAGCTGGTCATCGTGGGCACGATGCTCGCCGTGTTCATCCTGGACCTCCTCCTCACCCGTCCCAACAAGTTCTGGACGGCCACGGTGGCGGTGGCCGGCACGGCGCTGGCCGCGGTCCCTCTCGTCATCCTGGCGGCCGAGGGCAGCACGCGCTCGATGTTCGACGGCTCTTATGTGGTCGACGAGTTCGCAGTGATCCTCAAAGGCGTCTTCATCGTGTCCGCCTACATCGTGCTGCTGATGTCGCATCACTACATCGAGTCGGATCGGTATTACCAGGGGGAGTACTACTTCCTCCTCCTCTCCTCGGTCCTCGGCTCTCTCGTCATGGCGTCGGCCCGCGATCTCATAATCCTCTTCATCGGCCTGGAGCTGACGACCGGCCCGCTCTACCTGTTGGCCGGCTGGAGGAAGGGCGACGCCAAGTCCAACGAGGCGTCGATGAAATACTTCATCCTCGGTGTCCTCTCCACCGCCGTCCTGCTCTATGGGATGTCGTTGCTCTACGGGCTCACCGGTGAGATCACCTTCGCCGGTCTGGCGGAGGCCACCGCCGACATGGTCGATGAGCCCGCTGTCGTCGTCGCCCTATTCGGCCTCATCGTCGGATTCGGCTTCAAGATCTCGGCCGTCCCGTTTCATTTCTGGGCACCGGACACCTACGAGGGGGCACCGACTCCGGTGACGGCCTATCTGTCGGTCAATTCCAAGGCGGCCGGCTTCGTCGCCTTCCTCGTCGTCATGTACCAGGCACTGCCCGGTCTGTCCGATATCTGGGCACCGGCGCTGTGGATCCTGGCCGCGGCATCGATGACGGTTGGCAACCTGGCCGCCCTGCGTCAGACCAACATCGTCCGTCTCCTCGCCTATTCGTCGATCGCCCAGGCCGGGTTCATGCTCGTCCCGTTCGCAGCGGCGGCCGTGGCCGACGCCGACCTGGCGGAGGCTTTTTCGGCGACCCTGGTCTACCTGGTCATCTATGCCGTCATGAACCTCGGAGCGTTTGCGGTGGTCATCGCCGGAGCGAGGAAGACGCGATCCGGGGACATCGCCGGCTGGGCCGGCCTCGCCCAGGTGGACACCAGGCTGGCGGTCCTCGTCGCCGTCTTCTTCTTCAGCCTGGCGGGCATCCCACCCCTGGCAGGATGGTTCGCCAAGTTCGCCATGTTTCGATCGGTCATCATCGCCGGTGGCACGGCCACCGTGGTCCTGGCCGCCATAGCCGCGATCAACTCGGTGATCGCCCTCTACTACTACGCCCGGGTGGTGAAATCGGTGTGGCTCGACGACCCCGTGGGTGAGTTCGCCCCGGATGTGGAGGCGGCCCCGGCAGGGTCCCTTCGTCTTGCCCTGTTGGTCGCCCTTGCCATCACCGTCGTGATCGGCTTCTTCCCGGCGATCGCCACCTTCGTCGGCGACGCCAGCCGGGTGATTGCCAGCGGATAGGCCTACCCGGCCGTTAGATCACCCACCCCGGGTACCGTTGCATCCGTGAGACTTCTCTCCGTCTTCGTACTGGTGTCCCTCGCCGAGATGGCGGCGTTCCTTTGGGTGGGGTCCCAGATCGGCTTCGCCTGGGCCCTGGGGATCGCCCTCGCCACGGCGGTGATCGGGGCTTTCCTGGTCAAGCGAGAGGGGCTATCGACCCTGGGACGGATCAAGGCGAGGATGAACGCAGGTCAGGTGCCGGGTCGTGAGCTGAGCGACGGTGCCGCCATCCTCGTAGCCGGTGCCTTTCTGATGTCGCCAGGGTTCATCACCGACACGATCGGGTTCCTCCTTCTCGTCCCCTCGGTGCGAACCCGAGTCCACCGGGTCCTGTCCAGGCGGGTGACGGCGAGATTCAACGTGTTCGTTCCCGGCAATCGATCCCGGGCGGCCGAGCCGGTCATAATCGACGTCGAAGCCATCGACTGAGGGAGACCCGGGCGACGCCCGATCATTCTCGGGGATCGTGCAGGCCGAGCTCCGCGGCGATCTTCTGGGCCACGGGCCATGACCCACGATCCTGATTGCACAGCACGGTGACGGTGACGCCGGGACCCACATACTGGGACACCACGGCGGTGACGCCCGGGTCGAGACCGCTATGGCCATAGATGATCGTCGAGTCTCCGTCGACGACCAGCTCCATCCCGTACCCGTAGGCCTCTTCTTCGTCGAGGGCGTGTGGCGTGAGCATCCGGGCCAGGCTCTCCTTGGTGACGATGGTCCCCGCCCCGAGCGCATCGATGAATCTGTCCAGGTCCCGGGCGGTCGTGGTCATGCCTCCGTCTGGCATCCCGCGGGCGGTGAGCTGATAGATGTTCGATCGCCAGGTGTCAGGTTGTGTCTCGGAGACCACATAGCCGGTGGCGAAGCCCGCCGGCTCGAGATCCAGTTCGGCGAAGTCCGAGTCGGCCATGCCTGCGGGAAGAAGGACCTTCTCCTTGGCGACGTCGGCGAAGGCCCGACCGGACACCCACTCGATGAGGATCCCGATCAGGATGAAGTTCGCATCGCAATAGGCGTACTCGCCCGGATCCCCCGTGGCGGGGAGATCGGCGAACAATGGGAGGAGGTCGAGCGGCCCCCGGGCCCGGCTGAAGGGGATCCTCTCCAGGGCGGCTGTGAACGACTCCCAGGTCTCGTCCTCGTCATCGTGATAGTTGGGCAGACCCGAAGTGTGGGAGAGAAGATGATGAAGTGTGTGCCTCTCGTCGAGGGCATTCGGACGGCGATCAGCAGGGAGGTACCCAATCAACGGCCGATCGAGGGAGAGCGCTCCCTCCTCGACCATCCTCATCGCAGTGGCCGCAGTGATCATCTTGGTCACCGACGCCACCTGTAGTCGACTGGTCGTGCTCATGGGCACTCGATGCCCGCGATGGGCGAGCCCGGCAGCGTGCTCGAACAGGGTCTGACCCTTCTCGGTCACCAGGGCAACCCCGCTGAAGAGGTGCTGCTCGGCCTGTTCGTTCAGCCAGGCGGCCAGGGCGGCCGTGTCCATGCTGCTCACCTGGTGCCGCGCACCTCGCCTCGACGAAGGGCCCGGAACTCGCGGTCGAGCAGCGACCAGAGGGTGTGGTCGACCCAATTGCCCCTGATCAGCAGCTCCTCACGCAGGATCCCCTCACGGGTGAAGCCCAGCTTCTCCGCCACTCGATCCGAGGCGTGATTCCCCACCGCGATGCGCAAGGTCACCTTGTGGTAGCCGAGGGAGTTGAAAGCCTCCTCGAGGAGCCGGTCGACGGCCTCGGTGCAAATACCCTTCGAATGCTCGTCAGTCCTCACCCAGTACCCGAACTCGGCGATCTTGCCCAGCTTCGAGACGGTCCACAGAGAGACGCTCCCGACGTGGCGCTCCGGGTCTGATTTGAATCGGATCGAGTAGTCCCAGGCACGTTCTTCCTTCCAGGCCTGCATCGATTCCCTGATGAAAGCGATGGTGTCACCGTGCTCGTAGTCGAGCCGTGCCCACGGCAGCCACTCGTTGAGCTCGGGCAAGGATTTGCGTGCCGCTTCGTCATAAGTGGCGTGGTCTCGCCGGCTGAATCTCTGCAACCGGAGGCGGTCTGTGTCGAGCACGGGCTTGGGCACGGAGTCAGATTATCGGCGGGCTTAACCTGAGGGTCGATGTGGGATCGCCTCCATCTCGTGCCGGATCTCGAGTTGGGCGAAGCCACTCATCTCGCTGCCGTCCTCGCTCCGCTCTACGAGGACGACGTGGGTGAGGTGCGGATCGTACTCACCAAGCGGCCCGACACCATGCCCACCCATGCAGGGCACATTTCCTTCCCAGGCGGGCGGGCACATCCCGACGACTCGGGACCGGTGGAAACAGCACTGCGCGAGGCACATGAAGAGGTGGGGATCGAACCTGCCAGTGTCGAGGTCCTGGGATTCCTTCCTCCGATAGACACCGTCGAGTTCAGGCCTTGGGTCGTGCCCGTCGTCGGGCGGGTCGCCACTCCGCTGATCCTCGTCCCGAGCGAGCGCGAGGTGGCCCGGATCCACACGCCGCGCTTGGAGGAACTGGCCGACACCGAGCGGTGGTGGCACGTCCCCTGGGACGGGCGCCAGGTCTGGTACTACGACCTCGATGGCGACACCCTGTGGGGGGCGACGGCTCACATGGTGAGGAGTCTTCTCGGGCTCCCCGAGTTCGTTCCGGGCTAGCTTCTTTTCGGATCTGGAGCCCCGGCATTGTCTTAGAATCGGCGACTTCGGGTAACTGTGAGCAACCTGTGAAAAAACGCCTGTTGATCGGTGGTGCCGTAGCAATCGGACTGCTCCTCATCGTGGGAGCCGTCTTTGCGATGTCGGCCTGGAACGACGTCAACCGCGTCAGCATCGAGCCGGAGGATGGTCCCGTGGCCCAGCCCGAGACCGAGTCTGGGGACGGCGTCACCGTCGACGACGCCGATGAGACGGAGTCACTCCAGGAGATGGAGGTCATACTCCTCGTTGGATCGGATTCCCGCGACCACCTGGCCAGTGTCCAGGGGTTTGGCGAGTTCGGCGGCCAGCGTGCAGACGTGGTCATGGTGTTCATTCGGCCCGCCGATGGCTCGCGCGCCGCTCTGCTCTCCCTCCCCAGGGACCTGCTGGTCGACAACGTATGCAAGAGCGGGGGCGAGCACCGGCTCAATGACGCGCTGCAAGGGTGTGGCACGCTGAACGGGCCTACCGCCCTGACCCGCACAGTGGAGGATGTCATCGGTCACGACATCGATCACTTCGCCCTGATCGATCTGGCCGGCTTCCAGGAGGCCGTGGATGCAGTCGGTGGCTACGAGATCTGCCTGGAGCGACCCGTCCGGGACCAGAGAGCCCAACTGGAGCTGCCCGCTGGCTGCACCCAGGCAACCGGGGCGGAGACCCTGGCGTGGCTGCGTTCCCGCAGCACCCAGGAGCTGACCGAAGACGGATGGCGGGTCATGCCGGGGGTGAACGACCTCACCCGCAACGAGCGTCAGCGAGCGTTCCTGCTGTCGATGATGGGTCAGCTGTCCGACTTCGGCAGCCCGACGGCCGTCGCCGACGTCGCCCAGGTGATCGCCCCATTCGTGACCGTCGACTCCGAGCTCTCCTTCATCGACGCGGTCAACCTTGCTTGGACCCTGCGCGACCTGAGCCGGGGCAACATCGACGAGTTGGAGATCCCCGTCTCGGACGCGACTACCGAATCCGGTGCCGCGGTCCTCGTGGCCGGGGTGGACATCGCCGATCTGGTCGATGACTATCTCGCCCCCGAGATCGCCGAGGAGCCGGGAGGGGCCTTCGCCGGTTGATCATGCTTCCCTGACGATCGGCCCCACCCTCCCACCGTGACGATCGGCCCCACCTCCCTCCCGCTGTGATGTCCCCCACCCTCCCGCCCGGCCAGATCGAGACCAAGCGCTTCCCGATGGTCGGGGAGCGGAGCCCCTCGAACGAGCTGTCCGACCCCCGTCTTTGGAGACTGGAGGTGGTCGGGCTGGTGCGACATCCTCTGTCGCTCGACCTCGACACGTTCCTGTCCCGGGCCGACCGCGACCTCCTGTTCGACATCCACTGTGTCACCAGTTGGACCCGGTTCGGCGCTCGGTGGACCGGCCTTCC
>JAICNB010000076.1 GCA_025928935.1 Acidimicrobiia bacterium
GCTCGGCGAGCACCGTGCTCATCGCAAGCATGGTGTCATGAGGGCCGTGACGACTGGGGGATTTGGATGGCCACGGGAGCCGTCACCGGCACCCGGCAGCCCTGGCTGTTCGCGTCGCTCCATGGATGCGCCGGGAGTGGACGACCAAAACCTGATCACAGGTCTCACCGTCCGGGCGGCGTGACGCGCGGCTAGGTGGAGGCGCCGATCAAGGCGCGGTCCGCCTCCTCCGAGACGATGCGCTGGTTCTTCCCCAGCCACCAGATGGCGGCCAGGCCGCCGATGCCGGCGAGAAGGCCGACCAGCTGGTTCCAGGTGAGGGCGCCGACGGTGGCGTCCCCGCTCCCATATCGCATCGAGTCGAGCAGGAATCGCTGAAACCCGTACCAGGTGACCCACGCGAAGAACAGCTGTCCGTAGCGAAGCTCGATCCTGTCGTAGAGGAGATACAGCAAACCGAGCAGGAAGGCGGCGCCAATCATGTCGTAGGCGGCGACATGGTGATAGACCCCACAGAACATCTCACCCGCCTCCACCGCGGCGCATTCCAGTGCGTCGTGCTGCGGTGCCACGTCGAAGCCGGGCCTGATCCCGTATCCCCACCATGCGGTGGTCGCCTTGCCCAGGTGCTCCACGATGGCAAGGTCGCCGATCCGCCCCACCACCGTGCCCAGGGCGAGACCGAAGGCCGACATGTCCAATGTCGGCCAGATGGGAAGGCCCACCTGGCGCATCCGGATCCACCCGGCGAGGATCCCGCCGGCGAAGCCCCCCATGATCGAGAAATTGCCCGAAATCGGGTTCAGGGCTTGCAGCAGAGGCACCCCTTCGAGGAGCTGGGCGGGCATGGTGAGGTACCGGGCGCCGAGCAGCGAGCCGATCAGCCCCCAGGTGAGGACCGATTGGTACTTGACCGTGTCGAACCCTCGCTTCTTCATCTCACGGGTCGCCAACCAGGCGCCGGCCACGAACCCGATGGCGGCGAAGAGGCCATGCAGTGAGAAGCGAAATGGCCCGAGCTCCCAGATGGGAATTGGGGGATAGCTGATGACCGCGAGCATGTGCCCGGAAGGGTACCTGGCGCCAGGAATTCGGCCTCTAGGCTCGGATCGTGAAGCCGGCCGTTGATCCAGTCCGGGTTCGGGCGCCGGGCCGGGTGAACCTAATCGGCGACCATACCGACTACACCGGTGGGCTCGCTCTTCCCCTGGCGATAGACCGTGAGGTGGTCGTGGAGGGCATCGATCAGGAGCACCCACTGGTCACCCTGACCTCGGACCAGGATCCGGAGCCGGCGAGGTTCTCATTGCCGGTGACCTCACTCGACCCGATAGCGCCGGCATGGGCGAAGCGGGTCGCCGCCATAGCCTCCGAACTGGGGCGGGAACGAGGTTTCGCCGGGTCGGTGACGTCCACCGTCCCGATCGGAGCGGGACTCTCCTCCTCTGGGGCGCTTGGCGTTGGCATCGCCCTGGCGTTGGGTGCGGGGGATTCCCACACCAGAGTCGAGATCGCACTCCTCTGCCAAAGGGCGCAGGAAGCCGCGACCGGGGTGCCGGCAGGCGTGCTCGACGAGATGGCTTCCCTTCACGGCGTGGCCGGGCACGCCATCCTCCTCGACTGTCATGACCTGGCCACCGAGGCTGTCCCCCTGCCCGAAGAAGCCCAGATCGTGGTTCGCTACGTGTCCCACCGCACCGTTGCCGGCAGTCCCTATTCGGAGCGGGTCGCCGTCTGCCGCGATGCCGAGGCCCGGATCGGGCCGCTCCGATCGGCATCGCTCGAAGATGTCGCCGCCATCGACGACCCGATGATCCGGAGACGAGCCCGGCATGTGGTATCGGAGAACCAGAGGGTGCGTGATTGCGTGACCGCCCTCCAGAGGGGTGACCTCGATGAAGCCGGTGCGCTGATGACCGCAAGTCACATCAGCTTGCGTGACGACTACGAGGTGTCGACACCGGATCTCGATCGCGCCGTGGAGGCGCTCAACGACATCCCAGGAGTCCACGGTGCCAGGCTCACCGGCGCGGGCTTCGGCGGCTGCGTCATCGCCCTGGCCCGGCCTGGCGCAGTCGCAGGAGGATGGGTGGTCGAGGCCGTGGACGGAGCGGGGATGGCCGGCGAGCCAATCGAATTATGATCGTCGACCGATGAGCGAGCTCCTCACCGCGGCCGCCGATGCGCTGAGCGTCCCAGAGTCACTGGTGCAGCGATCGGCCGCGGCCAGGGCAACGGCCAACGGCACATCGGTCGACGACGTGCTGTCGGCTTGGGCCGGCGGCGCCCCCACAGCCGGCGCCGCGCCGGCTGTGGCCCCTGCTCCTGTGGAAGAGGAGGCGCCGGTCGCAGAAGAGCCCGCCCCCGAAGCACCGGCCCCGGCACCGGAACCAGCCGCCCAACCCGAAGCAGTCGCACCCGCCGCCGCGGTGGTCGTCGCCGAGCCAGAGCCTGAAGTTGCGCTCGAGCCGGTCCCTCTGCGACGTCGAGTCCGCACCGCCATTCGGGTCGGGGCTTGGACAGGCGCAGGTCTGGGGCTCATCGGATTCGTCGTCGCCAGCAACTGGTGGGCCCCGACCGCCACGGTCACGGGCGAGGAGACGTTCACCCCGGTCCTCCAGGCCAGCTCGAACGGTGTGATCATCGGCGCCGCCTTGATCAGCGTGGTCTTCGGTGCCGTCATCGCCTCGCTGTCCCGGGCAGCCGCTTCCTGGGCCAATCCGGGGATGCAGCTGAGCAGCAAGTCTTCATCGACATTCTGGGTCGGAGCCCTGATCGGTGTCGTGCTGGGTGTATCGGCGGGATCGGTCCTGACCGGGCTCGGCACCCCGGTGGAGGGAGTCGAGGGAGCAGTTCAGCTCCCGGTGCTCCCCACCGTCGCCGTAATGGCCATAGGCGGGGCATTACTTGGGGCCCTCACCGCCGCTTTGACCCAAGCCATAGGCGTGCCGGTGGCGGTGCCCGAAGGCGCCGACGAGGAGATCGCCACCGTGCGACAGCGACTCGGATGGGCCTTCGGCGTCCCCCTGACCGGGTTGCTCATACTGTTGCTGCTCGTCCTCCCCTTTGCCTGGACACTGCTCGAGTCCAACCACCTGACTTCTGGCGGGGCCGCCGTCGTCGGCATCCTCGTCGCGGCGGGCATCCTTGGCTTCGCCTCCCTGGCTGGTACCAAGCCCAACATCAAGCTCTCGTTCGGAGAGGTGATGGTGGCTCTCATCGGGATCGGAACGATCGTCGTCTTCGTCCTCGCCGTGCTGTTCGCCCGCAGCCCTGAGGAAGAGCAAGAGGAGCCGGCGGCCGAGCCCGAGGCGGCCGTCGTGCTCGTCGTCGGCTGATCTCACCCAAATTGGGAGCCACAGACGCGATATGCGTCACTGGCGGTCCCAATTTCGGGAGAGGACCTCAGCTGAGACCGGCAGCCCGAGCCAGGTCGGTGGCGTTGATGGCGGTGGAGAGGTCGCCCAGGGCGAGCGCAGCCCGGATATTGCGGGAGACCTCGAGGGCGACCTGGATCTGCGCCTCTTTGGTCGATGCCCCGAGGTGGGGGCTGAGGACCAGGTTGGGCGCCTCTAACAGAGGGCTGTCGGGCGAGAGCGGCTCATGCTCGTAGACGTCCAGACCGGCCCCGGCGATCCGTTGATCGTGGAGGGCCCGGGCCAACGCGGCCTCGTCGACCACACCGCCACGTGACACATTGAGGACGAAGGCGCCCTTCTTCATGCGGTGCAATGCATCGTCCCCGATCAGACCCCGGGTCTCGGCGTTGAGGGGGACATGCAGGGTGATGACGTCAGCAGTCTCGATGAGGCGTTCCAGGCTCACCAGATGCGGATGAAGCTCCTCGACCCGCTTCGCAGCCAGATACGGGTCGTAGACGATGACATCCATGCCGAAGGCCCGGCAACGTTGGGCCACCTCCCACCCGATCCTCCCGGCTCCTATGACCCCCAGGGTCTTGCCCCTGAGCTCGACTCCTTGCAGTGCCGATCTCTCCCACCGGCCTTCACGAATAGAGCGGTCGGCATCTGTCACACGACGGGCAACGGCCAACATCAGAGCCATGGTCAGCTCCGCAGCGGAGATGGTGTTGCCGCCCGGTGAGTTCATGACAGCGACACCTCGCTCCGACGCAGCGGGAACATCGATGTTGTCCACCCCGACACCGGCCCGACCCACCACCTTCAGGTCCGGGGCCCCCTCCAGCATCGCGGCGTCCACCCGGGTCGCGCTACGGACGATCAGTCCGGCAGCCGTCTTCAACTCCGATGTGAAGTCGGGGGTCGAAGAATCCTTGACGATGACCACCTCGAACCTGTCGTCGTCCCTGAGAGGAGCCAGACCCTTCTTGGACACCCGATCGGTTGCCACCACCCGATAGGTGGCGCTCACCGCAACACCTCGCCCAGTGCTTGGAGCAACTCGGCGAGCTTCTCAGGCTGGTGGTCACCCATGTGGCCGATCCTGATAGTCGTCTCCTTGAGACGGGAGTACCCGCCACCGATCACCCAGCCCCGCTTTCTCATCTCCGCCACCACGTCGGGGCCGGACACCCCTTCAGGGAGGCTGATGCACGTGACTGTCGGAGATCGATGTCCCTCTGCGGCGTACACGTCCACCTCGATCCCCTCGGCCCGGGTCGCCTCGACCCATTCGATCGTGGCATCACGCATGGCCGTGTGACGGGCCCAGCGCTGTTCCACCCCCTCGGCGAGGATCCGGTCCAACTGCGTTTGTAGGGCGAAGAGGAGTGAGATAGCCGGGGTGGATGGGGTTTGGTGCGCCTCCAGCGACTTCATGATGGGGAGGAGGTCGAAGTAGTAGCCCTTGTTCGTCGCCTGGCTGGACCGGGAAAGCATCGCCGATGACGCAACCGCGAACGCCAGACCCGGAGGAAGGGCAAGGGCCTTCTGTGACCCGGTGAGCACGAAGTCGAGATCCCAGTCGTCCGTTCGCACCTCGGTGCCGGCCACGCCGGTGACCGAGTCGATCAACAGCATGACCCCCTCGTGCCGGCGGGTCACCGAGGCGATCGCCTCCAGATCCTGCAGAGCACCGGTTGAAGTCTCCGAATGGCTGATTGTCACCGCGTCGAAGCCACCCTCTCCCAGCCTCTCGTCCAGCTCGGCCGGGTCGTGAAATTGGCCCCAGTCGACCGCCCATACCTCGGTGTCGTGCCCGCAGGCCAGGGAGATCTCGCTGAACCTCGACGAGAAGGAGCCGTTGACCAAGCTGAGCACCCTGCCACCGGCGACGCCATTCCTCACCGCCGCCTCCATCAACCCGGTGGCGGAGGAGGTGGAGATGATCACCGGCTGCTCTGTGGAGAAGACCTGCTTCAGGCCTACCTGGAGGTGAGCGAGCAACTCCTGGATGTCCCGGCCCCGATGCCCGATCATTGGACGGGTCTGTGCTGCCAGCACGTCGGGGTGTACCTCGGTGGGACCGGGTAGGAAGAAATGCCCTGGCGGTAGGTCGATCGGCATGCTCTCCTCTTGTTGGTCGGTCGTTCCTACCCGTCAGCCAGGCTCAATGCGTACCGCACGCTACCTACCAACTCCCAGCCAACGAGAACCGGTTCCCCGGTCCGCTGATGCTCCCGCAGATGTGAAAGGGGAAAGTCGTAGTGGCCTTCGGGGCTGGGAGTGAACTCGATCTCGTCGCCCTCCACCAGCACGAAGAAGGAAGTGACATCCTGAAGGTCGCCCTCCACCGAGGTGACCAGACCTCGAGCCGTGCCCGAGGTCTGGCTACAGGCGACCAACGCGACGGAGATGACGACGGCGGCGGCCACCTTCAGGACGATCGGAGGGTGGACTCGAGGCTCTCCCATTCGCGCTCCTGTCTCGTCCACCGGAACCAGATCACCGCGATGGTGGACCACAGGAAGAGACCCCCGCCGATCTTCATGATGACGCCTGCGATGGTCTGGTCGGCCACTGCACTCAAGCCGAAGGCCATCGCTGCATCTCCGTAGACGGGGTAGATGGGGACGGAGGAGAAGGTCAGGAACGAAGCCGGGATCGTGGGCAGGAGCGACTGTGCGAACAGATAGAACATCTGGATAGGCGGCGCCAGTCGGGGGATGGCCGGGGTGGGTGAGAAGATCGGCATCCACATGAGGACCGAGACGCCGAACAACCATGCATGGACGAGGAAGTGTGGCGCGCCCCCGCGCAGCATCATCGCCACGAGATCGGGCCAGTGGATGACGATGAAGGTGGCGTTGAAAAGCACGAAGGCCGGGACGGGCCGAGCCAAGGGCCTGACGAAGCGTGCCACTTTGGGATGCCCCAGGGTCGAGTCGGCCAGCCACCGTGGCACGCCTCGAAGCAGCAGGGGAGGGACGACAAGAGCGATCACCATGTGCTCCACCATGTGCACCGTGAAGAGGGAGACCTCGCCTATGTCGTGGAAGGGCCAGCTCGATACCACCAACAGGCCGAGCACACCTCCAAACCACTGCCACCGCTGGCCTCTGGTCGCCGGCGGGGCGTCCGGGGCGAGAACGGGGCGGAGCCTCCGGTCGGCGAACCAATAGCCGAAGATGAGGACGAAGCCCAGAGCCCAGGTGTCGTAGTGGGGGTGGAACGCCGGGATCATCTAGCCCCCACGGATGGCGATGACCCCGAGCGCGGTGAGAACAATCGTGTAGAGGGCGCTGGCCAGGATGAAACCGCCTGTGAAGAAGCGGCTCAGCGTCGACCTCTCGAATCGAAGATGCATGTACCAGCCGATCACGATCACGAACTTGAGAGCGGCCAGCAACAGCAACAGGACCGTGTTGAAGTGGCCCAGGTCGAAGTCGCGGTGGATGTAGTAGATCGCCACCTCTACCGCAGTCAGCACGGCCAGGACTACGGCGATCTTCCAATACTGGGCCGGGCTCGGATGATGGATGTGCTCGGGAGTGCTCATACCGGCGGCACCGAGAGGAGGTAGACGACGGTGAAGATGACGATCCAGATGATGTCGACGAAGTGCCAGTAGAGGCCGACCAGCTCCAGATTGAGCCCTTGTCTGTCGCTGAGACCGCCCCGGCGCCGGGAGATGCCCCAGAGTGAGAGCAGCATGATCACCCCGATCGCCACGTGCGTCCCATGGAACCCGGTCAGGACGTAGAAGGCAGACGCAGCCGGGTTTGTGCTGAGCTTCATGTCGAAGTTCACGATGAACTCGGTGAACTCGAATACCTGGCCCCCGAGGAAGATCGACCCGAGTGCGGCCGTGGCGAACAGCCACGTGCGGGTTCCGTTGACGTCCTGACGGGTCTGTGCGTTGTGGGCCAGGACCATGGTCAGCGAGCTCATCAACAGCACGAAGGAGCTGACCGATGTGAACGGGATGTCGTAGATCTCCGAGGGATAGACCCCCGGGAACCCGGCGCGATTGGAATAGAGCAGGTAGTTGGAGATGAGGGCCCCGAAGAAGAGGAACTCGGAGCTGAGGAAGAGCCACATCCCAAGCTTGCGATTCTCGACCCCCGTCCCCTCGTGCTCGGGATGGGCGTGCTCCAGCGAAGCCTCGTGAGTCAGCTCAGTCATCGCCGGACTCCGTCTCTCCTCCCGGAGCCGCCCTCCTGCCCTCCGGGCCTCCTCCCCCTTCGGCGGAGGAGGCAATCAGCTCGACACGATCATCCAGCTCATGATCCGCGGGCTCGCCATCCCCCCCGTGTGGCTCCTCGAGGGGCTCCATGGCCCATCCGATGATGGCGGCGAGGCTGATCACGAGGCCGACCAGAATCAACGCCTTGCCCCAGGGCGTCCGGTGATATATGACGCCATAGAACATGAGGGGCAGGCCAAGGGCGAAGAAGAACGGGAAGTACGAGGGGTTGGGGAGATGGATCGGTGAGGACGGGTTGAGCTGCTCATGCTCGATGTTCGCCACGATCTCATCGGCGTCGGCGACCCGCACCGCCCGACCTTCGACGTCTTCTTGGTACTTGAGGTGCCAGAAGTGGTCCAGGCTGGTGACCACCGGAGGAACCGCGAAGTTGTACTCCGGCGTCGGGTTGGGGGCCATCCACTCGATGGTTCGGGCGTCCCATGGGTCGAGACCAGACTCCCGGCCTCGACGTCGGCTGGTGAACCAGTTGATCATGAAGATGAAGATGGAGAGGGCGATGATGAACGCACCCACCGTCACCGCGAGGTTCCAGGGCTCCAGGCCAGTCTCGGGTGCGTATTTCCACGTCCGCCGCACCATCCCCTGCAAGCCGAGCCAGTGCATCGGCCCGAAGGTGAGGTTGAAACCGAGCAGCATCAGCCAGAAATGGACCTTGCCCAGTCGCTCGTTCATGAGCCGGCCCGTGATCTTGGGGAACCAGTAGTAGAGGCCGCCGAAGAGCCCGAACACCGCTCCCCCGAATATCACATAGTGGAAATGGGCGACGATGTAATAGGTGTCGGTCTGCTGCCAGTCGGACGGGACCACGGCATGGGTGACCCCGGACAGGCCCCCGATGGTGAACATGGCCACGAAGCCGATGGCGAACAACATCGGGGTGTGGAGACGTATTCGACCCATCCACATCGTGCCCAGCCAGTTGAAGATCTTGATCCCGGTGGGAATCGCGATGGTCATCGTCGCCAACCCGAAGGCAGCCTGGGCCACAGGGGTGATGCCGGAGGCGAACATGTGATGGGCCCAGACACCGAACCCGAGGAACGCGATCGCCGCTCCGGCGAAGACCACTGCCGAGTAACCGAAGAGCGGCTTCCGGGAGAAGGTGGGCAGGATCTCGGAGACGATCCCCATGGCGGGGAGGATCAGGATGTAGACCTCGGGATGACCGAAGAGCCAGAACAGGTGCTGCCACAGGATCGGATCGCCACCGGCATTGGCGGCGAAGAACAAAGACCCGAACTGGCGATCGAAGGTCACCATGAACAGGGCGACCGCGATGATGGGAAGAGAGAAGAGCAGCAGGAACGAGGTGATCATCGTCATCCAGGCGAACACCGGCATCCGGAGAAGACGCATCCCCTTCGCCCTCAGGTTGAGCACGGTGACCAGGAAGTTCACCGATGAGACCAGCGAGGCCAGGCCGATTATCTGGAGCCCGAGCGCCCAGTAGTCCATCGCCGTGCCCGGCGAGTACAGAGGTCCCGCATTGGGCTGGTAGCCGAACCACCCCCCATCCGGCGAGTCCGCCAGGAAGTTGAAGCTGCCCGGGCCGCCGCCCGGGGCCAGGTTGCCATCGACGCCTCCGATGCCGTCGACACCGACCGGAGCCATTGAGGTCCCGAAGATGAAGGTGGAATAGAGGAAGATCGCCCCAAAGAAGAAGATCCACCAGGACAGGGCGTTGAGACGGGGGAAAGCGACGTCTCGGGCCCCGATCAACAGCGGGAGCAGGTAGTTCATCAGGGCCGAGGACGCCGGCATGACGAATAGGAAGATCATCGTCGTGCCGTGCATCGTGAACAACGCGTTGTAGGCGCCGGCCGTGAGGAACTCGCCATTGGCCTGGGACAACTGGATTCGGAGGAGCAGCGCCTCGAGACCGCCGATGATGAAGAAGCTGAAGGCGGCATACCCGTACATGATCCCGATCCGCTTGTGATCCACGGTCGTGATCCACGACCACAGCCCCTTGGTCGAACTGGGACGTCGGAAGATGGTGGTGGCGGGCCGTTCTGCGGTGGCGGTCATTCCATGCTCTCCAGCCAGACGATCAGAGCATCGATCTCGGCCTCGGTCAAGGCGAGATCGGGCATGAAGCTGCCCGGCTTCGTATTCGGCGGGTCGGCCAGCCAGTCCTTCAGGGCGTCTTCACGGCTCTGGCCCTCACCGGGGAGGGTGGCGCCGGCAAACACATTGCGAGAGGCGAAATGGGTCAGCTCGGGCCCGTTGAACGCCTCGGGCGCGATGATGTTCGACGCCGAGTCATCTTCGAAGCGGACGGTGTGACACTGGATGCACTGCTTGTTGAGATAGACCTGATAGCCCTCGTACTCGGGGTCACCCTCCACCGGCAGGACGGCTCCAGCCTGCTGACCGGCGAGCCAGGCTTCGTACTCCGCCGGCTCGAGGGCCTGGACCCTCGCCCGCATCAACGAGTGGGACAGCCCGCAGAACTCGGCGCAATGGCCCCAATACTCACCGGGCTGGTCGGCCTGGAGACGTAGCTCGGTCGTCTGCCCTGGCACCAGATAGCGCTTGCCGTTCAGTGCCGGGATCCAGAAGTTGTGGAGCACATCGTCGGAGGTCATCCGGGCGCACACCTCCTGCCCGGCCGGGATCACCATCACATTGGCGGTGGTGATGTCGGCATCCGGGTAGTGGTACTCGAACCACCACTGGTGGCCGGTCACCTGAACCTCGATGGCATCGGAGCCGCATTCGGTCAGGTCGAAGACGGCGGCGGTGGTGGGGACGGCGATGCCTGCCAGGATCAGCGCCGGGATGATGGTCCAAGCGATCTCCAGCTTGGGACTGCCGTGGAGCTGCTTGGCCTCCTTGGACCCGTCGCGATCCCGATAGAAGAAGACGATTACCAGGATCGCCCCCTGGACGAGCACGAACACGGCAACCGCGATCCAGAAGACGGGCCAGAAGAGACTGTCGATCCTCTCGGCGAAGGGGCCGGCCGGCTCGAAGGTGGTCAGCGGCTGGTCTTCGCTCGATATCAGGGAGCAGGCACCCAGAAGGAGGATGACGGCGACGAGTGCGCCGAGGCGGACCAGGCGTGGACGGGACCGAGCCATCGGCCCCGCATCATACGGACTCCCCAAACAGGCAACCAACTTCCTGGGATTGGACCGTTTTGTGCGGACCTGCCGCGGTTGAGCCCGCCCGAATCCTCGCGGAATCGTGGTATCACCCGGCCACGGCGTCGATGGCGGTGGTCAGCTCCTCGTCCGAGGCCGCACCCTCGAAGGCGGCGCTGACGACACCCGCCGAGTCGACCACGAATACCCAGGGCTCGGAGGGGAGACCCCACTCCTCGGTGGCCGGGACCGCGGTCAGCTCCTCTACCGATTCGACCTGGAGGTCCTCGTAGATCTCGACGTGGACGAACTCGACGTCCTGATATTGCGGCCGGAGGGCCTTGACCTGGTCGAGCAAAGGCCCGCAGGCCCGTGATGCGCAGAAGGCAGGCGTGGCGAAGACGATCACCGAAGCGCTCCCCGACGTAACTGCGTCTCCGATGCTCGATTCGTACATGGCAGGGTCCGGCTCAGGATCGGAGGTGATCACCGACAAATCGGGAAAGTCGGCCGAAGTCCTGGTCTCGGAGGCAGGGGCCTCCTCTCCGGCTTCGATCAGGGGTGGGTCGTCGAATGCAGCGAAGCCGGCCGGTCCGGCCGTGGGCAAGCCCTCGGCGTCGATGGTGGCCTGATAGGTGGCGGCTTCGGGGATGTCGACGTGGGCGACGTAGAGACCACGCACGTCGGGGATCGTCCAGAGGAACTCCATCGGATAGGTCTCGAGAGGCGATCCGTTCTCGTCCCGGATGGTGACCGTGGCCGGACGGTCGGGCGAGGCGAGGAACTCGCTGGTGTCCGGGTCGATGAGGGCGAAGAGCATCCGTTGCTCGCCGAGCCCGATGCTCCCATTGCTCGAAGCCACCTGAGCGAAGGGCTCGACCTCGCCCGGCCCGCAGGCACCGAGTGCAACGAGAAGCGCCAGGATGGCAGGCGTCGACCTCCTCATCGGACCAGGACGTCCAATGCCACCGCGGCGAACAACGCCGACAGATAGATCGTCGAGGTCGTGAAGAGCCTCATTGCGTCCTGGGGCCGGCGATAGACGCGCCAGGTGTCCCAGAGGAACCAGGCCCCGAGCACGATGGCCGCTCCGAGGTAGATCCATCGCATACCGGCGACCGGCACCAGGAGCAGGCTGATCGCCACCATCAGGCCGGTGTAGAGCAGCATCTTGCGTGTCGTCGCCTCCACTCCCGCGACAACGGGCAGCATGGGGATCCCGGCCCGCTCGTAGTCCTCCCGGTATCTGATAGCCAGGGCCCAGAAATGGGGTGGGGTCCAATAGAAGACGACGAGGAACAGGACCCAGGCCGGCAGATCGAGCGTCCCGTACACGGCCGCCCAACCGACCAGGGCAGGAGCGGCCCCTGCCGCCCCTCCGATCAC
>JAICNB010000025.1 GCA_025928935.1 Acidimicrobiia bacterium
GCCGATCGCCCCCAGGGCGATGGCGGTGCCTGTGAGCCGGTTCCCCTCTACCACCAGACCATTCTGGCCCGCCAAAACCGGGTGGTGGTGCGATCTCTTCCGGCTCTTACACTCCGCTTCATGCCGATAGACATCGACATCGCCCATGTGGCCAGACTGGCCCGGCTCGGTCTGAGTGACGAGGAGCTCGAGGCGTACAAGACCCAGCTCGGAGTCATCCTCGAGCACGCCGCCCGTGTCCAGTCACTCGATGTCGAGCCCGGAGTGGAGGCGGCCTACCCGCTCGGGATGGAGAACGCGTTTCGGGATGACGTGGTCCGGCCCTCCCTCAGCCGGGACGAGGTCCTGGCCCAGGCCCCGGACGCCCACGACGGGCAGTTCGTGGTACCGCCGGCGATGGAGGACTCTCAGTGATGGCAGCCGGCATCGCGGACGCCGGGCGCTTGCTGCGCTCGGGCGAGACCACCGCGTCGGCTCTTCTCGAGGAGGCACTGGACACCGCATCCCGGACCGAGGCGCAGCTGCATGCCTTTCTCACCATCGACAGCGGGGGTGCGAGAGAGGCCGCCGCCCGGGCTGACGCAGACTTCGCCGACGGGGTCGATCTCGGGCCCCTCCACGGGATCCCGGTCGCCCTGAAGGACAACATGTGCACCCGCGGGGTGGAGACCACGGCCGGATCCCAGATCCTCGCCGGATATGTCCCGCCGTACGACGCCACTGTCGTGGAGAGGCTGCGCCACGGAGGTGCGGTCATCGTGGGCAAGACCAATCTCGACGAGTTCGCCATGGGGTCGTCGACCGAGAACTCGGCCTACGGGCCGACCTACAACCCCTGGGACCTGAGCCGTGTGCCCGGGGGCTCCTCGGGTGGGTCGGCCGCCGCGGTGGCCGCGGGTTCGGCCCTTCTCGGGCTGGGATCCGACACCGGAGGCTCGATCCGCCAGCCCGCGTCGCTGTGTGGCGTGGTGGGGATGAAGCCCACCTACGGCACGGTGAGCAGGTACGGGCTGATCGCCTTCGCGTCGTCGCTCGACCAGATCGGGCCGTTCACCAGGACCGTCGAGGACTCGGCGCTGGCGCTGTCGACCATCTGGGGACACGACCCGATGGACTCCACATCGCACGCGGGGGAGTACCCGGACCCTACCGCCGCCCTCGGCCGTGGGATCGATGGTCTCACGGTGGGTATGGTCACCGAGCTGTCCGGAGAGGGGTTCGAGCCGGCGGTCGAGGCCGCCACGGGGGACATGCTGGCCCGGCTGGAGAAGGCGGGCGTCGGGGTGGTGGAGGTGTCGTTGCCGAGCTTCGAGATCGCCCTCTCCGCCTATTACCTGATCGCCCCTGCCGAGGCGTCGTCGAACCTGGCCCGCTTCGACGGGATCAGATACGGGCTCAGGGTCGAGGGGCAGACCACCGAGGAGTTGATGGCGCGGACCCGGGCGGAGGGATTCGGGCCCGAGGTGATCCGCCGCATCCTCCTCGGCACCTATTCCCTGTCTGCCGGGTATTACGACGCCTTCTACGGCCAGGCCCAGCGGGTGCGGGCCGCGATCCAGGAGGACTTCGCCCGTGCCTACGACCAGGTCGATGTCCTCGTGTCACCCACCAGCCCCACCGTGGCGTTCGAGGCAGGGGCGAGGACGTCTGATCCGTTGGCCATGTACCTCTCCGACATCTGCAACATCCCGGCCAACCTGGCCGGCCACCCCGCGATATCGGTCCCGATCGGGCTCGACGACTCCGGGCTGCCGATCGGGTTCCAGGTCATGGCTCCGCCCCTGGGAGAGCAGATGATGTATCAGGTCGCCGCCGAGGTCGAGCGACAGGCGGCGTTCGTGATCGCCCCCACCGCCGTCGAGATGGCGCGATGACCTGGGAAGCGGTGATCGGGATCGAGGTCCACGTGGAGCTCATGACGGCTTCGAAGATGTTCTGCGGTTGTGAGGTCGCCCACGGCGGCGAGCCCAACACCCGGGTCTGTCCCACCTGTCTCGGCCTGCCCGGCGCCCTGCCCGTGACCAACAGGGCGGCCATCGAGTCGATCATGGCGATAGGCCTGGCCCTGAGCTGTCAGGTTTCGCCACGATCTGTGTTCCATCGGAAGAACTACTTCTACGCCGATCTCCCCAAGAACTACCAGATATCGCAGTTCGACGTCCCGGTGTGCCACGACGGCCATCTCGACATCGAGGTCGACGGAGCCATCAGGCGGGTCGGCATCGAGCGCGCCCACATGGAGGAAGACACCGGCAAGTCGATCCACGTCGGGCTCGGGGGGCGCATCCACTCCGCCGAGCGCACCCTGCTCGACTTCAACCGTTCCGGCGTCCCCCTCGTCGAGGTGGTGTCCCGGCCCGATCTGCGGAGTGCAGCCGAGTCGCGGGTCTACGCCCAGGAGTTGAGATCGGTCATCGCCGAGTTGGGGGTCTCCGACGTCCGGCTCGAGGAGGGGTCGATCCGGTTCGATGCGAACGTGTCGATCCGACCGGAGGGCTCCGACGCCCTCGGCACGAAGGTCGAGGTCAAGAACATGAATTCCTTTCGCTCCCTGGAACGCGCAGTCGCTCACGAGGTCGAGCGGCAGACTGCGCTCCTCGAATCCGGGGGCTCCGTCGTCCAGGAGACTCGTCACTGGGACGAGGAGTCGGGGGTCACCCATTCGATGAGGGTGAAGGAGGGCTCGTCCGACTACCGCTATTTCACCGAGCCCGACCTGGTGCCGCTGGTGATGAGCCCGGAGTGGGTGGCAGGGGTCGGTGCCCGTCTGCCGGAGCTGCCGGCTGAGCGAAGAGCCCGCTATGTCAGCCAGGGGCTGGCCCCGTCCACCGCCTGGGTCCTCTCGGGCCTCGACCCTTCCCTCCGCGTGGTGTACGACGATGCGGTCCTCTCCGGGGCCTCCCCCCAGGCCGCCGCCAACTGGGTCACCGGAGAGGTGGTCGCGTGGCTACGGCGAAGCGGGGCCGATGCAGCCGGGACGGCCCTGGACGGGGAGTCCCTGGCCGAACTGATCCAGATGGTCGAGGACGGATCGGTGTCCAGCTCTGCCGCCAAGGAGCTGCTCGATGGAGTGATGTCGGGTGAGGGTGGTCCCCGGGGTGTCGCCGAGCGGCGCGATCTGCTCCAGGTGAGCGATGCCGGGGCCCTCAATGGGGTGATCGACTCGGTGCTGGCCGAGAACCCTCGCGCTGTCGGCGAGTTCAGGAGTGGCGAGGAGAAGGTGGTGGGGTTCCTCGTGGGTCAGGTCATGAAGGCGACCGGGGGGAAGGCTGATCCTCGCCTCGTCAACCAGCTGCTCCGGGAGAAGATGACCGGCTGACCCCACCGGGGTCCGGGGGCGCCCCCAGGTTCGACGGTTCGACGGTTAGCTTCGAGGAAGAAATGCAGAGGCACACCAAGATCATCGCGACGCTGGGGCCCTCGGTAGGCACCGAGAACGGAGTTGCCGCCCTCGTCGACGCCGGCATCGATGTGGCCCGGCTCAACTTCTCGCATGGTGACCACGACTTCCACCGGTCACTGGCCGAGTGGGTCCGTGCTGCTTCCAAGGCATCGGGGCGCAACGTGGCCCTCATGCAAGACATCCAGGGGCCAAAGCTCCGGGTGGGCGAGTTTGCCGAGGGGGCGGTCGTATTGCGGCCCGGACAGCAGGTGAAACTCGTGCCCGATGCGGAACTTGGCAACGACACGCTGATACCCGTCGGGTACGAGCCCCTGCTCCGGGATGTGGAGCCCGGTGACCGAGTGCAGCTGGCCGACGGGTTGATTCGCTGCGAGGTCGTAGAGATCACCGAAGACGGGCTGCTTGCCGACGTGAACGTCGGTGGTGTCCTCTCCGATCACAAGGGGGTCTCGTTCCCCGACAGCACGCTCACCCTCGACATCGTGACCCCCAAGGACGAGGCGGACCTCGCCTTCGGCCGGGAGCTGGGCGTCGATTACGTGGCGGCCTCGTTCGTCAGGACAGGTGACGACATCCGCGACATCGCCGGTCTGGCCGGGGACGTGCCGATAGTGGCCAAGATCGAGCTGGCCCAGGCATACGAGAACCTGGACGACATCATCGGTCCCTCATCGGCGGTGATGGTGGCCCGCGGCGACCTCGGGGTGCAGCTCCCGCTGGAGAAGATCCCTCTGATCCAGGCCGAGATCCTGAAGAAGACCAACGCCGCAGGCCGCATCTCCATCACTGCGACCGAGATGCTCGAGTCGATGACCAAGAGCCCCCGGCCCACCCGTGCCGAGGTGACCGACGTCGCCCACGCGGTGCTGGCGGGCACGGATGCGGTCATGCTCTCGGGCGAGACCGCGGTTGGCGATTATCCCGTCCAGGCGGTGGCGGCCATGGCCTCGATCTGCGTCGCGGTGGAGGAAGGGACTCTGTCGATGCGGGACCGGCACTCGATCCCCTTCGTAGGCGACGGGAACACCGTCGCCTCGGCGGTGTCCCAGGCGGCCACCGAGATCGCGGTGAATCTGGGGGCGGAGACCATCGTGGCCTTCACCGAGACCGGGAACACGGCCCGACTCCTCTCCAAGTACCGGCCTGAGGCCAGGATCGTGGCCTTCACCCCCAACGAGGTGACCCTCCGCCAAATGGCCCTCTATTGGGGGGTGAGCCCACATCCCTTCGAGCGCCGCCGATACACCGACGAGGAGATCGCCTCTGCCGCGGCGATCCTCGAGAAGGAGGGCGTCGTCAGCAAGGGTGACCGGGTGGTGATGGTCGCAGGCGTCCCCCCCAACATCCAGGCCTCCACCAACCTGGTCAAGGTGCACGTGATCGGGGAACTGTCTCGCGGTCTCAGCTCCTGATTACGATCCCGACCCTCATGGGCCAGACCGTCGTTGTCAACCAGGTCACCGAGGCTGGTGAGATCCTCCTGATCGACACCGATCGGAGCTTCACCGGCCAGGACGGCATGGTCATGTCGCCCGATGACCCGGGTGAGGCGGTTCCCGGGATCCTCGCCGAGAAGCTGTTCGACCTGGGTATCGGTCTCGACCATATATACGTCCTGCAGAACACCGTTACGGTGAGACGGCCAGGCGGGTGGGACGAGGCGTCCAAGGCCTCGGTCGTGTCCGTCCTGGAGTCCTTCCTGCTCTTCTACACCGAGGTCTGAGACCTCCCGAGGTCGCCGGGTCAGGCGGGGGGAGTGGTCGGCGGAGCCGTGGTGGGAGGTGTCGTCGGCGGTGCCGTGGTCGGGGGGACCGTGCTCGGCGGCACCGTTGTCGACGGGATCGTCGTGGTGGTGGGACAGGCGGTGGATGTCCCGGGCACCATGCACGGATGGACCTCGAAGACGGCGAACCTGGGGGCGTAGCGAACGGTCCATTCCTGGACATCGACCACGTTGTTCTCGTCGCCTCCGAGCAGGATGCGCCGGGTCACCGTCACGCTCCAACCGCCGAGCTCGGTCTGGGTCTGATCCTGCTGGTTGACGCCGAACTCCGGGTTCGGCTCGTATCGGGGCTCGGGCGGGTCGGTGAGGGCGAAGCGGTCAGAGACGTCGCCCTTGACGTGGAGGGCGCTGGGACCCCCCTCGGCGTCGACCCATGCTCGGCTCCGCCCATCTGATTGCTCGCCTTTCAAGGTCCGGCCGTCGTTCTCGCCGAAGATCCGGACGGTGATGGAGGTGTCCGAGTAGCTGGTGTCGATGAGGATCCCGTAATCGGTGTTGTTCCGGAACTTGAGGTCGGGGCTTCGCCAGTTCAGCGTGGCCTCGACCCCCTCCGGGTATCGGGAGAAGTAGTAGGAGTGGGGCTTGTGCTCGACATCCTCGTAACCACCCCAGAAGACCGCGTTGTAGAGCGTGGTGGTGAACTGGCTGACCCCGCCGCCGACCGTGTCCTCGACCTCCCCGGCGATGATGGTCCCCGCGGGCAGATACCCGTCCTCCACCGTGCGCGGGCCGACGTGGTCGTTGAGGCTGAAGGTCTGGCCCGAGGGGACTATGGCGCCGTCCACCTCGTCGGCGATTCGGTGGATGTTGACCACCCGGTCCTGGCAACAGTCGTAGTAGGTGGTGAACTGCGCCACCAGATGGTTGATGTTGAGCGCCTCCAGGTCCTCCGTGGTCACCTCGGGGGCGGCGGCCTCGACGAAGGGGAGCACGCCCTCGCGACCGTCGGTGAATGCGGCGTTTGCCATCCGCAAAGCCGTCTCCGCCTCGTCGATGCGCGTTCCGCTGCTGCCGGGGACGATCGAGATGCTGTCGCCCTCGATATCGAAGAAGGCGTTGACCGGCTCGGCCTCTACCTGGTCCCGGATCGCGTTGAGATAGCCGTCGACGACCGCCGGGTCGAATGAGTTGACGATGCGTGGCTCGCTCTCGGTGACCGTCTCCGACTGAAAGGCCTCGAGCAGTTGATCGACGGTGAAGACGACTTCGAAATCCTCGCTCACCAAGCGAATGGGCTCCACCAACATCGCCTCTGCCTGGTCGACGGCCGCGTCGACGTCCTCGTTGGTCAGTTCCGGCACGATCGTCGTGGTGGGTATCGATGTGGACTCGGGCGCGAGTGCGAGGAGGTTCGCCTCGACGACGGCACGGGCCGCGGCTCGGTCGACCCCGGTGCCCACCATGGGGTACTCCGGAGTGGGCACACCGTCGACCAGGCTCACGCCACCCGGGCTCGAGGGCAGGGCGATCACTTCGGCGTCCCACGCGTCGAAGACCGCCTCGATGGCCACGTCATCGACGGCCCCTCGAACCGGGACCCTCACGGTGTCGAAGATATGGCTGATCCACCAGGCGAACTCGGAGAGAGGGTTGCCGTCCCGCCCGACCAGGAGAGCCTCGTCGGCTATCGCCTGTTCGTTGATCTCGAGCCCAGCCTCCGAGGGCTGGATGCTGGCGAACTTGCCATCGACGTTGAAGACAGCCGGACGCGCCAGATACTCATCTTCCACAGCGAGAAGTGCACTCAGTGCCTGCTCCTCGTCGAGCCCCCCGATCTGGGTGTCGGCCACCTCGACGCGTCCCATCACCTCGCCTCGCGAGGCGAGCCGGGTCAAGCCGTACGCAGACAAGATGAGCAGGAGGATTCCGGCAACACCCGTGATGAGCGCGCCAAGCGGAGTCCTGATCCAGGAGAGATATCTATTCATGGAGAGGCCGCCCGAAAATCGACCTAGCGCCCGAACGGGATGCTACCGAAGCCGATTTCGTAACCGGAAAGCGTCCCAGCGAAGGTCTACCCTCGAAGGCAGTGGCGATCCGATTCCCGGAAATGGCGCCCGGCGACGCCATACGCATCTCGGCGACCACCTATGTCACCTACCGGCAATGCCCGGCGCGGGCTGCGGCGCGGCTCCAGGGTATCTACGGTCCCGACACCCGACCGGCCTTCCTCGGAGCGCTGGCGCACCGGGTCTTCAGCCGTCATCTGACGTCAGGCCCGATCCCTTCCGATGAGTTCGTCCAGGCGTGTCGGGAGGAAATCGGTGGGTCGGCGCTCAACAACAAGCTGGGGGGCCTCGAGCTGCGCCCGTCCGCCCTGGCCGCCGCGATCGAGGAGGTGCGTGGGCTCTACGAGCGTTTCGTGAAGCTGCCCAGCGAGGGCTTCGAGGGATCGGAGCAGACCATCGATGCCGCGGTCGGAGAAGGGGTCGACCTGGTGGGGACCGTCGACGCCGTCTATCGGGAGGACCTCGGCGGTCACCGCCTGGTCGATTGGAAGACCGGTGAGCTCGGTGACCCCGAGAGGCAGCTTCGCTTCTACGCCCTGTTGTGGATGCTCGATCGCAGCGAGGTCCCGGCTTATGTCGAGGCGGTGTCGGTCCGAACCGGCGAGCGCTATCGATCCGTCCCCACCACAGCAGAGGTGGAGGAGGTCGCTGCCGACATCGCCGACATGGTCGATGCGATCCGGGGCTCTTGGGCCTCGGGCGCCGACTTGGACAGGGCGGGAGGCCCCTGGTGTCGCAATTGCCCGCTCCTCGACGATTGCCCGGAGGGGACGACGGCCACGGAGCTGCTGGACTGAGTCGATTTCGAGCACCGCGATGCTCGTGTGGGTCAACCGTCCAGAATCCCCAGCAGCCTGGTGACCGTGTTCCAGTTGCGAGCCGTGCCGGCGACGCCGAGCTGTCTCTCGAAGTAGGCCAGATCGAGCTTGGATCGACCGGAGCCGCCCGGGTAGTGGATGTAGATCTCCCGACCGGACACCTGGAACCGGTCCGATGGCGAGCGGTCGGGGTCGAGACGGGCAACACGGCCCTTCGATGGCCTCGACTCGAGGAACACGACGTGTAGCAGCCTCGGCTCGACGTCGGGCCCATGGAACGGGTTCGCCCCCGCCACCTTCGCCAGCTCGTCTCTTGTCCTGACCATGACCCGCACCTTCAGCCCCAGCCCGTCCTGGATCACGTCCTCGATGGTCCTGCTCAACTTCACGGCATCGCCCGCTACGGGCGCAACGATGACGTTTCCGCTCTGCAGGAAAGTGCGCACCCCCTCCAGGCCGGCCTCCTCCAGCCTGTCCCTCAGCTGACCCATGGGCACCTTGATCCCGCCGACGTTGACCCCCCTCAGCAGGGCAGCCACCGGGGCCCCGGCCTCAGGCATCCAGCTCCGACACGTCGTGGGCCGACCCCGGCCCGCGCGGTGCCCGGACACCACGGTGCTCCCAGTCGCCCCCCAGTGCCGTCGAGATGACCTCCTCCGAGTCGCTGGGCTGGGCGCCCACGTCGGATCGAATCGGCTCTTGCCCTTCGACGACGATGTTCGTGAGCTCGCCGAGGCCCTCGACCGCCACGGTGACGACGTCGCCGGGCTCCACGGGCCGTGACCCGGCCGGGGTACCGCTCAGGATCACGTCGCCGGGGAGCAGGGTGATGGTGCGTGCGATGTCGGCGACCAGGTAGGGCATGTCCCACTCCATCTCGTCGGTGCTCCCGTGCTGGCGCACTTCGTCGTTCACCTTGGTCGTGATCGTCTTGCCCCGGTAGTCCCAGCCGGTGACGAGACCCGGCCCGACCGGGCACAGGGTGTCGGATCCCTTCACCCGGAGCATCGAGCCCGCATCGGTGTCACGGAAGTCGTGCAGCCCGAAGTCGTTGGCGATCGTGTATCCGGCGATGTGCGCCTCCGCCTCGTCCGGGGCGACGTACCGGCAGGTCGAGCCGATGACTATGGCGATCTCCCCTTCGAAGTTGAGGTACCGGCAGCGGGGCGGTCGCACTACATCTCCACCGTGTGAGTTGAGCGCGGTAGTGGGTTTGTGGAAATACGTAGGGGCGGGGGGGAGCCTGGTCATGAACTCCGCCACCCGGCTCCGGTAGTTGAGATGGACGGCGATGATCTTGCTCGGCTCGACCGGGGGGAGATGCGTCGCATCCCGGGCCGGGACCCGGCGGCCATCATCGGCGATGAGGTCCTCACCTTCCCTGATCACGCCGGTGGGCTCCCCATCGAGCAGGATGCGTCGGTAGTCGGCCATCGCAGGCAACGGTACCGCCGGAGATGGTGCGAACATGGAGGCGATGTCCGTCGGGACGCTTCGCGATGACCGTGGTGAGGAGTACGCCGACCTCACCTCTCATGACACGTTCCTACGGGGCGTGCCCCACGCCACGTTCACTCGCATGCGTCGTGAGGAGCCGGTGGCATGGGTGGAGGAGGGTGATGGGGACGGGTTCTGGGCCCTGACCAAACACGCCGACATATCGGCGGTGAGTCGGGATTACGGGCGATTCACCGCTTCCCGAGGGATCAGGATCGAGCAGATGGCGCCGGACGAGCTCGAGGCCCGCCGCACCATGATGGAGTTCGATCCCCCCGAGCACGCCCGTCTCCGGCGTCTGGTCCAGCCCGGGTTCAGCCCGAAGGTAGTCGCCACCTACGAGTCGGCCTTCAGGCTGCTGGCCGGTCACGTGCTCGACGGTGCCCTACCCAAGGGGGAGCTCGACTTCGTGACCGAGATCTCACGTGAGCTCCCCATCAGGCTGCTCTGCCGTCTCCTCGGCGTGCCGGAGACCGATGCCGGCCTCCTGGTCACCTGGGGCGACCAGATGATCTCCAACGCCGACCCGGAGTACACGCCGGTCGTGATCGACAAGATGGATACCGAGGAGTACCGGTTGTTGCCTTTCCGGTCACCTGCCGCCCTGGAGGTCTTTCGCTACGCAGAGGAGATGGCGGTGCAACGTCGGAAGAGCCCGCAGGACGACATCATCACGACGCTCCTCACCGCAGAGCCCGACGGCCAGCCGCTCACCGACCTCGAGTTCAAGAACTTCTTCACCCTGATGATGGTCGCCGGCAACGAGACCACGAGGCACACCATCAGCCATGGCCTCATCTACTTGCTCGACCACCCGGGCCAGATGGGGGCCCTCCGGGACGATCCGGCCTCCCTCTCGGCCGCGGCGACAGAGGAGATCCTGAGGGCCTCGTCGGTGACCATGCACTTCCGGCGCACCGCCACCGAGGCCGTGGAGATGAGGGGAAAGACGATCCAGGCGGGGGACCGCGTGGTCATGTGGTACCCGTCGGCCAATCACGACGAAGAGGTGTTCGAGCGCCCCTTCGAGTTCGATATTCGACGCCGGCCCAACGATCACCTCACGTTTGGCACCGGCCGACACGTTTGTCTCGGGGCATCGCTGGCCCGCCTGGAAGTGCGCGTCGTGTTCGAAGAGCTTCTCGAACGGGTGACGGCGATCGAGATAACGGGCGAGCCCGACCGTCTCCGCTCCAACTTCATCAACGGGATCAAACACCTACCGATCCGCGTGACCCTGGCCTGACCACCACGGCTCAGAGATGGGTGAGCAGCAGCCCGATGGCCAGCGTGACGGTGGTCCAGGTGAGGAGACGCAGTGGCCTCTCCCATGTGTCTAGCAGCCGGCGGCGGTCCCAGGCCCGGTCTCCGTCGAACACGACCGACGCCTCATCGGTCTTGCGTCTCACGTAACGGGCTGGAGTGCTGAGAGCGCGCTGGGCGAGACTGAGCAGGCATGCCATGACTGCCATGAGCGCCACCGGGAGGGTCAGGGCTTGGGTCTGGGCCCAGAAGCCGACGATCAGCGGGAAGGACCCCCAGGCGAGCCCGAAGCCGAGGTCGGTGTGGAGAACGGGCCACTCCAGCGCATAACCGATGGCGAGCACGATCCCGGCGACCGCCCAGAGAAGCACCCACGGCGACATCATGAAGGCTCCCACCACTGCAATCGCCAGCGCCACTCCCATCGCACCCAGCCCCAAGGACCAGAGGGCGCGGTCGGAGAGTCGTGTGCCCAGCGGGCGGCCCTTGACCTCGTCCAGTGAGTGGGCACCGACGCCGAGCCCGATCGCGAACGCAGAAACGGTCCCACCCAGGACGAGCCAGTTCAGCCTCGGGGCCAGCGCGGCCCCGATCGGGACGTAGGAAAGGTGCCAGAGGGTGTACGGGACGTGCAGAAGGGACACCACGTCGCCGGTGACGGAACCTGTGGGGGCGTAGAAGGCAGGTCGGTGGTCGCTCACCGGGTCTCCGGAGACGAAACCGCCCCCTTTTGAGCCCACATCACCAAACCCCCGCCCAGGGAGAGCCGGGTGAATCCGACTCTGCTCAGACCGGCGTCCTCCCAGATCCGGGCCAATCGGCCCGGTGGGAACCGGCCGCCGAAATCTTCGATGTTGGGGCCGAGGAAGCGGCCCACCTCAGGCCATCCCTCCCCGGCGACCAGCCCGGCGGTCGGGAGCACCAGACGGGTGTAGAGACGCCACAAAGGGAGCCAGACCCCCGACGGGCGCCCGAACTCGACCATCCCGACCCTGCCTCCTGGTCGCACCACCCTGGTCAGCTCCGCCATGGCGCCCGCAACATCCTCCACGTACCGGAGCAGATAGCCGAAGGTGACGACATCGAACACTCCGTCGACGAACGGCAGCCGCTCCGCCGTCGCGACTACCCCGGTAGCACCTCTGCCCACGGCCGGGATCAGCATCTGATGGCTCTGATCGAGTGAGACGACGTCGGCTCTCCGGTCCTGGAGGAGCCGGGTGATGGACCCCGTCCCGGCAGCCACGTCGAGGGCCACTTCGCCGGGCTCGATGGCGAGCTGGGCGATCATCCGCGACCGCCATCGCCCATCCTGGCCCATGCTCAAGATCCCGGCCCAACGCTCGTACCCCGGAGCCAGTGGTGCGAAGAGATCGCGGGCGATGCGGGTGG
Source organism: Acidimicrobiia bacterium (assembly GCA_025928935.1). Lineage (GTDB taxonomy): Bacteria > Actinomycetota > Acidimicrobiia > Spongiisociales > ZC4RG35 > JARDZU01. Next base: position 12,166 of record JAICNB010000025.1, read on the forward strand.
GGGAGTCGGTCACCGATGGGACGGTACCGGACGCCTCGTGGTGCAACCGACCTGACCTGGCTCCGACCGTCGTTTCACTCGTCGACCGATCGGGTAATCGACTATCCGACCAGGAGGTGAGATCGTGCAAACCATCGATCAGGTGATGACCAGGGATCCGGTGACCGTCGACGAAGGGTCGCCGGTCACGGAGGCGGCACGGCGGATGAGAGACGCCAACATCGGGGACGTATTGGTTAGTCGGCCAGACGGGAGCATCTGCGGGATAGTGACCGATCGCGACCTGGCCCTCATGGTCGTGGCCGAGGGGGCCGATCCCAACAGCATGACCGTGCGGGACGTGTGCAGTCACGTCATCGAATCCGTCAAATCCGGTGATCCGGTGGGCAAGGCGGTCAGCAAGATGCGGGAAGGAGCGATACGCCGACTCCCTGTCATCGATGACGGGAAACTCGTCGGGATCGTGACCTTGGGTGATCTGGCCATCGAGCGCGACCCCGAGTCAGCTCTGGCCGACATCAGCGAGGCGCCGCCGAACAACTGATCTCGAGCCCGGCTGTCGGGGTCGGGTTTCACAGACCGCCGGGTGCGTCCGGATGGCGACAGGTTCGGGGGCCCCGGCGGCTCAACGCTGGCTGGGATGGGGGCGGACCGGTTAGTTGAATGAGTCGATGCAAGACGGCTCGGCTTCAGCCAACCAAACGGTCGGGTTTCGTCGTCTCGCCTCCCCCTTACGGGATTTCATCGCCACCGAGAACTCGAGCGCCATCGTCTTGTTGCTGGCGACCGTCGTCGCCCTGCTGTGGGCCAACTCACCCTGGGCCTCGGGATACGAGACGTTCTGGAGCACCGAAATGTCGATTCGGGTCGGTGGCGCGGAGCTCTCCCTGGATCTTCGGCACTGGGTCAACGACGGGCTCATGGCCCTCTTCTTCTTCGTGGTCGGCCTCGAGATAAGACGAGAGTTGGACATGGGGGAGCTCAGGGAGCGTCGGCGCGTAGCGACCTCGGTGGTGGCGGCGGTAGGCGGGATGGTCGTCCCCCCGGTCCTGTACCTCCTGGTCAATGCCGGAGAGTCGTCTACAGATGGCTGGGGGATCGTCATGGGCACCGACACCGCATTTGCCCTGGCGGTCCTGGCCCTGGTGGCCGGCCACTTCACCGCCCTCCTCCGGACCTTCCTCCTCACGGTGATGATCGTCGACGACATCATCGCTCTCACGGTCATCGCGCTCGTGTACACCGAGGGCGTCTCCGTCCCGGCGCTGATCGTTGCCGGCGTCCTCTACCTCGTGGTGCTGGTGATGCGTCGCGCCGGCGTGCGCAACGGGGTTGCTTACTTCCTGGTCGGGGCGGCCTTTTGGGTGGCCACACTCGCCTCGGGTGTGCATGCCACGATCGCCGGGGTGCTCATGGGCATGTTGGCCACCGCCTACCCCCCGTCACAAAGCGAGTTGCAGCGCACCGGTGCGCAGTGGCGCATGTTCCGCGAACAGCCCACGCCCGAGTTTGCTCGAACCGCCAGCCGCAGCCTCATCACCACGATCTCGCCCAATGAGCGGCTGCAGTACCTGTTCCACCCTTGGGTCAGCTACTTGATCGTGCCACTCTTCGCCCTGGCCAACGCCGGTGTGATCGTGGATGCCGGCAGCGTGGGCCAGGCGCTGACCTCGCCGATCACATTGGGTGTCGTCGTCGGCCTCGTGGTGGGGAAGCCGGTGGGGATCATCGTCTTCTCTTGGCTGGCCACGCGTGGATGGCTCGGTGGGCTTCCACTATCCGTCCCGTGGCCTGCACTGATCGGGATGTCGGTTGTGGCCGGCATTGGCTTCACCGTCTCTCTTCTCATCGCGGGTCTCTCCTTCAGTGGCGTAGATCTGCAGAACGCGAAATTCGGCGTGATCGCCGCCTCTGTGCTGGCTTCGGCGCTGTCCTGGCTCGTGTTCAGGCTGCTGCGACGACTACCCGACCGACCCGGGATGACTGCCACCCAGCTGCGTCCTCTGCCCGATCTGATCGCCCCGGTCGATCCCGAGGTGGATCACATCCGGGGGCCTGCAGATGCCAGCCTGACCGTCGTGGAGTATGGCGACTTCCAGTGTCCCTACTGCGGACGGGCCGAATCGGTGACTCGCGAGCTGGTTCGGCACTTCGGCGACGAGCTCGCCTTCGTGTTCAGGCATCTACCTCTCACCGACGTGCATGAGAGTGCGGAACAGGCCGCCGAGGCCGCCGAAGCGGCCGCCGCCCAGGGCAGGTTCTGGGAGATGCACGACCTGCTCCTCGCCCACCAGGACGAGTTGGATCTGGATGACCTGATCGGGTATGCCACCCGGCTGGGGCTCGATGTCGAGCGTTTCACGGAGGACCTCATGTCCCGCCAGTTTGCGGTAAGGGTGGCTCGCGACGTCGAGAGTGCGGATGAGAGCGGGGTGGCGGGCACGCCGACCTTCTTCATCAATGGCAGGCGGCACCACGGAGCCTATGACATCGACTCGCTGACCCAGGCTCTTCGACTGGAGGCAGGCGCCGTCCGTCGCTGAGCTCAGCCAACCAACGTCTTCTCGATCATGTCGATGGCATGATCGATGTGATCGCGGGTGGTTCTCCGGTTCAGGATGGCGAAGCGGAGGACGAGACGGCCGGAGATGGTGGTGGGGGAGAGATGCACCATTCGCTCTTCGTTGATCGACTCGAGGGCACGTCTCCCCAGGTCGTCATCTGCAAAGCGGAAGGCGACGATCGAGAGGTCCGGGGCCCAGGGCGTCTCCAGCCCGTCGATCCCGCCGAGTCGGGTGTAGGCATGACTGGCGAGGTCGAGGGATACGTCGAGTGCCTCCCGGAATGGCGCCACACCGTGCAGGTGGAGTGGGAGCCACATCTGCAGGGCACGGAACGGTCGGGTGAGCTCGGGCCCGAGGGCGGCGATGTCTCTCAGGCCGGAGTCGTGGTCTTCCTCACGGAGGTAGGCGCCGCGGCCCTGGTTGGCGTCGATCAGATGGGCCTCGTCTCGGACCAGGAGAGCCCCGGCCCCGAAGGGGATCGAGATCCCTTTGTGGGGGTCCACCGAGACGGAGTCGGCCTTTTCGATGCCGGACAGGACCGTCCTGCCCCGATCGGTGAGCTGGAAGAAGCCGCCATAGGCGGCATCCACGTGAAGCCAAAGGCCCTCCGTCTCGGCGACCGGAGCCAGCTGGGAGAGCACATCCACCGTCCCGGTGTCCGTCGTGCCCGCCGAACCCACCACCAGGAAGGGGTCGAGACCGTCCCGGCGGTCCCGGTCGACGGCCACGGCCAGGGCGTCGGGATCCATCCTGAGATCGGTGTCGATGCCCACGACCCGAATCTGATCGCCCCGGAACCCGGCGATTCGGGCCGCCTTCTCCACCGAATGATGAGTGTGGGGCGTGACGTAGATGACGCCCCGCGTGAACTCGTCCCCGAGCCGAGCCGTCCGGGCGGCGACAATGGCTGTGAGGTTCGCCATCGAGCCGCCGGAGAGGATGAGACCAGAGGCGGTGTCACCCATGTCGAAGAGGGAGGCCATCCAGCGGACCATCCCGTGCTCGATGGCGGCCATCCCCGGGGCTGCACCAGAGACCCCGGTGTACCGGTTGAGACCGGAGGCGAGGAACTCACCCAAGGCACCTGTGAAGAGGCCGGCGTTGGGGATATAGGAGAGATGCCCTCCGGAAGGGTGGAACACCCCGGACTTCCCGGCGTCGTCGACGTCGGCCAGGATCGACTCCAGGCTGCGGCCGGTCTCGGTGGGCGGGGCCATCAGCCGCGCCGTCAGCGCGTCGTCGAGGTCCACCCCGGAGGCAGGCATGGTGTCGGCCCGGTCGATCCAGTCCTGGATTACGTTGAGCACGTCCTCGGCGAGAGCGGCTCGCTCCTCCCGCCCCGGCTCGAGTGGTCCCGGCATGTGGCCAAGGTAGCCACCTGCCCATCGCTTCGCCCACCCCGGATCGGCAGATACGATCAGGTGATCTACACCCTGCGCACCACCTGATGTCGGCCTTTCTCTTCCCCCGCACGCCCAGCGGCCGGTCGTCGCTGATCCCCCCGCCACCCTGGCACTACTCGGGTGAGATGCTCACCGTCGAATACCGGACCGACCCGGCCCGGGTCTCCGAGCTGCTCCCGGAAGGTGTGGAGCCTGCCGGGGAGGACCCAGGCGCGGTTGCCCTCATTTGGGCCGACTGGCAGAGCTGCGGAGACAGCTTCGAAGAGCTGCTCGACCCGGTGCGCTCCCAGTACAAGGAGTGCTTCGCTGTCGTCCGTTGCACCTGGGACGGGGATACCTTCAGCCGATGTGTGTTCATCTGGGTCGACAAGGACTTCGCCCTGGTGCGTGGCTACCACCAGGGTTACCCCAAGAAGATCGGAAGCATGTGGATGACCCGTCCCGTGACCGTGGGCAATGCCGGGCCCCGGCTGGAGCCCGGCGGGGCGTTCGGCGCCACCCTGGCCGCCGCCGATCGTCGGCTGGCCCAGGCTGTGATCACCCTCGAGTCGCCGGCCCCGGCGCCCGGCTTCGTGAACGGGCACCCGATGTTGCACAACAGGTGGTGGCCTGCGATCGAATCCGACGGCTCGGGGTCACTGGACGAGCTGGTGACGATGCGCGGCTACGACGGCGAGGTGACCGAGGTGTGGGCCGGTTCGGCGGACCTGGAACTGTTCTCCTCACCGGGGGAGGAGCTCTCCTTGCTGGCGCCCGAGGAGATCATCGGGGGCTACTACCACCGGGTCGGGGTCTCGTGGAGGGGGGGAACGACTTTGCGACGTAACCTGCCACTGGAGGTGGAAAGGGCATGACTGCGATCCTGCAAGAGCTGAAGGAGCGGGGTAAGACCGGTCTCTACATCGGTGGTGACTGGTTCTCGGGGAACGGCGAGCTGCCGGTCGTCGACCCTGCTACCGAAGAAGTACTGATCGACGTGGGGCTGGCGGAGGCAAGCCACGCTGCCGATGCGGTCGACGCCGCGGCCGACGCCCTCGGCCCGTGGTCGGAGACCCCGCCTCGTGACCGGGCGGAGATACTTCGCCGGACCTTCGAGGCGATGCGAGCCCGCGAGGAGGACCTGGCGGAGCTGATCGTCCTGGAGAATGGCAAGGCCTTCCCGGATGCACTGGGTGAGGTGCGCTACGCGGCCGAGTTCTTTCGCTGGTTCTCCGAGGAGACGTCCCGAATCGGGGGCGAAGTTCGTCTGGCCCCAGCCGGGGACAAGCGGATCATGACCGTCCGCCAACCGGTGGGCGTGAGCGTTCTCATCACACCCTGGAACTTCCCCGCCGCGATGGCGACACGCAAGATCGGGCCCGCGCTGGCTGCCGGCTGCACAGTGATCCTCAAGCCTGCCTCCGACACCCCCCTGACGACCCTGGCGGTGGTCCATCTCATGGAAGAGGCGGGTCTGCCACCGGGGGTGGTCAACGTGGTGGTGGCCAAGGGCTCGTCCGGCGTCATCGAGCAGATGCTCCACGACTCACGGGTGCGAAAGATCTCCATCACCGGGTCGACCGAATTGGGCCAGACCCTGCTCCGGGTGGCCGCCGATCAGGTGCTCAACGTGTCGATGGAGCTGGGCGGCAACGCCCCATTCATCGTGTTCGACGACGCCGATCTCGACGCGGCGTTGGAAGGGGCGATGGTGGCCAAGATGCGCAATGCCGGCGAGGCATGCACCGCGGCCAACCGGTTCTTGGTTCATTCCGCCGTGGCCCGCGAGTTCACCTCGATGCTCGCCGGTGCGATGGGCGCGATGAAGCTCGGGCCGGGGATCGACCGCACCAACCAGGTCGGACCGATGATCAACGAGCGGTCTCGTGACGACATCGCCCAGCTGGTGCAGTCGGCGGTGGACTCGGGGGCCAGTGTCGCGGTGGGCGCCTCGATCCCGGATCGGAAGGGCTACTTCTACCAGCCCACCGTTCTCTCCGACGTCTCTCCAGATGCCGACATCCTCGATCAGGAGATATTCGGCCCGGTGGCGCCGATCGTCACCTTCGACACCGACGATGAGGCGATTGCCATGGCCAACGACACGGTGCATGGCCTGATATCGTATCTCTACACGAGGGACCTGTCCCGTGGCCTGAGGACCGCCGAGGCGATCGAGTCGGGCATGGTCGGTCTGAACCGTGGCCTGGTCTCCGATCCGGCTGCTCCCTTCGGCGGGGTCAAGCAGTCCGGGATCGGCCGCGAAGGCAGCCACGAGGGCATCGAGGAGTTCCTCGAGACCAAATACATCGCCACCAGCTGGTGATCTCTATTTCCACGAGGATCTACTGCGCTTCAAGTTGCGCCAATCCTCGCGGGAGGGTCAGGTGACCGTTCCCTGACCGACCTGGACGGTCTTCAGGTCCGAGTGGAAATCGAGGGCGTAGTCGCCGCCTTCACGACCGATGCCTGAGATGCCGATGCCGCCGAATGGAGCGGTGAGGTCGCGAACAAGGTAGGTGTTGACCCAGATCGTCCCGGCACGAATCCCCCTACCGACCCGTTCGGCGCGCTCCTCGCTGCCGGTGTAGACGATCCCCGACAGCCCATAGGAGGTCGAGTTGCCCAGGGCGATGGCTGCCTCCTCATCGGTGAAGGTCTGATAGGTGAGGACCGGGCCGAACACTTCCCTCTGAACGATCTCGGAGTCGTTGTCCACCGGCTCTATCAGGGTCGGCTCGTACCAGAGGCCGTCTTGCTTCCACCGCTCTCCACCCCGGATCACCCGGTCGCCATGATGGCGGGCCCTCTCGACGAACCCCTCGACCCGAGCCAGGTGGTCGGGATGGATCAGGGGCCCCACTGTCGTCCGCGGGTCCCGGCTGTCTCCGAGGATGTGGGCATCGGTGTGCCGGTTGAACAGCTCCAGGAAGTCGGTCGAGACGCTCTCCTCCACCAGGAGCCGGGTGCCGGCCAGACAAGTCTGACCGGCATCGTCGTATTGGCCGGCGGCCCGGCGCGCCGCCGAGTCGAGATCCGAGTCGGCGAAAACCAGCAGAGGGCCCTTCCCCCCCAGCTCGGCGGTGAAGGGGACGATGTTCCTCGCCGCCGCCTGGCCGATGTGGCGCGCCGTCTCGGGTGACCCGGTGAACGAGATTCGACGCACCCGGCGATCAGAGACCAGAGCCGCACCCACCTCGTCGCCGTGGCCCTGGACGATGTTGAGGACACCGGGTGGGATGCCGGCATCGTGCGCCAGGTCGGCCAGCAGCGACGCGGACAGAGGCGCCCATTCGGCAGGCTTGAGGATGACCGCGTTGCCCGCGGCCAGGGCCGGGGCCAGCTTCCAGGTCGAGAGGAGCCAGGGGGCGTTCCATGGCGTGATGATCACGGCCGGCCCTGCCGGCATGCGCTCGACATGGTTGTCGGTGCCTTTCGACGACCACCTTCGCTCCTGGTGGGAGACGGCCAGCTCGGCGTAGTTGCGGAAGTTCTCCGCGCCGCGATGGATCACCCTGGCCTCGAGGCTCTCCAGCAGCATCGCCATGTCGGCACACTCGACGCGGGCCACCATCTCGATGTTCTCGTCGATCGAATCAGCCAGGCGGAACAGAGGCTCGGCACGCTCCTTCGGGGTCAAAGAGGCCCAGCCGGGGAAGGCGTCCGCAGCCGCGGTCACGGCCAGGTCAGCAGTGAGAGCGTCGCCACGGGCCACGTCGGCCAGGTGCCAGTCCCAGTCGAGGGGAGAGCGCACCTCGAAGGTGACGTGTGACGACAGACGTCTGCCCCCGATGTAGTGATCGGGGGACACCGCGGTGTCGGAGATCTCGGCTCGGGCTGACGGCATGGGATCGTTCGCTACCCAAGGATATGCTGGCCCCATGCCCAGGCCTTTGCACGACCATGACGACGACGTGGTGTTGGAGGCCGAACGGGATATCAGGTCGCGGCTCGGGGGGCGCCATCTCGACTTCGAGTCGATGCTCGCCGTCTCCAACATCTATCGGGCGGCCAATGCGGTGCGCAACCGGATGGAGAGGGAGGTCCTGGGGCCTTCCGACTTGACCTGGGGTGGTTTCACCATTCTCTTCGTCCTCTGGGTATGGGGCGATCGGGAGACATCCCAGCTGGCCGAGGACTGCGGCCTGGCCAAGGGGACCCTCACCGGGATGCTGCAGACCCTGGAGAAACGCAAGCTGGTGGCCAGGTCGAAGCACGAGACAGACGGGCGCCGAGTGGTGGTGACCCTCGGTAGGGCGGGGAGGGACAAGATCGAGTCGGTGTTCCCTGAATTCAACCGCTACGAGGCCAAGTTCACCTCTGACCTCAGCCCTGAGGAGCGACTGCAGCTGGCCCGACTCCTTCGCAAGGTCACAGCCACCGCCGATGGGGTGCCCCTGGTCTCCGGCCGGGCGTCACCTAGGATTCGTTAGCTACCGAACCACCCCAGGAGGATGCGATGGGCGAGATCGTCGGCGCGGGGCTTCTCAGCCACGCCCCCACCATCATGTTCGATGAGGCGGCCCGGCGGGAGATAAACGACGGCAAGGAGATCAGCCTCGTGCCCGGTCTCATTCGTCTTCGCAGCGAGGTGCTCGACCGGCTACGCCCCGACACGATCGTCATCATCGACTCCCACTGGGAGACGACCGTGGAGCACGTCTTGGCGGCCCAGGCGAGACGTCACGGGGTTTTCACCTCCTCCGAGCTGCCCCGGGGGATGGCCCAGATCCCATACGATTTCCCGGGCGACCCGGAGCTGGCCGTGTTGGCCGCGACGCTGGGCCAGGAGTTGGGCACGCCGACGCATGCCTCGGAGGATGACCACCTTCCCGTCTACTACGCCACGATCAATCTCCTTCACTATCTCCGTGACGATGAGAACGTGGTCTCCGTGTCTCTCGTCCAGACCGGCGAGACCGACGATTTCATGACGATGGGGGAGGCGATCGGTGAGGCGATATCACGGCTCGACCGTCGGGCGGTGGTCATCGCCTCGGGTGGCATGAGCCACACCTTCTGGCCCCTCAAAGAGATCAGCAAGCACGAGGCATCCGACCCCATCCACATCGTGACCCCCGAGGCCAGGGCCGCCGACGAGGAGCGACTCGAGTGGATGAGGGCCGGTGACCATGCCCGGATCGTCGACACCATGGAGGAGTACTTCGAGCACTCGCCGGAGGGGGACTTCGGCCACTATCTGATGATGCTCGGTGCGATCGGCGGCCCCGAGTGCACAGCCACCGGCGAGCTCTTCTCCGACTACGAGAACGCCACCGGCACCGGCCAGGTCCATGTCTGGTTCGAACGCCCGGCGGGTGGTTGGATCGCCTGATTCCGGGTGGCCGGGTGGGTATGTCACCGTGACCGGGCGGCCTGACACCGCAACCGGCGCGGGGCGTGGCACAATCGAAAGCGCCGTGAACGAGCCGAGCCGCGATGACCTGGCGCAAGATCTCGACTATCTCGCCTCGTCCCTGGAGGCCCTCGACCTGGACGGTGGGGCCCTCGACACGCGGATGCTCGCTCGGCGAGACTGGATCGTCCGCACCATCCGCCAGTACCTCATTCCCAGGTTCGAGCACCCTGCCGCCCCGCTGATAGTCGTTTTCGCCGGCCCCACCGGGGCCGGGAAGTCCACCCTCCTCAACTCGATAACCGGGCAAGATCACACTCTCGCGGGCCCGCTCAGGCCGACCACCAAGGAGCCGGTGGTGCTGTCTTCGGAGGAGCGGGCAGGCGACTACAGCCAGATCGGGGGCATCAGCTGTGACGTGGTGACCGGGCGTGCGCCGATCCTCGATGAGCTGATCCTGGTCGACACTCCAGACATCGACAGCACATCGGTCGACCACCGGGGGATGGCGGAGACGATGATCGACAACGCCGATGTGATCGTGTACGTCAGCTCGGCGCTCCGGTATTCAGACCTGGTCCCGTGGGAGGTGCTGAGGAGGGCTCGATCGAGGGGGGTCCCCCTCATCCAGGTCTTGAACAGGATCAGGGCATCGTCCCGGGGCGCCCTGGCCGACTACACATCGATGCTCCGCGCCGGAGGACTGGACGGGAACGTGGTGGCAGTGCAGGAGCACCACATCGAACCAGGAGCTCAGACGATCTCCTCGCCTGCCATCCAGGTGCTCCGTGACCGTTTGGTCTCGGTGATCGAGGCCCGGCGGGCCGGTGCCGCTGACGTGGTCCAGTCGGTGCTCGATTCTGCCCTCGACCAGACCCGGGACGTCATCGATGCCGCAGCTGCGTCGGTCGATCATCACCTCCTCCGGCGCTCGGATGTGCGCGAGCTGCTCGGCGTCGACATGACCCGCATCGGGTCACGCCGTGAGGCGGGCCGGGGACCCGGTGTCGACCTACGGCCTCTGGCCGACCTCGGCGCACGACGGTTCCGGGGCCGGAGGGCGATCAAGCGCCGGGCGCCTTCTCCTGCCGAGGTGACCCGCAGCATCGAGATCTTCGACGAGGCCGTGATCGCGGCCGTCGATTCCGACCTTCGGCATCAGATCCATGCAGGGGACCTCATCCAGGGAGAGGAGCGAAGACAGCTCCTCGCTGATGCGCATCTGGCGACGCGCGCCGCCATCAGCGGATGGCGCGGGGATCTGCTCGAGATCCCGGCGGTGGCGTCATCCATCGACCCGCCCCTCGTGTCCCTACTGCTAGGGGTGTCCTGTTTCGCAGACCCGGAGCCGGCTCTCATCGAGGTCGTGCGGCTCCTGGCCACCGGTCTCGACCTCCCCGGGGACTCGGCCTTCGCCGCGGGGATGCTCACGGAGCGTCTCGGCCACGTGTACGTCGCGGCCGAGAACCGCGTCAACACCCGGCTGTCGGGAGCGGTGGCGACGCGCCGCTCCATCGACCGGGTGAAGGCGCACCGATGGGCGGTCGTAGCCCGGTCGTCGTTCGCGAATGCATGACTCGCTGGTCGGCCTTCTCGACAAGGCCGATGCCGCGCTGGCCCATTCGGCCGGCGTCCTCGATCCCGAGGTCGTCGAGTCGCTGGCTCTGCGGGCCGGGAACACGAGGGCCAGGCTGTCATACCCGGAATGGATCGTCGTGGCTGCCCTGGCCGGCGGAACCGGCTCGGGCAAGTCGAGCCTGCTCAATGCGTTCGCAGGGGAGGACGTGGCCCTCACCGGGGCCATCCGGCCCATGACCTCGACCCCGCTCGCTCTGGTTCCGGAGCGGGCAGAGACGATGCTGGGTGGCTTTCTGGACGAGCTCGGGATCCCCGATCGCGTCCTGCACCGCGGGCCTGAGTGGCTCTGCCTCATCGACCTCCCCGACAACGACAGCGTCGAGGTCTCACACCGTCACACTGTCGACGCGATCCTGCCCCTTGTCGACGTCGTGGCCTGGGTCACGGACCCGGAGAAATACAGGGACGCTTCCCTCCATCACGGTTACGTGGAGCGGCTGGCTCGATACCAGGAGCAATTCCTGTTCGTGCTCAACCAGACCGACCGGCTCAGCCAGGGCGATGTCGACGGGGTGGCGGCCGACTTCAGGGAGGCACTCGAACAGGACGGGATCTCCGCCCCTGAGATCGTGCTGATGGCCGCCGACCCCGTGGCCGGGCCGCCGGTGGGGATCGAGGCCTTCGTCGACTCGCTCGATGCCGCATTGGATCGGCGCCGGGTGGTGCAACGCAAGGCTCTGGCCGACCTGGCCGGGGTCGCTTCCGAGATGGTCCGATCTTCCTCGGACGCCCGAGCCGCCGACTTCGAGAGCGAATGGGCCGCACAGGTCTCCTCGGCTGTGGCGCTTGCCCTGGAGGGAAAGGCGGCGGGCGGCGCCCATGACCTCGCCGAGTACATATCCCGACTCGCCGCCGAGATGGGCGGTGAGACCGAGAATCGACTCCTCGACCTCGCCGTGGCAAGCCACAACACGTTCCTACGCTGTGTCGAATCGGGCGTTCCCGGCCCACCGCGGACGTCGTGGCTGCGTTGGCGCCGGGGCCGAGAGGCGCGGCCGATGGACGTGTCCTCACTGACCTCTGCGGTCGACATCGAGATCGGCGACGCCGTACGCGAGCTCCTGGTTCGGCGTGGCCGTGCTCATGCCGCAATCACCGACCTCGCCCTCGCCCTGGAGGGATTGAGGGAAAGGCCGGTTAACTAGCCTCGATCGCGCATGGAGGAGATCGCCCCAAACCCGTGGCTGGCGACCGGGATCGCGGTCGGTTCGGGCGTGGTTCTCTATCTGATCCTGGCCGGGGCCGGAGCCCGTTTTGCCGATCGTATCGGCCGGCAAGCCCCCGATTCGGCGGCGCGGGTGGCGACGCTCTGGGCCACGGTGAGGCGACTGGTGCTGGTCGTCATCGTGATCCTGCTGGTGCTAATCGTCGTCGACATATGGGGCCTCAACATGACGCCCTTCCTCGCGGTGGGCGCTGCGATCGGCGCCGGCCTCGGCTTCGGGGCACAGAACCTGGTGCGAGACGTGATCGCGGGATTCTTCATCCTGGCCGAAGACCAGTACCGGATCGGTGACACCGTCACCATCGCCAACACGACCGGGAAGGTCGAGGACATCCAGTTCCGCGTGACGGTCCTCCGTGACGGCGAGGGGAACGTCCACTTCGTGCCGAATGGGCAGATCATCGTGACCTCCAATCTGACCAGCCTCTATGCATCACCAGCCATAGACGTGAGGGTCGACTACAAGACCGACCTGGGCCGGGCGATGGACGTGATGCTCGACGAGTTGGCCCGCATGTCCGCGGACGAGGAATGGTCCGATCACATCACCAAGGACCCCGAAATGCTGGGTGTCCAGGACCTGGTGGGCGCAGGTGTGCTGCTGCGCGCCCGTCTCACCACGATTGCCGACCACCGTTGGTCGGTGCAGAGAGAGGCACTTCGCAGGGTCAAGAACCGGTTTGCCGCCGAGGGCATCGAGATGGTCACTCAGGTGAGGGGCTGAGGACCGGCCAGCACCTGCAGAGACCCCGGCGCCCATTCCACGACGCCGGCATCGACCAGCCCGAGCGACTCACCGTCCGCCTGGGCTGCGACGGGCGGCGCAGCGTCTATCTCCACGCGCTTCACGTGGGGGACCACTGACATCTCCGGGATGGTCCCCAGGTCGCCGTTGCGGAGCAGGGTGGGGACGATCCGCGGCACGCGGCGGCGCCGCAGCCGGGAGATGGTGAGGAGCGTCATGGGGTCGGGGGGCTCGGAGGAGACCCTGAGCGGAATCTGCCCGAAATAGGTGTAGACCTGTCTGAACTGGAGCAGGGCGGCAATCGCTTGCCACTGATCACCGCTCTCCTCGACAGTCACATGGGGGCGCCGACCGGGGAAGTCCTTGAGTGCGACGCCGAGAGCGGTCCGGGCGTAGTGGAAGGAGCCGAAGCGATATTTGCGGTAGGGGTCTTTGTCCGCCTCCAGGACGACTGCGGCGTCGAGCCCGAACCCACAGGCGAATACCGCGTGATGAGTGGTCTCGACCGATCCCCGCTTCAACGTCATGCGGGCTGTCCCCAGGGTCCGCAGCCCGGTCGCCGGGTCGATCAGCAGACGTGCCGCCTTGGCCGGCTTGGAGGGGATGTCGAGTAGGCGTGCGATGACGTTGGTCGTGCCCGCCGGGATGATCCCCAGGGAGGCCCCGGAATCGATGAGCCCCTGGGCCACGTGGTGGACGATGCCGTCGCCTCCCATCGCTGCGACGATGCGGGCACCCGACTCCACAGCTTGCGCGGCCTTGACCTCGGCGTCGGCCGCCGTGTCCGGCCAGACGGTCTCCACCTCGGCACCGCGTCGCAACGCAGACATCACCGCTCGGTGTGCACCCCCGGTGAACTGCGAAGCGGACGGGTTGGCCACCACCACGATGCGCTCCATGGCGCGGCGAGCGTACAGCGGTACCCTCCGACCCGTGACGGACGCCGGGCCGAGATTCTCCCTGGTAGCGGGTGAAGGCGACGGGGCCATGCTGGGCCTGGCCGCCGGTGACGCGGCCGGTGGCATCTGGGAGCTCGGGTATAGCGCCATCACCGAACAGGCAACCGTCCTGGCCTATCACCTCATCGAGCACGACCGGCTCGATACCGGGACGGTGGTCCGCGAGTTGCGCGAGCTCGACGGGTCGGGCGAAGAGGAACCGGTCTATCGGGCCGAGAGCGGGCAGTTCCGTGCGTGGCTCGACCGGGCAGCGGCCGGCAATCCCGTTCCCGAGGAAGGGGAGTCTCTCGACGGTGCGTCCCGTGCAATCCCCTTGGGAGTAGCCCATCGCCGCGACCCCGGCCGGCTCAGGGAGGACGTTGTCGCGCTGGGCAGGCTGTTCCACGATGACCCATCGGCCATCCTGGCCGGAGTGCTGGCCGCGTCGGCGGTCGCCGCTTCGTGTTTCGGCCAGTCGGGCCGGGATCTGATCGGGGGAGTGGTCGAGACGTGCGAGCCGGTGGTGGCCGTCTTGGGGTCCGAACCGGTCACGCGGCGTCTGATCGACGGCGTGGCCGGGCTCATGGGTCACATCGGTGTCACCGACGGGAGAGACGCGATCGCGGTGACGGCCGCGGGCAATCATCCGGGTCCATGGGAGCTCGCCCTCGCCGGTCTGCTGCTTTCGGCCCCTCTCGTCGACCCGTTCCATCTGCCCATCGAACAGGCGGCCCGGATCGGTGGGAGCCCTCTCTCTGCCATGGTGGGCGGGATCGTCGGCGCCCGGGTGGGGATCAAGGCATGGCCATGGGCATTTGCCAACGACACCTGGTTCGCCGAGGTTGGACGACGTCTGGTGAGGGGCCCGAGAGAGGTGAGGGACCTGCCGATCCCCTACGCAGTCGAGCATCACCTCATTTCGGGGGAGCGTCAGGGGCTCTACTGACGACAGGCAGATCGGCCTGGGCCCAATCCCTCTCCGAGTCGTCCACGCGCCGCAGCACCCACCATCCCGCCGCGATGAAAGCGATCAGCGCACCCATCGCTACCCGTCGTCCCAGCCCGAGCACGTCGACGATGAAGGCCCACGTCAGCGGTCCGAGGATGGTTGCGAATCGGCCCACCGTGGCATAGAGACCGTAGAGCTCGCCGAGATGTCGTGGTGGTGAGACACGGGTCATGACCACCCTGTCGGCGGACCACGTCGCCCCCAGGGCCAGGCCGCCGAGGGGCCCGATCGCCCAGGCGAGCCCGGTCCGGCCGGTCACCGCGGCTGCGATGCCGGCCCCGATCGCAACCATCCACAGCACGAGGACGGCTCGAAGGACGCGTACCGGCCCGAACGGCTCGATGACGACGCCGGCGCCGAGGGCGCCGAAGATCGCCGCGGTGATGGCCACTGCCAGCAGAGCAGTGACGAACCGGCCGTCGAGCCCGAGCTCCTGGATCACGAAGATGGTGAGGAAACCCCCGATCAGGGTGTTGATCGCATCGGTGTAAAGAAATCGGCCAACGAGGAACCGGACCACACCGTCATGTGACGAGGCGAGACGCCACGATGAGACCAGCTTGCGCCCCACGTCGCCGATGCCCGGCAGTGGGGCGTCGTCGTGGCCCTCGCGTTCCCGGATGAAGAAGAAGGCCGGGAGCGCCAGCAGCAGGAAGGCGAGGGCGAGGAGTCTGAAGGTGGCGGCGTATGACCACCCCAGGACGTCGAGGGCAAGGATCCCGAGCCCGAGACCGACGAACGAGCCTATGTAGCCCACTCCGACACCCAGGCCCGAGATCCTCCCCCGATTGGACGGGGTGCTCACGTCGACGAGGAGTGCGTCGTAGACCACGGCGCCCACGTTGAAGGCGACCAGGGCGATGCCGAGCAGGATCAGAGTCACCGGCTCCGAGCCGGTGGCGAGCAACGCGGTGGTGGCGACGCAGACGATCGTCGTCAGGACGAGCGTCGGGATACGAGTGCCCCGCACATCGCTCCTGGCTCCGGCCCATGGCGCCAGGAATATCACGAAGACGCCGGCCACGGCCTCCACGATTGCGAGGGCGCTGTCCGGACGATCTACCGAGATGAGCCATTCGGGGAAGTAGCGGCCAACGACCCCGAGGGCGAAGATGGTGTTGGCCAGGTCGTAGACGACCCAGGACCAGACGGATCGACGGCCCGGCGCCACCCCGCGCCCCATCAGGTCAAAGTGACAGTCATTTCAGAAGGTGACGGCCACGGAGATCAGTTCCTCGCGCCCGAGGAGACCGGCAGCAGCCTGGAGGGCCCGCGACGCTTCGCTGAGGGGGAACTGATGTGAGACGAGATCATCGATCCGGGGATCTGTGTCGATTTGTCGGGCCGCCCATTGGTAACCGACGGTCGTGGCGCCCATCGCTCCCTTGATGGTGAGCTGTTTGGCGACGAGGACGTCGCTGATGAAATGAAACGCCCTGTTCCCTTTGGTCGACGCCAGGATGACCCGACCCCCACTCCGGACCAGGTCGAGTGCGGTGAACAGCGCCTCCGGGTCGTCGGAGGTGACATCGAGGACGATGTCTGGCCGCCGCCCGATAGCCTCCGCGATGGCGCCGCCGACATCTTCCCGCTCCGCGTCGATGGCGAGGTCCGCCCCGAGGCGCTTGGCTAGCTCGAGCCGGTCTCGATCATGGGACAGGCCGGTGACCCCGACCCATCCTGCACCGGCGGCCTTGGCCGCGATGAGGCAGGCGAGACCCCGCGGTCCCGGCCCGAGGATCAGCACGTTCTCCCCTTCCTGCAGGGACGGGAGCTCGACCGCCCACGTGTGACCGGCCGCCAGAGGGTGCACGAAGGTGCCGACCTCGGCCGGCACGTCATCGGTGAGCTGGTGGAGGCGCGCCGCCGGGTCGATGTAGAGGAACTCTGCGAGCCCGCCCCAGAGCCCGGGCGGCTCGATGGACGGGATGAACCCATAGGAGTTCGACGGCCGGCGACGGGCGCATGTGGCCAGGTTCAGCTTGCATCGATGGCATTCCCCGCAATGGATCCTGGGCTCGACCACCACACGCGTGCCCACCGGAAATGGGATCGTGGGCCCCGCCCTGGCGATCCTCCCCACCACCTCGTGACCCGGGATGAGTGGGTAGACCACGTCTTTGGCCTCTCCCTTCCACACCTGGACATCGGCGCCAGAGATGCCGGTTGCCTCGACGGCGAGCCATCCTCCGTTCAGGGCGGGCGAGGCGGGCAATTCGGTCGGCGAGAAGTGGCGAGGCTCAACGAGCATCATCGCCCGCGCGTTGGTGCCTTCCATCGACGGCGAGTGTAAACCTGGTTCCGGAGACCAGGGTCAGCGAGCGATGAGACGCCGGATTCGCTCCATTCCCCGCTCGATCTCGGCGTCACCGGTGGCGTAGGAGAGCCTCAGATGGCCCGGGGCGCCGAACGACTCGCCTGGCACCAGGGCCACTCCCGCCTCCTCCAGGATCGCTGTCGCCAGTTCGTCGGTGGAGACCCATCTTCCTTCCAGCACCCTGCTCACGTCTGGGAAGACGTAGAAGGCGCCCTGGGGCTCGACGCAGTCGACGCCGGGGATGTCGCTGACCAGGGAGAACATCAGCTTGCGTCGAGCGTCGAATGCCGCACGCATCTCCTCCACCGTGTCCTGAGGGCCGCGAAGAGCAGCCAGGGCCGCGTGCTGGGCCACGTTGTCCACGTTGCCTGTGGCGTGCGATTGGTGGCTGTTGGCGGCGTCGACGATGTCTGTCGGGCCTGCCATCCAGCCGACCCTCCATCCGGTCATCGAGTAGGTCTTGGCCACCCCGTTGATGAGCACCCAGTTCTCGAAGCGGGGCGTGACGGCCGCGATCGAGGGTGCTACATCGGTGAAGTAGGTGAGACGCTGGTAGATCTCGTCGGCCAGCACCCAAATGTCGTTGGCCTTGGCCCATTCGCCGATGGCACGCGCCTCGTCTGCGGTGTAGACCACTCCGGTCGGATTGGACGGCGACACGAACACGAGCATGCGTGTTCGCTCGGTCATGGCCGCTTCCAGACTCTCGACATCGACCTTGAACCCGTCTTCGATCCGGGTCGGCACCGATACCGTGACCCCGCCGGCCAGGTCGATCCCGGCCGGATAGGTCACCCAATGTGGTGAGGGGAGGAGGACTTCGTCGCCGGGATCGAGCAGTGCGGCGAATGCCTGGAAGACGGCCTGCTTGGCCCCGTTGGTGACCATGACCTCGGACCAGTCGACATCCACTCCGGAGTAGCGACGGATGTCCTCGGCGATCGCCTCCCGCAGCGGTCGGAGACCGGCGGAGGCTGTGTACTTGTGGTTCTCGAGGTCGTAGCAGGCGCGGGCGGCGGCAGCCACCACATGCTCCGGAGTGGCGAAATCGGGCTCGCCCGCGCCGAAGCTGATGACGTCGATGCCCTGGGCCCGTAGCTCCCTGGCCCTTGCACTGATGCCCAGTGTTGCCGACGGGGGGACCCGGCTGAGACGATCAGAGGCGCGTTTCATCAACCCGCAGGGTATCCGGGCATGGCCGAAAGCCCGGGAGCTCAGCCTTCCAGCTTGTCCTTGGCCGAGTCCATGACGTCGGATGCCTTCTCCCGGGCGGTGTCGACCGCATCGGAGCCGGCGTCCTTGGCCGAGTCCATGACGTCGGATGCCTTCTCCCTGGCGGTGTCGACCGCATCGGAGCCGGCGTCCTTGGCCGAGTCCATGACGTCGGATGCCTTCTCCCGGGCGGTGTCGACCGCATCCTCGGCGAAGTCCTCGGCCTTTTGAGCCATGTCTGCGCCCTGTTCCTTCGCGCCGCCGAACCATCCTTTGATGGTGTCCATCAGTCCCATCTCATATCCCTTCTCGAACGAGCGCCCAACCCTACGTGAGTGGGCCGAGACCGACTGGAGGCGGGGACCGTTTGCCACCGTCAACAGGTAATTTTCAGGTTCTACGTGACACTGCCCAACATCGATCGACCCACCATCGACAGACATCGCCTCATCAGACGGTCCCTGGTCGTGTTCGGCCTCATGACCGCCGGCATCGCGGCGCCGGTCCTCGATCTGTATGGCCGGAATCCGGCCGTCTTCGTGGCCAACCGGAGCACACCCGCGCAAATCGTGATCTTCGGGTTGCTCGTCACCTTCCTCCCGCCTCTGCTCGCCGTCCTGATCCTGACGGTGACGGAGAAGATCGGTGGGCGGGTCGCGGATGTCGCCTACCTGACGCTCGTCGGGATCGCGGCCACCGCCACGGGGATGGCTATCAGCCGCCAGGTCGTCCCGGAGAGCACCGTCTGGGCGTTGGTCCTCGGTCTGGGATTCGCGGTGTTCGTGGTATTGGTCTGCAGACGGATAGAACAGGGACTGGCGGTCTTCTCTCTCCTCGGCCCTGCGGTCCTGGTGATGTTCTTCCTGATCTCTCCCACTTCGCGTCTGCTGGCCGAGCCCGAGGAAACCGCCCCCAGCTCGGACCACGTGGGCGTGCCTGCACCCATAGTGTTGATCCAACTGGACGAACTGCCCCTCGCCTCGTTGATGGACCGGGAGGGTCAGATCAACGACAGCCTCTTCCCTAACTTCGCCCGGCTCGCCGAGGAGGGCAATTGGTACCGGAACGCGCTCTCCAATTCCATCGCGACGACCAGCAGCGTCCCGGCGATCCTGACCGGGAGGCTGGGTGACCCCGACTCGAGCCCTGCCCTGGTCGATCACCCCGAGAACCTGTTCACCCTGCTGGGCGACGGATACGACATGCACGTGGTGGAGTGGCTCACGGACCTCTGCCCCCAAGACCTGTGCAAGGACTTCGCAGGGAGAGGCCCGGCCCGCTTCGGGAACCTCCTCGCCGACGTCGGTGTCGTCTACGGGCACCTCTCACTCCCGTTATCGGCTCGAACCAACCTCCCCAGCATCGATGGCAGCTGGAAAGGGTTTCTCGGCCAGGCTGACACGCAAGCCATCGCCCCGGTCGACCTGGACGGTCTCCAGGTCCCCAAGGCCGGAGTGAGGAGCGGGTGGATCGACTCGTTGGAGCGGGTGATCGACGGGATCGAGGAGGGTGCGCCTACCACCATCCATTTCGCCCACCTGGAGGCTCCTCACATCCCCTGGCGCACCAACCCATCGGGGACCCACTACCAGCGCCCAGAGCAGTATGACGAAGTGGACGGCGTCGAAGTTGGTGGGACATGGGTCGACCGGCCCGACCTTCCCCGTCTCGCCTTCCAACGTCACCTCTATCAGCTCGGGTTCCTCGACGACCGCCTCGGGGCTTTGTTCCAGCGTCTCGAGGAAACCGGGACGTGGGACGAGGCCCTGGTCATCGTCGTGGCCGATCACGGAGCGTCGTTCGTTCCTGGTCAGCATCGGCGGTGGCCAAAGGAGGACAACCGTGTCGACCTCTATCGGGTCCCTCTTTTCGTGAAGCTGCCCGGTCAGACCACGGGGCAGGTGATCGATGAGCCCGCATTCGGCATCGACATCGTGCCGACGATCGTCGACGTGCTCGACATCGAGACAGAATGGCAGTTCGATGGCCGATCGTTGCTGACGATCGAGGGGACCAATCGCGCCCACGAGACCATCTACTACTGCTGCAACGACGAGCCGGTCGGGACAGATATCACCGAGCTGTTCCGGCAGGTGGACAGGAACTATGAATGGGTGCCGGATCAGAGCACCTGGACCGCCGTGGCCGGAGCCGGGCCGGACGCCGGCCTGGTGGGTCGGGAAGTGAGCGAGCTCGACCCTGTGGAGAGCCCCGATCTGCACTGGGCCCTCACCCAAGCCGATGATCTCGCCGGAGTCAGCCGCGCCACCGGCTGGGTGCCCACCTACATCTCGGGACGGCTGGAGCTTCCCGAAGACGTCGAAACGGACGATCTGCTGGTTGCCATGAACGGCGTGGTCGCCGGCACCGGACTGGTCACACGGGACAGCACGAGCTCGGGCGAGATCCACGCGCTCGTCGCCGAGGACCTGGTCGCCGATGGTTCGAACACCGTCCAAATCCTCGTGCCCGACGGGTCCGGTGGCTGGTTGAGCGGGTCGACGGCGGACCTGACCGTCGACTACATGACCGAGGAGGGGCGTCGTCTCGACATACGGCCCGAGGGGAATCGCAGGATCGAGATCACCGGTGTCGAGCCGACCGACTCGGGCGGGTGGCAGATAACCGGTTGGGCTGCCGACGTTTCCAACAAGGTCCCGGCAGACCGCATCTACGTCTATGGCGGCGACCTGCTTCTTATCGCGAGCGAGCCGAACAAGGACAACCAGAACGTGACCCGTTGGTTCAAGAGCGACGACCTCCTCCGCTCCGGGTTCACCTATGAGATCGAGGAAGGTTCGATCCCTGCCGGTCTGCAGCGGTTCACGGTCGTCGCCGAGTTCGGTGACGTGGCCGTGGAGAGCCCGGCCACGATGACGGGCTAGCCGTCGCTGGTCATGGCAGGCTCGCCGCCGGTCGTGATGACGGGCTCACCGCCCGCGCGAGGGAGGGGCTCGAGGGCGAACAACACCCGGGTGCCTTCACCCAGGGCTTGCTCGGCGACAGTGGCGAAGTGCTGTTGGAGCAACGCCCGGAAGTCCGCCTCCTCACCACCGGGGTGGAGCTCGTGGGGGAGCTTGTTGCCGACCAGCTTGACCACCATCTCGTCGGCCGGTGAGACGAACTCGACCAGCACCGGACAGCCGAACGACGAGAGCCAGCGGACCACCTCCCGCGGTGGGATGCTCGCCCCGTAGATCAGGTGGTGGATCAGGCCGTAGGCGATGACCAGATCGGGCCGCGCTCTCTCCATCAGTGACGGTCTCTCCCGGCCCGCCCACCCTTGCGAGGGGGAGGGGTTGGCCAGATCGGTCAGGACGATGGCCAGGCCAGGCCCGGGCCTGCCCCGGTATAGGGCGTCGAGGACCGGCTCGTGACTGTCGACTGCTACCGCCAGGGCTCCCTTTGCGGCAGCGATCTGGCTGAAATGGCCGTCGTTGGCGCCCAGGTCGACCACACGGCGTGAGCCGAGCCTGTCCAGGGCGGCCTCGAGGAACTCGCCCTTTGTGGCCCGGTCACGAGTGACATGGCTGCACTCGACGTAGGTCGACCACCCCTGATCGGCCCCCTCCCATTCCAGGGAGGCGACCAGCTTCTTCAGCTTCCTCACGTTGGCCAGGATCAGGTCGGCGGTGAATCCTGCCTCACCCAGCTCACGGCGCACGGAGCGGTCACCCATTCGTGACTCCATCCGCGCCTGAAGTCTGACGTGGAGGAGGGCGCTCGTGTTGAGCCGTTTGCCGGCGGGGAGGAGCTTCGCCATCTGCTCCGCAGTCGGCCCTTCCAGATCACCTCGGAGCCATGGCTGGAAGGGGACGCCCGCCCAAGCCCGGAGCAGGAGCGGGAAGAGGAACTGACGTGTGAACTGGCGGTACCCGATCCAGGGCTCTCCCGACCGGTAGGCCTCGAACGATCCCACGTCGATGAAGACCGGGCGACCGTCGACGAACTGGACGTTGTAGGGCGTTGCGTCCTTGATGGTGAGCCCGGCTCCGAGGGCGCCCTCGAGAAGATCGAGCTGGAGGAGGGCGGCATCCCGAAGCATCGAGAACGTCCACTCGTACGGGTAGCTGATGAAATCGAGACGGGGGTGGGCCAGGGCGGCGGCGCTGCCATCCGGCGGGTCCACCTCCACCGACTCGATCAGGCGGCCGTCGGCGACCGCAGTGCGAAAGAACTTCGTGGCGGAGAGGGAACGCCAACCCTCGAGCCCCCGCTCGTCGAGAAGACGCACGACCTTGTCGCCATCGATGACGACGCGTGAAGCCGGGTCGCGAAAAGACCCTGGATCGGGGGTGCTCACGTCGGTAGGCGCAGGCTCAGGATGCGCCAGCTCAGGACTCGGCGGGCTGGGTGGTTTCCTCCACCGCGCTGACATCGCCGGCCTCTGAGCCGGTCTCTGCCTTGTTGATCGCTCGTCGGGCCCGGTATGCCTTGAAGGCGACTCCGATCCCGGCCAGGCCCCCGATGACCGCCTGGAGGATCATGCTGCCGGAGCCAGGGTCAAGATATCCAAAGATCATGCTTCAACTCCTCTGAGAAGCACGGCGAGCCGTGCCGGACCATTGTTGCCCGAATCGCGAGTCAAGCAAACCATCCGGTCATCTCGTGTTCACCCAGGGGACATACGCGTGGTCAGCCCGAGTATCGATGTCGCGCCACGACTCGCCCAGAGGTGTCGAGCAACAGAGCCATGTCGCCCCCGTTGTTCCAGACCGAGCTGTCTCCGGGGTCCCAGCATGGATCCGTGCTCGCCACTGTCCGCTCCTCTCGCGGCCCGATCGAGAGCCCGCCGGGAAGGTGGCATCGGTGCACCGAGGACTCGTCGCGGATCGTCCACCCGCCCAGATCGACTCGCTCCTCGCTGGCGAGGGCGACCCATTCCTGGCCCAGCACCTCATCGTCGGGCCCTTGGGGGTCGAAGCTCGAGCTCGCGCCGACGATCTCCACCGATGGTGAGGGGCCCGAGGCCCCGCACACCGTCTCGGACCACATGCCCCGCCCCATCTCGTAAGCCTCGGCTTCGGCGTCGAGGAGCGTCTCGCCTCGGGCGTCGCCCTCCACGGGGGTGGTGGCGATGGCAAAGCCGCCCCCGACCTGTTCGAGGTTGACCAGGAGATCGCCCAGCCAGAGGTAGGCGAGGGTCCGATCGAACTGGTCCTGCCCCATGTCCGCCAGGCCCACCTCTTGTCCTTCCACCAGCTCGACGAGTCGCTGCTCCGCCTCCTGGCCGAGGCACTCGTCGCTCTCCGGGGCGTTGATCCCCATGAGCCGCACTTCGATCTCCGCCGATCCCGTCTCGACCACCAGCGAGTCGCCGTCGTTGATCCGGGTCACCGTCCCCGGGATGACGTCCCCGGGCAGTGCGCCGGCGGTATCGGGCCCGGCAGTGACGTCTACGACCCCGTCAACTCCGCACCCGGTGATGAGCAAGCCGAGGAGCACCCAACGCCCGATGCGGGTCATGATCCCCGATAACGCTCGAGCTCTTCCCTGTCTTGTCGCTGCCGTCTTCTCCTCCGGCGGTACGCGCCCCCGATCAGGGAGGTGAGGAGAGCGACCGCGCCGATTGTGATCAGGATGACGATGGCCAGCGGGAACTGGCCGTCCATCCACATGAACCTGACCGGCACCGGGTCGGTGTTCTGGACGGTGAAGACGACAACGATGGCGATGCCGAGCATGAGGAGGATCGCTCCCCAGGCGACACCGGTCGATTCGCCACGACGATTGTCCGGTCCCTCCTCTCGGGCGGGTCCGTCCGGTCCGGCCGGGGCGAGGTCCTCGGGCTCGGGCTCGTCGGGGAACGGGTCCGTGCGATCGTCGGTCATCATGCGTCCTTGTTCTAGCCGATCCTATGTGGCGCCGCCGATGTGTCGGGGGCCGGTGTCCGGAGACCTGCGCGGTTCTGCCGGGCCTGCTCTACGTCGACTGATCGGAAGAGCAGGCCGCCAGCGATGAAGAAGAGGGCGATGGAGAGGATGGCGAGCCGGGCCGACCCGGTCGCCTGCCGCACGAAGGCAAAGACGAAGGGCCCCCAGATCGAGCTGAACTTGGAGAAGACCGAGTAGAACCCGTAGAGCTCGGCCGACTGTTCCTCGGGGATCATCGATCCGTAGAGGCTCCGGGAGAGGGCCTGTGTGCCCCCGAGCACGAACCCGATGACGACCGCCAGGGCGAGGAACGGAGCGGCCTGGCCGATGGGCAGGAAGAACGCAGCCAAAGTCACGGCAGCCCACACGGCGATGCTGGCGAGGAGGGCCCGTCTCGCCCCTATTCGAGCGGCGAGTCTGCCGAATCCCATCGCTCCGAAGAAGGCGACGAACTGAACCACTAGCACCCCCCCGACGACGATCGTGATCCCGAGGTCGAGGGTCTCGGTGGCGTACACCGCTGCCAATGCGATCGTGGTCTGCACCCCGTCGTTGAACAACATGAAGGCGACGATGAACACCAGCAGCGGGCGGTTCCGTGCGACCTTGCGCATCGTGGCCAATGTCCGGCCGAACCCGAATCTCGCATAGGTCCACCAGGTGGGCGCGATGTCACCGGGTAGTGGCTGGGAGGTGCCCACCCTCGGAAGGCGACGGAAGGAGAGGATGCTGAACGCCAGCCACCAGATCCCCGCCGAGCCGATTGCGATCCGGGTGGCGAGGGCGGTGTCGATCGGTATCAGACCATCGCTCAGCTGGATCAGGGCAAGGGAGAGGAGGAGATGCAGCCCTCCGCCCAGGTAGCCCCAGGCGAACCCCCTCGAGCTGACCATGTCGATGGTGTTGTCTGTGGTCAGATCGGGCAGGTAGGCGTCATAGAAGACATTGCCCCCGACGAAGCCGAGGTGGGCGAGGAGGAACAGCACCAGTGAGAGGAGCACGTCCCCGGTCGTGCTGAAGAAGAGCAAGGACGCGAACACGGCGCCCCACGTCGCGAACACCGTCAGGAACCTCTTCTTCGAAGCCGAGAAGTCGGCGATGGCCCCCAGCACCGGCGTGAGCAGGAACATGATCAGCGGGCCCACCCCAACCGCGAGGGCCCACAGGTCCTGGCCGGTCCAGTTGCGGCCGAACAGGTCGACTCCGCCGTCTCCGACCACTTCCGCGGCGAAGTAGGCGGGGAGAACGGCGGCCAGGATGGTCGTGGCGTACGCGGAGTTGGCCCAGTCGTAGGTGATCCAGGCCCGGATGGCGCCCGGGTCGTTCACGTGCCCAACTGAGTTCGCCCTTGGGGCCACGTTGCGGCAAGCTAGACCTAGCGTGTCCCGCGATGCGCCGCCTCCTGGTCCCTCTCCTTCTCCTCTCGGTGACGGCCTGTCTCACCCAACAGGGTGAGCCCACCGGTCCGGACGTCTCGACCGCACCCCCGATTACAACTGTGACGACAGCGGGAGCGAGCACTGTCCCGGACACCGCCTCGACCACGTCGGTGCCGACCACGACCTCGACGACCGCTCCCACCACGACTTCCACTCTGGCCTTGGACCGGACCGTCCTCGCCTATCAGGTGGTGGCCGATCTCGACTTCCCGGTCCAGCTCACGGCCCGGCCGGGGGAGGAGCACGGCTACGTCATCACCAAGGACGGCGTGGTATGGCTGTTCGACGGCGCCGCGGTCGCCGGCGAACCGGTCCTCGACATCAGTGACCGGGTGCGCAACGAAGGGGAGCAGGGCTTGCTCTCGATCGCATTGCATCCGACAGACCAGGGACGGCTCTATCTGCATTACTCGGATCCGTCGGGCGCCACGGTGGTATCCGAGTTCACGCTCTCCTCCCCGAGCCAGGCCGACCCTGCCAGCGAGAGGGTCCTGCTTCACCAGGACCAGCCGGCGGGGAACCACAACGGCGGGATGGTCCAATTCACCCCGGACGGCGCCCTGCTCCTGGGCCTGGGTGACGGTGGGGGCGCCAACGACAGGTTCGGCAACGGGCAGAACCCCGACACCCTGCTCGGCGGCCTGGTGTCCCTGAGCGTCGAAGGAGAGCCACAGCCGTCCAAGTACGCGATGGGTCTGCGCAACCCCTGGCGGTTCTGGATCGACGGCGAGACGATCTTCATCGCCGACGTGGGTCAAAACTCGATCGAAGAGGTCTCGGTCACCCCGCTCGAGCCCGGGCTCAACTACGGGTGGCCGCTGTTCGAGGGCCTGCAGTGCTTCAACTGTTCGAGCGGAGACGAGGAAGGGCTGGTCGCGCCCGTGCTGGAAGTGCAGCATGGCGACGCGGGGACCTGCTCGATCACCGGAGGGATCGTCTACCGGGGGGCCACCTTTCCCCAGCTGAACGGCCACTACTTCTACTCCGACTACTGCGGCGGGTACTTGCGCAGTTTCCTGTTCAGCGACGGGGCGGCCGCCGACCCGCGCGACTGGTCGGAACAGGTCGGCATCCCCGGCCGGGTGACCGGGTTCGGGGTGGATGGTTCGGGCGAGATGTTCGTCACCACGACCGGACAGCTGCTCGAGGTGGTGGCTGGGGGCTGACCGGCCGCCGTAGTCTGCCAGCGATGGCCACCCTCTTCACCCGGATCATCGATGGTGATATCCCCGGCACGTTTGTGTGGCGCGACGACCAATGCGTCGCTTTCCTCTCTATCAACCCACTCCGGCAGGGCCACACCCTGGTCGTGCCCAGGGAGGAGGTCGACCACTGGATCGATTGCCCCCCAGAGCTGGCCAACCACCTCTTTTCCGTCGCCCGCCAGATCGGGATGGCTCTCCAGAGGGCTTTTCGCCCCACCCGGGTGGGACTCATGATCGCCGGCCTCGAAGTGCCCCACCTCCACATCCATCTGGTGCCCATGGATGGGGTGCACGATCTCGACTTCGCCAACGCGGCGAGCTCGGTCGAGACCGAAGAGCTCGACTCTGCCGCGGAGAAGATCCGGTCCGAGCTACGCAGGATGGGTGTCCCGGGAGCCGACCACTAAGTGGAGGTGGTGCTTGGGGGCATCAGCTCCCTTCTGTATGGCTTCGCCGACTTCCTCGGAGGTGAGGGCGCCAAACGCGCCCCGGCCGCCGCGATCGTGCTCTGGGCGGGTGTGCTCAGCTTCCCTCTCATCCTGGTCGTTGCGTACCTCGTCGGCGGCGACGCCCGGATGTCCGACTATCTACTGGGCGCCGGGGCCGGAATCGCCGGGGCCCTGGGCCTGGTGTCACTCTTCGCCTGCCTGGGACGGGGCCGGGCCGCCGCGGTGGCACCGACCGCAGCCGCCGTCGCTGCCGTGATCCCCGTGATGGTCGCGGTCATCGGAGGTGAGCGCCCATCTCTTCTCGCCTGGGTGGGAGTCCTGGTGGCGCTACCGGCGATCGTGCTCAGCGCCTGGGTGGCCGACCCCGGAGAGTCCCTCAAGGGGAGCGTCGGCTACGGGCTGACCGCCGGGCTGGGCTTTGGGGGGTTCACCGCCATCATCGGGCTCACCGATCCCGATTCGAATTTGCTCCCCCTCATCACTTCTCGCGCCTCGACGATGCTGGCCGTCTTGCTGCTCACTGGGCTCGGCGTCTGGAGGCTGGTCGGCTTCGGCTCGTCGCCGCGTCTGCTGGTGGCCGGGAACGCCGTCCTCGACGTGAGCGGGAACGTTGCCTTGCTCCTTGCGGTTCGGGCCGGTTCTCTGGCGCTCGCCGCCGTCGCCGCCTCCTTCTACCCGGCGGTCACCGTGCTCCTTGCCCGGCTGGTCAACGGGGAGCATCTTCGGGCCCGACAGTTGGTCGGGATCGCTCTCACCGTCCTGGCGATGTCCGCCATCGCCCTGAGCTGATCCGTTGTCAGCCCCTGACCACGAGCCAGGTGCCGCCGATGACGAGGGCGATGCCGAGCACCCGGACTGAGTCGAGGCTCCTCCCATCCCCGAACCAGCCGAAGTGCTCGATGACCGCGCCCAGGACGAGAGTCGCCCCCGTGAAGAGGGTCAGGCCCGCGGCGAGCCCGAGATTGGCAACGGTCACGCCCAGCGACGCCACCACGACCAGACCCATGAGCCCAGCACCGAACACCCACCACGGGAGCTCCCTGATCTCGGCGAGACGGCTCCCCTGGAAGATCAGCATGAGCACGGTCACCGCTAGCCCTCCGCCTGCATAGGTCACGAAGGTCGAGGCCAGGGTCCCCACTCTCTCCTCCATCAAGCCGAGCCATTGAGATTGGAGGGCGCCGGCCAGTCCACCGAGGACGGCGATCACCACAACGACCAACAGGTTCATCTGATCATCCAGGATGGTCGGTGGGCGCCTGCATCTGGGGGATCACCTCCAATACCTACCATCCGCCCATCGTCGAGCCCGCCCGTCATGAGCGTCCTGTGCGCCCTGCCGTGGCCACCCTCCTGCTTCTCAAGCTGGTGGCGAACACGGCGTTTCGCTTCGTCTACCCCTTTCTCCCGGCGATCGCCCGCGGCCTGGGCATCGACCTGACTCAGGCCGGGGCGCTGGTCTCGGTGCGGTGGGCCAGCTCCTTGGCGACTCCTGCTGTCATGTCCATCGCCGGCAGGGTCCCCGGTAGCAGGCGCCTGCTGA
>JAICNB010000087.1 GCA_025928935.1 Acidimicrobiia bacterium
AGCCCCTCGGCGGTAAGGCCCAGTTCGGTGGCCAGCGCTTCGGTGAGATGGAGGTATGGGCCCTCGAGGCGTATGGCGCCGCCTACGCCCTCCAGGAGCTGCTCACCATCAAGTCCGACGACGTCCAGGGCCGGGTCAAGGTCTACGAGGCGATCGTCAAGGGTGACAACATCCCCGAGCCCGGCATCCCGGAGTCGTTCCGGGTGCTGGTCAAGGAGATGCAGAGCCTCTGCCTCAACGTCGAGATGCTCTCCGCCGGTGAGGAAGTGGAGCTACGGGAGCTCGAGGAGGAGTCCTACCGATCGGTGGAGACTCTGGGGATCGATCTCAGCCGCCCCGAGCGCCCCGACTCGGAATAGCACTTGGTTTTCAGATACGCAGCCAGACACGCGGCGGTAGCTCCGGCGGACCGGCGTCTGTTTGGCCGTCGGCAGGAACTGGATTGTGATGAGAGATAAGTGGTCCCTAGAAGGGAGAGAGGCGGTAGGCGGGAGGAAACTCCGGCCAAAGTCCGCCGGCAAATAGACATGGCGCAACAGCTGTTCGATGAACTGAAGATCGGCCTGGCCTCCAGCGACCAGATCCGGGCCTGGTCCTATGGCGAGGTCAAGAAGCCGGAGACCATCAACTACCGCACCCTCCGACCCGAGAAGGAGGGCTTGTTCGACGAGCGCATCTTCGGTCCCCAGCGGGACTGGGAGTGCTATTGCGGCAAGTACAAGAGGATCCGCTACAAGGGGATCATCTGTGAGCGCTGCGGTGTCGAGGTGACCCGGTCCAAGGTGAGACGGGAGCGGATGGGCCACATCGAGCTGGCTGCCCCGGTCACCCACATCTGGTTCTTCAAGGGTGTCCCCAGCCGTCTCGGCTATCTCCTCGACATGTCGCCCAAGGAGTTGGAGAAGGTCATCTACTTCGCCAGCTACATCATCACGTCGGTCGACGACGAGAAGCGGAAGAAGGATCTGCCCGAGCTCGAAGCCGCCATGAACGACGAGATCGAGGTGGTCCGCTCCGAGTTCGCCGAGTGGCATGAGGTCCGGCTCGAGGCGCTGGAGGACGAGCTGGCCCGCATGGAGGAAGGCGGGGCCAAGAGCCAGGAGATCAACGCCCGCAAGAAGGAAGTCGAGCGGGAGATCAAGGACCGTCAGGAGCGGTCCGACCGCGAGGTCGAGTTGATCGAGGACGCATTCGACACCTTCCGCAAGTTCAAGCCGAAGGACCTGGTGGAGTCCGAGCAGCTGTGGCGTGAGATCTACTTCCGCTATGCCGACTACTTCGAGGGTGGGATGGGTGCGGAGGCGGTCAAGGCCCTGCTCGCCCATCTCGATCTCGATGTCGAGATGGAGAGCCTCGTGGCCAACCTCGACGCCGGCTCGGCGCAGAAGCGGCAGCGGGCCACCCAGCGGATGAAGGTGGTCAAGCCGTTCTGGGAGGGCGAGAACCGGCCCGAGGACATGATCCTCGAGACGGTGCCGGTGATCCCGCCCGATCTGCGCCCCATGGTGCAGCTCGACGGTGGCCGATTCGCCACCTCCGACCTGAACGATCTCTATCGCCGTGTGATCAATCGGAACAACCGGCTCAAGAGACTTCTCGACCTGGGCGCACCCGAGATCATCGTCAACAACGAGAAGCGGATGCTCCAGGAGGCCGTCGACGCACTCTTCGACAACGGTCGGCGCGGCCGTGCCGTGACCGGACCGGGCAACCGGGCCCTCAAGTCGCTCTCCGACATGCTCAAGGGCAAGCAGGGGCGGTTCCGCCAGAACCTGCTCGGCAAGCGCGTCGACTACTCCGGCCGGTCGGTCATCGTGGTCGGGCCTCAGCTCAAGCTGCACCAGTGCGGTCTGCCCAAGATCATGGCACTCGAGCTCTTCAAGCCCTTCGTGATGAAGCGGCTGGTCGATCTCGACCTGGCCCAGAACATCAAGGCGGCCAAGAGGATGGTGGAGCGCCAACGCCCTCAGGTCTGGGACGTGCTCTCCGATGTCATCCAGGAGCACCCGGTCCTGCTCAACCGGGCCCCGACGTTGCACCGTCTCGGCATCCAGGCGTTCGAGCCGGTCCTCGTCGAGGGCAAGGCCATCCAGATCCACCCGCTGGTTTGCGAGGCGTTCAACGCCGACTTCGACGGTGACCAGATGGCTGTCCACCTGCCCCTGTCCGCCGAGGCCCAGGCCGAGGCCAGGGTCCTGATGCTCAGCTCGAACAACGTGCTCTCGCCTGCTTCGGGGCGACCCATCGTCACCCCGTCCCAGGACATGGTCATCGGGATCTACTACCTGTCCGAGCACGTCGAGGATGCCAAAGGGGCCGGCCGGCACTTTGTCGACATCGACGAGGCAATGATGGCCTATGAGATCGGCGAGCTCTCGATTCATGCCCCGATCAAGATCAGACTCGGCGATCTCACCGGAGACCCCGAGCTCCATGCCGACCTCAAGCCGACGCTGGGCAGCCTCCTCACCGAGGAGCCGCTGAGCCCCACAGGGTTGTCCGAGACCACGCTGGGTCGGGCCATCATCAACCAGGTGCTGCCCGAGGGATTCCCCTTCGTCGACTCGGTGGTCATGAAGGCGGACATCCGGAGGCTGATCGAGACCGTCATCGAGCGCTACCCCAGATCGGCGGTGGCCGAGATGCTCGACGGGATCAAGGATCTCGGATTCAACTTCGCCACCAAGGCCGGGCTCACCATCGCCCTGGACGACGTCAAGACCCCCGTGGAGAAGCCACAGATCCTGGCCGAGTACGAAGAGCGTGCCGACAAGGTGCAAAGCCTCTATCAAAAGGGTGTCGTCACCGACGAGGAGCGCCGTCAGGAGCTGATCGAGATCTGGACCGAGGCCACCGAGAAGGTGACCGATGCCATGAAGGCCGGCATCAAGACGGAGCGCTTCAACGCCCTGGACATGATGGTCGGCTCCGGGGCTCGCGGGAACATGATGCAGGTGCGGCAGATCGCCGGCATGCGCGGGCTGGTGGCCAACCCGAAGGGTGACATCATCCCTCGCCCGATCATTGCCAACTTCAGGGAAGGCCTCTCGGTCCTCGAGTATTTCATCTCGACCCACGGCGCCCGCAAGGGCCTGGCCGACACCGCCCTCCGCACCGCCGACTCGGGTTATCTGACCCGTCGTCTGGTCGACGTCTCCCAGGAGATGATCATCCTCGAGGATGACTGTGGGACCGACAAGGGGATCATCATCTCGGTGCTCGATGAGCGCGGGTCCAAGATCCGCAACCTCCGCTCGCGCATCTATGGGCGGATGCTCGCCGACGACCTCAAGGAGGGCCGCACCCTGGTGGCCACGGTCGACGACGAGAAGCTGAGAGCCGGGGTGGTGCTCGGCACCAATGAGCTTCACGCCATCGAGGAGGCCGACGTCGAGTCGGTTCGGGTCCGGTCGCCACTCACCTGTGACACGAGAGGTGGCGTCTGCCAGGCCTGTTACGGCCTGTCACTCGCCACCGGCCGAACGGTCGAGACGGGCGAAGCCGTGGGGATCATGGCCGCTCAGTCGATCGGCGAGCCGGGCACCCAGCTCACCATGCGGACCTTCCACACCGGCGGTGTGGCCGGTGAGGACATCACCCACGGGCTTCCCCGCGTCGTCG
This sequence comes from Acidimicrobiia bacterium, assembly GCA_025928935.1. Lineage (GTDB taxonomy): Bacteria > Actinomycetota > Acidimicrobiia > Spongiisociales > ZC4RG35 > JARDZU01. Next base: position 3,622 of record JAICNB010000087.1, read on the forward strand.
AGCTGTTCGAGGCCCGGACCCCCAAGGGGAAGGCGGTCATCTCTGATCTCAGTGGTGTAGTCACCCTGGTCGAGGACACCGAGGGAAGGCGCGTCCTGATCGAGAGTGGTGACGAGGAGGCGGTGTACCCGATCTCCCGTTACGCCAAGCTCCGGGTGGCCAACGGCGTCGAGATCGAGGCCGGCACCCAGCTCACCGAGGGCCCGCTCGATCCCAAGGAAGTGCTCGAGATCCGCGGGGTGCGCGCCACCCAGCAGTACCTGGTCGATCAGGTCCAAGAGGTGTACCGATCGCAGGGTGTCGAGATCCACGACAAGCACATCGAGATGATCGTCCGCCAGATGTTGCGCAGGGTGCGTGTGGTCTCTCCCAACGAGTCCGACTTCCTTCCCGCGGCGCTGATCGACGATCAGAACTTCCGCGATGCCAACCGAGAGCTGGTCACCGCCGGCAAGCGGCCTGCGGAGGGTCGCCCTGAGCTGATGGGGATCACCAAGGCCTCATTGGCCACCGACTCGTGGCTGTCGGCCGCCTCCTTCCAGGAGACGACACGGGTGCTCACCGATGCCGCCATCCAGGGGCGGTCCGACTTCATGCGGGGCCTCAAGGAGAACGTGATCATCGGCAAGCTGATCCCGGCAGGGACCGGGGCCCAGCAGTACCAGATGCTCCAACCGGCTCTACCCGGCGCCACCACCGTCGCTTCCCTCGGCTTCCTCGAGGGTGGCCTCAGCGCTCCCGGCGAGGACGAGGGCCTCCCCGAGGATCCCGCCGAGTGGCTCGCCTCCCTGGGCGGCAACCTGGGTGGGGGCGACGACGAAGAGGAGTAGCCGAAAGAGGGGGATTCTCCCCCTCGGAGAGCGAAAGGAAGAACCGCCCTTCGGGGCGGTTCTTTCGCAGGGGGCCGCTCTGGTGGGGTGGCCTTTGGCATTGACACGAAACGGCCACGAGATGGCTTTTCGATGCGGCGGGGACTGGTGGCTGCGCGGTCAGAACGAGGGTCCCCCCGATGAGTGGCAATCCAAACCACCCCGGTCAGGGGTCGGGTTTCATATCCCCGGACGAGCTCGCCCAACGGGTGGCGCGTCACCTTTGTCGGGACGAAGAAGAGGTCCAGAGGCGACGCCGTTTCGAGATCGTCGGCCTGAGCCGGGTCGCGGTCGTGATCGGCCTGGTCGTGCTCGGGGTGGGGGTCGCTGTGGCGGTCCCGTGGGTCCGGGGGCTTGCCGGGTACGAGACATCGGGCATCGTCCACACAGCCGCCCAGACGATCGCCTGCCCCGGCGAGTCGCCGATCGGTCGCCTGATTCGCGGAGACACGGTTCAGGTCGTGGGCCTGACGGAAGACGGGCTGTTCTACGCCCTTCGTGACGTCCGCAGCCCCGGGAATGTCGTGTACGTCGAAGTGGCGGCGGTAGGGGACGTCGCCGAACCGCAGCGACTGCCCGTCAGTGCGTGTCTGCCGAGCGGTGGTTCGACCATCCTGGCCACACCGGGCACGGGCGCCGCGACGACGGTGTCGAGCACCACGATCAGAAAGGCCGGGACGACCTTGCCGGCCGAGGTTTCCCCAATCACGACCACGCCGACGATGCCGGCGGAGCCGCCGCCGCGCCGGGGAATACCGAGCCCGGGCATCGGTCCCGGTGTCACCACACCAACTGTCATCACGACATCCACAACCGGGCCGCCGGGGATTACTCCGACGACCCGGCCCCCGGCCGCAACCACTACCACCCGGCCTCCGGCTGCCACCACCACGACCAGACCGAAAACGACCTCGACAACGTCAACTACCACGACCACTGCACCCACGACTACGACAACCGAGCCCACCACCACGACTGAGGCGACGACGACCACCACGGATCCCAGCACCACCACCACCGAGCCCGAGACCACCACAGTCCCGTAGGTACCGGATCGGGACCGGGCCAACGCGTCGCAGCCCAATTTGGCCCTAAACGCAGAACTCACGTAGAATGCTGTCTTCGTCCGGGGCCGCTCGCTATTTGAGCGCGACCGGATGGACCGGGCATGTCCAGTGCCCGAGACGCAAGGTTTCACAGGAGGTCCGGTCCTTTGGGCTGCGCCCGGGACCGTTTCCTGGCCTAATAGGAGCAACATGCCGACCATCGAGCAACTTGTCCGCGAGGGCAGGAAGCCAAAGAAGAAGAAGGCGAAGACCGCGGCACTCGGCGGCGCCCCCCAGCGCCGAGGCGTTTGCACCCGCGTCTACACGGTCACCCCGAAGAAGCCGAACTCGGCGCTTCGCAAGGTCGCCCGTGTCCGTCTCTCCTCCCAGGTCGAGGTGACCGCCTACATTCCCGGTGAGGGCCACAATCTCCAGGAGCACAGCATCGTGCTGGTCCGTGGGGGCCGTGTCCGCGACCTTCCCGGGGTCCGGTACAAGGTCATCAGAGGTGCTCTCGACGCCTCGGGCGTCAACGATCGCAGGCAGGCCCGCAGCCGATACGGATCGAAGAAGGTCTCCTGATGCGACGGGCGCCAGCGCAGAAACGAAAGATCGAGCCGGACCCGGTTTTCCGCAGTGTCCTCGTCAGCAAGGTCATCAACAAGGTCTTGTGGAAGGGGAAGAAGAACACGGCCCGAGAGATCGTCTATGGGGCCCTCGAGGTCGTCGAGCAGCGCACCAGCCAGGACCCGAGCGTGATCCTGAAGCGGGCGGTGGACAACATCCGTCCCCAGGTCGAGGTTCGGTCCCGCCGGGTTGGGGGAAGCTCCTACCAGGTGCCCATCGAGGTCTCGGCCCGGCGTCAGGAGACCCTGGCCATTCGATGGCTGGTCAACTTCGCCAGGCAGCGGCGTGAGCCGACGATGGCGATGCGGCTGGCCAACGAGATCCTCGATGCGTCCAACTACACCGGGGCTGCGATCAAGCGCAAGGAAGATGTTCACAAGATGGCGGAGTCCAACAAGGCGTTCGCCCACTACCGCTGGTAGCCCGACGGTCCCAACGGAGTAGCTGACAAGAGATAACCCCGAACGTTCCAGTAGGCGGGCCCGACACCGAAACGGCCCCGAACCGCAGGACGTGGGACGTTCACAACCGCATATCGAGTCGGAGTAATAGAGAAGAAATGAGCAACGGAGACGCTGCCATGTCGCATCTGCGCCAGGTGCCGCTGAGCCGTACCCGCAACATCGGGATCATGGCTCATATCGACGCGGGCAAGACCACCCTTACCGAGCGCATCCTCTACTACACCGGCCGCAACTACAAGATCGGTGAGGTCCACGAAGGCGCCGCCACGATGGACTGGATGGAGCAGGAACAAGAGCGGGGCATCACCATCACCTCCGCCGCAACCACCTGCGTCTGGCACGACCACTGGATCAACATCATCGACACCCCAGGCCACGTCGACTTCACGGTCGAGGTGGAGCGGGCGCTTCGGGTCCTCGACGGCGCCATCGCCGTGTTCGACGGGGTGGCCGGCGTCGAGCCCCAGTCGGAGACCGTATGGCGTCAGGCCGACCGCTACGGCGTCCCCCGGATCTGCTTCATCAACAAGCTCGACCGCACCGGCGCAGACTTCTACTTCGACGTCCAGTCCATCGTCGACCGGCTCGGAGCCCGGCCCCTGGTCCTCCAGCTGCCCATCGGATCGGAGGCCGATTTCAACGGTGTCGTCGACCTGATCGAGATGAAGGCGCACGTCTGGAAGGGTGACGACGGGAAGCACTGGGACACCACCGACATCCCGGCCGAGCTCGCTGACAGGGCCGCCGAGTACCGGGAGAAGCTGTTGGAGGCGGTGGCCGAGACCTCGGAGGACCTTCTCGAGGCCTATCTCGAGAACGGCGACCTGACCGCCAAGGAGATCCAGGAGGGGGTGCGCAACGGCACCATCGGTCGTGATTTCACGCCCGTCCTGTGTGGCTCCGCCTTCAAGAACAAGGGTGTTCAGCTGCTGCTCGACGCTGTCGTTGCCTATCTCCCCAGCCCGGCAGACCTTCCCCCGATCAAGGGCTTCAAGCCGGGTGACGAAGAGATGATCATCGAGCGTGCTGCCGAGGACGGAGAGCCCTTCGCCGCTCTTGCCTTCAAGATCATGTCCGATCCCCATGTCGGCAAGCTGACCTACTTCCGGGTCTATTCGGGGCACGCCGCCAAGGGCGGCACCGTGCTGAACACGGCATCGGGTCAACGGGAGCGTCTCGGTCGCATCCTTCGAATGCATGCAAACTCGAGAGAGGACATCGACGATGTCTTCACCGGGGACATCGTCGCCGGCATCGGGTTCAAGAACACCACCACCGGCGACACTCTCTCCGACCTCAGCAACTCGATCCAGCTCGAGTCGATGGAGTTCCCCGCGCCGGTCATCTCGGTGGCCATCGAGCCCAAGACCAAGTCGGACGACGAGAAGCTGTCCGAGTCGCTGCACCGACTCTCCGAGGAGGACCCGACCTTCCTGGTCCGGACCGACGAGGAGACCGGGCAGACCATCATCTCGGGGATGGGGGAGCTCCACCTGGAGATCCTCGTCGACCGCCTTCTCCGCGAGTTCAGGGTCGACGCCACGGTCGGCAAGCCGCAGGTCGCCTATCGGGAGACAATCCGCCGGGCGATCGACAAGGTCGAGTACCGACATGTCAAGCAGACCGGTGGCAAGGGCCAATACGCCCACGTCGTCATCAACCTGGAGCCCACCGGGCCGGGCGGTGGCTACGAGTTCGTCGACCTGATCAAGGGAGGGCGTGTGCCACGGGAGTACATCCCCTCGGTCGACGACGGCATCGAGGCAGCGCTGGACCAGGGCATCGTGGCCGGCTACCCATTGGTCGACGTGCGGGCCACCCTTGTCGACGGCTCGTCCCACGACGTCGACTCCTCGGAGATGGCCTTCAAGATCGCCGGCTCCATGGCCCTCCAGGAGGCTGCTCGCAAGGCGGGGGTCAAGCTGCTCGAGCCGATCATGGAGGTCGAGGTGACCACTCCGGACGAGTACATGGGCGACGTGATCGGCGACCTCAACTCACGGCGGGGCAAGGTCGAGGGCATGACCCAGCGGGGCAACAGCCAGGTGATCCGAGCCCAGGTCCCGATGTCGGAGATGTTCGGCTATGCCACCGATCTCCGCTCCAAGACACAAGGACGGGCCACCTATTCCATGCAGTTTCACTCCTATCAGGACGTTCCCGACTCGATCGCCGAAGACATCGTGTCGAGCCGGCGCGGGCCCTCCTGAGGAGTCAAAGAGAAGACCGTAGAGACAGAGATAGAGGAGCCAAGAGGAAATGGCGAAGGCGAAGTTTGAGCGTACGAAGCCTCATGTGAATGTGGGGACGATGGGTCATATTGATCATGGGAAGACGACGTTGACTGCTGCGATTACTCGGGTGCTGTCGGAGCGGGTGGGTGGTTCGAATCAGATGACGTCGTTTGACATGATTGATAAGGCGCCTGAGGAGCGTGAGCGGGGGATCACGATTCAGATTGCTCATGTGGAGTATGAGACTGAGGCTCGTCATTATGCGCATGTGGATATGCCGGGTCAT
>JAICNB010000041.1 GCA_025928935.1 Acidimicrobiia bacterium
AACCGCCACGGATTGCGAAGCCCGTACGCCCAAACCTCGCCGGCGCCGCCTCCGTCCACGAATGGGTTCTCAACCACGTCCTGGGCAGCGGCACAGGCATGGTGGTCGTGAGCAGAGCGGACATCCCGAGGATGTCGGGTTTGTGCTCGTCCAGTGCGGCGATGAACTCGTCGGCGTCTGTGTTGATCCCGAGATTTATCACCTCGAATCCGGCGCCCTCCAGCATCATCGCCACCAGGTTCTTGCCGATGTCGTGGATGTCGCCCTTCACGGTCCCGATCACGACCTTGCCGATGGTCTCGGCCCCGGTCTCGGCGAGCAGCGGCCGTAACACTTCCATCCCGGCCTTCATGGCGTTGGCGGCGAGCAGCACTTCGGGAACGAACAGGATCCCGTCCCTGAAGTCGATCCCGACGATGCGCATCCCCTCCACCAGGGCGTCGTTGAGCACACGCTGGGGGTCCCAACCCCGATCGAGCAGGATCCGGGTGCCCTCGTCGATCTCGTCGGCCAGGCCGTCGTAGAGGTCGTCGTGCATCTGCAACACGAGGTCCTCGTCGGAAAGTGAGTTCAGGTCGAGCTCTTCGTCGGCCATTCGATCCTCCGGCTTGACTGCCCGTTGAGCACCGTTCGCTCCAGGCGCGTTCCACGATGCGGGCTTGTGCTATATGTTGGAACACTAGTCTGCCCTTCGCAACCGTTCTGTGCGGATTCGCGCCGGTGGAAGCGCGGATAATCCGCACAGAATGCTGAATCGGAGGTCTTGGTCTGTGAGTGATCTGCCATCAAACGCCAGCGTGGTCGTCATCGGCGCCGGGATCGTGGGCAACTCGGTGGTGGGTCATCTCGCCGAGCTCGGTTGGCGGGACATCGTCCAGATCGACAAGGGCCCGCTCCCCAACCCGGGAGGGTCGACCGGTCACGCCTCCAACTTCATCTTCCCGGTCGATCACAACAAAGAGATGGCGATGCTCACGCTCGACAGCCAGCGCCAGTACGAGGAGATGGGGGTGAACGTCACCTGCGGGGGCATCGAAGTGGCCCGGACCGAGGAGCGCATGGAAGAGCTGCGACGACGGATGAGCTCCGCCAAGAACTGGGACATGGAGGCCCACCTGGTGACCCCGGGGGAGATCCAGGAGCTGGTCCCCTTCATCAATGAGGAAGTCCTCATCGGCGGCTGCTACTTCCCGACCGTGTCCGCAGTCGACTCGTTGCGGGCCGGAACCATTTTCCGGGAGCGCGCCACCGCTCTCGACGCCCTGCAGACGATGGCCAACACCGAGATCCTCGACATCGAGACCGACCGGGGGCGGGTGAAGGCCGTGATCACCGACAAGGGCCGGATCGAGGCCGAATACGTGGTTATCGCCTGCGGGGTCTGGAGCCCACGCATCGCCAGGATGGCGGGGGCAAGCATCCCGTTGACGCCAGCCGTGCACCAGATGATCGACGTCGGGCCGATACCGATCCTCCAGGAGTCGGGCAAAGAGCTGGCCTTCCCCATCATCAGGGACATGGACACCTTCATGTACGAGCGCCAGACCTCAGGCTCGATGGAGGTCGGGTCGTATGCCCATCGACCCATCTTCCACTCCCCGGACGAGATCCCCTCGCTCGCCGAGGCCCGACTCTCCCCCACCGAGCTCCCCTTCACCGAGGACGACTTCGACCCTCAGCTCGAGGTTGCCCTCGAGCTGATGCCCGAGATCCTCTCCCAGGCAGAGATCAAGTACGCCATCAACGGGCTCCTCTCACTCACCCCCGATGCGATGCCGCTGATCGGGGAGACCGTGGAGGTGCGCAACCTCTGGTCTGCAGCCGCCATCTGGATCAAAGAGGGCCCTGGCACGGGCCGGGCGGTGGCGGAGTGGATGACCAACGGGTACCCCGAGCTCGACCCTCACGCCTCGGACGTCGCCCGCTTCTATCCGTACGCCAGGACCGACCATCACATCCGGGCCCGATGCGCCGAGCACTTCAACAAGACCTACGGGATAGTGCACCCCCGGGAGCAATGGGCCTCCGAGCGAAACAAACGGCTCTCCCCGGTCCACTCCCGCACCACCGAACTGGGGGCCGTCTACTTCGAGGCCGGTGGCTGGGAAAGGCCTCACTGGTACGAGTCGAACTCGCCACTCGTCGACCACTATGGCATCGAGGACCGAGCCCACGAGTGGGACCGCCGTTGGTGGTCCCCGATCCAGAACGCCGAGCACCTGGCGATGAGGGAGAAGGTTGGGCTGGTCGATCTCGCCCCATTCGTCATCTTCGACTTCACCGGCCCGGGGGTGCTCGACTACATCCAGACGATGACGGTCAACAACGCCGACGTGGCGGTGGGGCGCTCTGTGTACACCCCGCTCTTGACCGGGTCCGGTGGGTTCAAGGCCGACCTCACCATCCTCCGGCTCGGGGAGGAGCACTTCAGGGTCATCACCGGGGCTTTCGATGGCCCCAGGGACCAGCACTGGTTTCGGACCCATCTCCCCGAGGACGGCTCGGTTCACCTGGCCGACATGACCTCGGCCTACACCACGATCGGGGTGTGGGGCCCGGAGGCCCGCAACCTGGTCCAGTCGATGACCGACCACGACCTCTCCAACGACGCCTTCCCATATGGGTCCACCCAGGCGATCGACTTCGGCTCGATCAACGCCCGCCTCTTCCGCATCTCCTACGTCGGGGAGCTGGGCTGGGAGGTGTATGTCCCCGCCGAGGCCGGCGGCCCGATGTGGGACAGGCTATGGGAGGTCGGCCACGACTTCGGCGTGACCGCGGTCGGCGCCGGGGTCTATGGGACCACCGGTCGCCTGGAGAAGGGCTACCGGCTGATGGGCGCCGAGCTGGAGAGCGAGTACAACCCGGTCGAGGCCGGGCTGGCCCGGCCCAAGGTCAAGAAGCACGAATTCATCGGCAAGGAGGCATATCTCGCCGCCCGGGAGGAGGAGCCGGCCGCCATCTTGTGCACCCTCACCATGGAGGATCACCTCTCGCCCCGTGACGGGATCAAGCGATACCCGACCGGGCGGGAGCCGATCACCACTCCCGATGGGGGAAGGATCACCGATCGCAAGGGCCGTCCCTCCTATGTCACCACTGCGGGCGCCGGCCCCTCGCTGGGCAAGTTCCTGCTGCTGGCCTACCTGCCTCCGGAGCACGCGGTCGTCGGCAACCTCCTCTCCGTGATGTACATGAACGAGCTGTACCCGGTGAAGGTGGCCGTGGCGGGATCGACTCCTGTCTTCGACCCCGACGACAAACGGATGAAAGGGTGAGGATCCTCGTCTGCGTCAAGCGGGTCCCCGCCCCTGGTGCCCGGATAGCCCTCACCGATGACCGGCAGGCCGTCGACGCCCGACATCTCCCATTCACCGTGAGCCCTCACGAGGAATGTGCCGTCGAGGAGGCGGTCCGGATCAAGGAAGGACACGGCGGGACGGTCGTGGTGATGACACTGGGCCCGGCCGAGGCGGAGGAACAGCTCCGCTATGCGATCTCGACCGGGGCAGACGAGGCCGTGCTGCTGGCCACCGATGGGTCGGAATGGGATCCTCAGGCCACCGCGGCCGCGCTAGCTGGGGGCATCGAGAGCCTCGAGCTTGCCGGTGGCCCGTTCGACCTGGTCCTGTTCGGCAACGAGTCGGCCGACGCTGGCGGGTATCAGGTCGGCATCAGAGTGGCCCACGCCCTGGGGCGGCCCGTGATCAGCGGCATCAAGGGGATTGAGCTCGAAGGTGCCACGCTGATAGCCCGGCGGGAGACCGACGCAGGGTTCGAGGTCTACCACCTCCCTCTCCCCGCAGTGGTGGCGGTGAAGGAAGGGATCAACCTGCCTCGTTACCCGACCTTGCCCTCCCGTCTCAAGGCGAAGAAGGCGGAGGTGGCTTCGTCCCGGCCGACGGGGCAGCCCGGTGGTCTCGCCATGCTTCGTCTCGACACTCCACTCGAGGTGGCATCGTCGACCACGATCCTGGGGCAGGGCCCCGAGGCCGCACCCGCGGTCGCCGACCTGCTCGAAGACCTCGGTCTGCTGTGAGCGGGGTCTTCGTCTTCGTAGAGCACGATTCGGGCTCGCCCTCGGAGACATCGCTACAGGCTGTCGCCTTGGCCGGCGCACTTGGTGAGGTGACTGCGGTCACCATCGGGGACTGCCCGATCGGTGGGGTGGCACGGCATGTTGTGATCGAGCATCCCCTGCTCTCGGACCATGCGCCCGAGGCCATGGGCGAGGCATTGGCCCAGCTTTGCCGGACCCGGTCTCCCGATGCCATGCTCGCATCGGGGACCGAGCGAGGGAACGAGATCCTGGCTCATGTCGCCGCCATCCTCGACCTTCCACTGGCGGCGATGGTCACCGAGATCCGGCCATCGGGCCAAAACTGGGAGCTGACCAGGGTCAGATGGGGAGGGAGCCTGCTCGAGGAGGCGTCGCTGACCGCCTCGTTGAAGCTGGCGACGATCGCACCACATGCGGTCGATGCAGCAGTCGGGTCAGGCGAGGTCGATGCCGAGGTCTTCGAGCCCGACCTGTCGGACGAGTTGTCCCGGACGAGGGTGGTGGAACGGGTTACCGTGTCCGAGGGGATCACCCTCACCACGGCCCCTGTGGTCGTGAGCGGGGGCCGAGGTGTGGGCTCACCGGAGGGCTTCGCGGTACTGGAGGATCTCGCCGGGCTGCTTGGCGGCGCAGTGGGCTGCTCCCGGGTCGTCACCAACAACGGATGGCGGCCCCACTCCGATCAGGTAGGCCAGACCGGGACCCGGGTGGCGCCGCATCTCTACATCGCCTGTGGCATCTCAGGGGCGATCCAGCACTGGGTCGGGATGATGGCCTCGAAGAACGTGCTCGCCATCAACAACGACCCCGAGGCTCCGATGGTGACCAAAGCCGATTACGCCGTGATAGGCGACCTCCACCCCGTCCTAGAAGCGGTGGTAGCAGAGGTCAGGCGGAGAAAAGAGGTCTAGCCCTCGAAATTGCGATCAGGAGGTGTCATATGCGTCACTCACGCTCCCAATTTCGGAGGGCCTACCACAGAGACCCGGCCGAGACCCTCAGGTCTTCCATGGTGATGCCGTGGGCGGCGTCGGAGCAGAGGAATAGGGCGAGGGCGCCGATCTCGGTCGGGGAGATGAGACGACCTTGGGGGTTGGTCTTCTCCACGTCTGAGATGTACTCGGCCCCCGATCGGCTCTCCTGCTTCTCGGCGATGTCACTCATCCACTCCCGGCCGAAGGAGGTGTCGACCCAGGTAGGGCTGATCGCGTTGCAGGTGACCCCGTGTGGCGCCCCCTCCAGAGCGACACATCTGGTCAAACCGACCACCCCGGCCTTGGAGGCGCAGTAGGCGCCCGAGGTCACCGCCCCCACCGTTGCCGCGGTCGAGGCGATGTTGATGATCCGCCCCCAGCCACGCTCGATCATCCCTGGCAAGACATGCTTGATGGCCCGATAGGTGCCGGTGAGGTTGACGTCGATGACCTTGTCCCACAAAGCGTCGGAGTGCCCGACGATGGTCTGCTCGGCGGTGATGCCGGCGGCGTTGGCCAGTATGTCGACCTGGCCGAAGCGGTCCACCGTCGCCCGGAAGAACGCCGCCACCGAGTCGTCCGAGGTGACGTCGAGAACGAGCCCAATGCCGGTGGCCCCCTCCGCCTCGATCAGCGAGACGGCGTGGTCCATCTGATCCTGGCCCGGCATGTGGACCACTTCGCCCTCGGTCTTTTGCCCACCGGCCAGCAACGACCCGACGCTGACGTTCGCCCCCTCGGAGGCGAAGGCCACGGCCATGGCCAGACCCATCCCCGAAGCACCACCCGTGATCATTGCGGTCTTGCCCGCCAGGAAACCATCACCCACGCGATTCACCTCCCTCGGTTGGCCCCGACCTAGTAGGGGGCCTCGACGTCACCCATCTCCACATAGACGCTCTTCACCTGGGTGTAGTGGTTGATGGTGACGAGGCTGTTCTCCCGACCGATCCCCGATTGCTTGTAGCCGCCAAAGGGCATCTCGATCGGGGTGATGTTGTAGTTGTTGATCCAGGTGGTCCCCGCCTCGAGCCGGGCCACCACCCGGTGGGCACGCTGGATGTCTCTGGTGAACACACCGGCGGCCAGCCCGTAGACCGTGTCGTTGGCCCGAGCGATCACGTCGTCTTCGTCCCGGAAGCTGAGGACCGCCATCACCGGCCCGAAGATCTCCTCCTGGACGATGGTCATGTCGTCGCTGCACGCGTCGAAGACGGTCGGCTCCACGAAATAGCCGTCGGCCAGGGAGGGGTCCGACGGCTTGCCGCCACCGATGACCAGCCTCGCCCCTGCCTCCTGGCCGGCCTCGATGTAGGAGAGCACCTTCTCCATGTGCTCCTGGGAGATGAGTGCGCCAACATGGGTGTCGGGGTCCATAGGGTCGCCGATCTTCATCTTCGAGGTACGGGTGACCAGACGCTCCAGGAATTCGTCGTGGATCTCCTCGTGGACGTAAACCCGGGTCCCGTTGGAGCAGATCTCACCCTGGGTATAGAAGTTGGCCATCAACGCCGCCGACACCGCGTTGTCCAGATCGGCATCGTCGAAGATGATGAGCGGGCTCTTCCCACCCAACTCGAGCGTCACATGCTTCAGAGTCGATGCGGCGTTGGCCATCACGATCTTCCCAGTGCCCACTTCCCCGGTGAGCGAGACCTTGGCGACGTCCGGGTGTGACACCAGGGCCTCGCCGGTGCGATGGTCGCCTTGCACCACGTTGAACACCCCGTCGGGAAGACCGGCTTCGGTGTAGATCTCGGCGAGACGCACGGCAGTGAGCGGGGTCAGCTCGGCCGGCTTGAACACCATCGAGTTGCCACAGGCGAGGGCAGGCGCGGACTTCCAGCATGCGATCTGGATCGGGTAGTTCCAGGCCCCGATCCCGACACAGACCCCCAGCGGCTCGCGGCGGGTATAAACCCAAGCAGAGCCCAGCTCGAAGGTCTCACCATGAATGGTCGCCGCCAGGCCGGCGTAGTACTCGATTGCGTCGGCGCCGGAGAGGACGTCGACAGCGATCGCCTCCTGCAGCGGCTTTCCGGTGTCGAGCACCTCGAGACGGGCCAGCTCCTCGTTGTTGTCACGAAGCAGGTTGGCGGCCCGGTTCAGGATTCTTCCCCGCTCCGCCCCTGACATCTGGCGCCACACCTCGAAGCCACGGCGAGCCGAGGCGACAGCTCGGTCCACATCTGACGCTCCGGCATGTTGGACCTGACAGATCTCCTGGCCGGTGGCGGGGTTGATCGTGGCAAATGTCTCGCCGGAGGTCGCGTCGACACGGCCGCCGTCGATATACAGCTGCTGGGTCTCGAGCGTCATTGGGATGGGACGGTAGTAGTGCTCGATGAGTGGCAGAATCAGTGCGAAGGGGTGGGAGGCTGCAACCTGACCGCCCAGGCATTGGTGAGTCGGTCGAGGATTATGGCCATGACCACGATGGCGATCCCGACCTCGAAGCCGAGCCCGGTCTCGCCACGAGTGACAGCTCTCACCGTCTCGAATCCCAGCGCCCCGCCACCGACCAGACCCGCGATGATCACCATGGCCAGCACCATCATGATCACCTGGTTGACCGCGGCGATGATGGTGGGGGCGGCGAGCGGGATCCTCACTCCGAACATGGTCTGACGGGGGGTGGCGCCGAACGTCTGTGACGCCTCGATGCTCTCTTCCGGGACCTGGCGGATGCCGAGGGCGGTGATCCGGATCCCGGGGACGATGGCGTAGAGAACTGCGGCGATGATCCCGGGCACCTGGCCCACCGTGAAGAGAAGTATCACGGGGATGATGAAGACGAACGAGGGGATGGTTTGGAGCGCGTCGAGGATCGGCGCAAGGACGGCATCGACCCTGCGGTTGCGCCCGGCCCAGATCCCCACCGGGATGGCAATGGCGACCGAGATGACCACCGCGGCCAGCACCTGGGTCAGGGTCTCGAGGGAGAGGGCCCACATCCCGATGAGTCCCACCAGGAGGAGGGCGAAGACACTGAAGATGGCCAGGCCCACCCCTTTGAGGCGCCAGCAGATGAACCCGGTGACGAGCATCAGCACCGGCCACGCGACGGTGAGGGTCAGGAAGTCGCGCACCGGGATGAGCAGCCCGGCAACGATGAAGTCGTTTACCGGCCGGGTGATGAATGACAGGTTGTCCCTCCCCCAGCGGACGGCCGTGTCCACCGGGTCGAAGACGGAGACCTCCCACACCTCGGGGAAGGTGGCCCAACCCATGGCCCGCCCCACGACGATCGCCCCGGCGACCAGGAGCAGTGAGGTGATCACATAACGACGCGAGGCCGGCCGGGTCCGGTCGGCGAACGCAAGCGACCTGCCGACCCTGTCGAGCACCATGGCGACGGCGACGATGGCGAGCCCGGCGGCCAGCCCACGACCGGTCCGTCTCTGGCTCAGGGCCTCGAGCACCTCCTGGCCAAGACCGCCCGCCCCGAGCAGGGTGGCCAGCACCACGATGCCGAGGGCCATCATGATGGTCTGGTTGATCCCGGTCATGATCGTCGGCATGGCCATGGGCAGCTGGACCTTGAACAACGTCTGCCTTGGCGTCGACCCGAACATGTCTGACGCCTCCACCGACTGGTGCGGGACCCCCTGGATCCCGAGGGTGGTCAGCCTCACCGCCGGGGGCAGTGAGTAGATGACGGTTGCGATGGTCGCCGGTACCCGGCGGATGCCGAAGAAGAGCACGACCGGGATGAAGTAGACCGGGGCGGGGATGGTCTGCATCGCATCGAGCACAGGTCGGATCAGACGCTCGACGCTGGGCCGTCGGGCGGACAGCACACCGAGCGGGATCCCGATCGCCAGGGCGATTAGCACTGCGATGGCCATCAACGAAAGGGTCTCCATGGTCGTGTCCCACAGCCCCACCAATCCGGGATAGACCATCGCCAGGGCGGCCACCGTCGCCATCTTCCAGTTCCCGGTCCGGAAGATGACGAGGAACACGACGAGAGGCAGGACGAACCAGGGAAGCCATTTGAGGAAGGACTCGATCGTCGTCAGACCCCAATCCACCGCGGCCGAGAAGGGGATGAAGAAACTGGTGAAGATGGGATGGATCTGGCGGTTCTCTCGGGCCCAGGTGGCGAACTGATCGATGGGCCCCGAGATCACGGTGTCCCAGAGCGGGGGGACGGCGGTGGAAGTGACCAGGAATTGAAGCAGGATCACCCCAGCCACCAGGGCCAGCCACCACCAGCCGAACCGGGACCTCCGCGTCTCCTCTTTGACCAGGGCGACGTCGGTCGGCTGGAGGACGTCGGTCATCGGTCCGGCTCGAGGGCTTTGGCCACGGCCTGCCGATCGACCACCCCGACGGTCCTTCCGTCGGAATCCTCCACCCAGATCTCGGAATCGTCGTCGAGCAGGGCGGGAAGCAATCCTTCGATGGTGTCGTCGAGTCGGACCGTCCGGCCGTTGGGCGCTCCCTGGCCTGGCTTCAGCACCGCCGCCGTGGTCAGGACCTTCGCCTTGGGGATCTCCTTGGTGAACTCCTGGACGTAGTCGGTGGCCGGCTCCGTTATCAGCTCCGTGGCCGTGCCCACCTGGTCGAACGCACCGTCTTTCATGATGGCGATGCGGTCACCGAGCTTGATCGCCTCGGCGAAGTCATGGGTGATGAAGACGATGGTTCGCTGTAGGGTCTCCTGAAGTCTGATCAACTCGTCCTGCATGTCACGCCGGATCAAGGGGTCGAGCGCAGAGAAAGGCTCGTCGAAGAACAGGATCTCGGGATCCACGGTCAGGGCCCGCGCCAGGCCGACCCGCTGCTGCATCCCTCCCGACAGCTGCTGGGGATAGCTCTGCTCCCACCCCTTGAGGCCGACCACCTCGAGCACCCGGGTGGCCCGCTCGTACCGCTCGTCCTTGTCGACGCCCTGGATCTCGAGCCCGTACGCGGCGTTGTCGATCACCCTCCGGTGGGGGAACAGGCCGAAATGCTGGAAGACCATCGACATCTTGTGCCGGCGCACCTGTCGCAGCTGGTCGTCACTCATGGCGGTCAGGTCCTGGCCATCCAGGACGACCCGCCCGCTCGTCACTTCGTTGAGACGTGAGACACAACGGATGAGTGTCGATTTCCCCGATCCAGAAAGACCCATGACCACGAAGGTCTCACCCCGCCCCACGTCGAATGAGACGTCCCGGACTCCGACGGTGCAGCCAGTCGCCTCGTGCACCTCCTCCCGGGTGGCGCCTCTCCCGACCATGTCGATCGCCTTGTCGGGTCGAGTGCCGAACACCTTCCAGACGTGCTCGACCGACAGACACACGTCGCCGGTCACAGCCCCTCGGTGACAGCCACGTCGGTAATGTACCAGGCGGCCCTTTCCGGCCGCGAGCGTCGGCCCGGGCCTAGGAGAAGCATGAAACACCGAATCTGGATCGTGTTGTCAGCCCTCGCACTGGTGCTGGCTGCCTGCGGGGACGGCGGCGGCGCCACCACAACCGGGGCGGCCGGCGAAGACGGGGCGACGACCACCGCCGCCGAGGCCGCCGGGACCACGGAGGCCCCGGTCGAAGGTGGCGGCGAGACGATCAACATCGTGGCGAATCCATGGACCGCCTCGGCGCTCAATGCCGAGATCGCGGCCCAACTGATCGAAGCTGAGCTGGGGAACCCAGCAGAGGTCGTCGCCATCGACGAGAACACCATGTTCACCGGCCTCTCGGACGGCTCACTCGACGTCGTGCTCGAGGTATGGCCCTCCGGCGTGGTCGCCGAGGAGCAGGCCTTCATAGACGACGGGAGCGTCGTCAACATCGGCGAGCTGGGGGCGATCGGCAAGATCGGCTGGTTCACCCCGCAGTACGTGATCGACGAGCACCCCGAGCTGGCCACCTGGGAGGGCTATGCCGATCCCGCCAACGCGGCTCTGTTCGCTACGGCGGAGACCGGTGATCAGGGCCGATTCCTCGGGACAGACCCCTCGTACTCGCAGTACGACGAGGCGATCATCGCCAACCTGGATCTCCCCTTCCAGGTGGTCTTCTCCGGGAGCGAAGCGTCCACGGTCGCAGAGCTCGATGCCAGGGTCGCTGCCGAGGAGCCCATCCTCATGTACTGGTGGACCCCGACTGCGGCCGTCGCCCAGTACGACCTGGTCAACGTCCTGCTCCCGGAATACAACGAGGAGTGCTACTCGGACCCGGCGGCCATCGATTGTGACTATCCGGAGGACGTGCTCACCAAGTACGCCTCGGCCCAACTGGCCGAGAAGGCGCCGAACGTGCAGTCGTTCTTGGAGAAGTTCACCATCACGACCGAGGACCAGTTGGGGATGCTGCCCGCGGTCGAGATCGAAGGCCAGGACGCGGCCGATGTCGCCGCCCAGTGGATCGCCGACCACGAGGACGTGTGGTCCGCCTGGCTGGCCGACCAGTAGGAAGACGCAGTCCGGAGCGAGGGGGGCGGCACCGCCGCCCCCCTCCTCGTTTCCCACACACGAGCCGGCACAGGGCTATCGTTCCTCGAAAGCGCCGATTTGATCCACAGCTTGCGGGCGCTCAAGAAATGCGGCTAAAGCGTCGGGATGGATGAACCGCCCGGCACTCGCTGCGGCGGTTCTCTCGTGAGGCCGCCTCCACAAAGGAGAAGGAGATGGCCCCCACCACCACTACACGCACGACGTTCACCGACCTGCTCGACACCCGTCCGTATCTGGTGGCGGACGGCGCCATGGGGACGACCCTGTTCTCGCTCGGGCTCGAGGGCGGCGGTTGCCCGGAGTTGCTCAACATCGAGGAGGGCGACCTCGTCGAGAAGGTGCACCGATCCTTCATCGAGGCCGGGGCCGACGTAGTCCTGACCAACACGTTCGGCGGCAACCGGCTACGTCTCGACCTCCACGACATGGGTGACCGGGTGTTTGAACTGAACGAGGCCGGGGTCGAGGTTGCTCGGCGTGCCGCCGCCTTGGCCGATCGGCCGGTGGCCGTTGCCGGTAGCGTCGGCCCGACCGGTGAGCTGTTCGAGCCGCTCGGCGGACTGTCTCGGGACCGCGGCGTCGAAGTCTTCTCCGAGCAGTGTGACGCTCTCGCCGCTGCCGGGGCCGACGTCATCTGGATCGAGACCATCTCCTCGTTCGAGGAGTTGGAGGCCGCAGTCGAAGCGGCATCCGGGACCGGGCTGCCGATCGCCACGACCCTCAGCTTCGACACCGCCGGCCACACCATGATGGGAATCCACCCCAGGGGGTTCGGCGAGTGGGGCAAGGTCCACCCCGAGGTGACCGCGATCGGAGCCAACTGTGGCATCGGGCCAGGCGATGCGGTGGCAGCGGCCCACGCCATCGAGGATGTCAGCCCCGGCACGGTCACCATCACCAAGGCGAACTGTGGGATACCTCTCTATCGAAGCGAGGGCCTCACTTACCCCATCGGCCCCGAAGGGATGGCCCGGTACGTGGAGCTGGCCCTTCGTTCGGGAGCCAGGATCGTGGGCGCCTGCTGCGGATCCACGCCCGACCACGTGGCGGCGATCAGGGAGGCAGTCGATGTATACCAGCCCGCCTCCCGCCCGGGGCTCGCCGAGATCGTGGAGGATCTCGACGCCTTCGCCGTCGACGAACGGGCGCCCTCCACACGACACCGGAGTCGGCGCCGCTAGCCCTCCAGGTCGAGGTAGGCCATCTCCTGCTCCGTGAGACCTAGTTCGAGCGCGCCCAGTGCCTCGTTCAGGTTTGGCACCTTGGACGGGCCGACCAATGCGACCATCGGGAAGGGCTGGGACAGGACGAAGGCGAGGGCCACCTGAAGCCCGGTGAGCCCCCGGTCCCGACCCAGTCCCTCGGCCCGACGACGCCGCTCGAGGTTGTCGTCTGAGAAGTAGACGCGGGCCACCTCGTCGACCGACGACGCTTCGGTCGTCGTGCCGCCGGCAAAACCCGCCGCAAGTGTCGACCAGGCCAGCATCGGGAACTGACGATCTGCGTGCCAGCGACGGGTGGAGTCATCGGCGAACAAAGTCCCCGGGTAGAACATCTCGGTGGGGCGGGCCAGGCTGAGACCGGGTGAGTTGACGGTGAACCCCTCCAGGTCGTGGTCGGCGGCATATCGGTTGGCCGCATCGATCCGGTCGATCGTCCAGTTCGAGGCACCGAACGCGCCGATCCGACCCGCCTCCTTCTCGGCATTCAGGGTTTCGATCAGGGGCCCGAACTCGACCGATTCGTCGTCCCGGTGCAGCAGGTAGAGATCGACGTGGTCGGTGCCGAGACGCTCCAGGCTCTCGGAGAGATCGCCTTCGATCGCCTCGGGACTCATCCGGGGAGGGCCAAATCGGCCATCCGCGTCGACCTGGGGGTGACAGCCCTTGGTGACCAGGAAGACCTCGTCGCGCCGGCCCGATCGCCCCAGCCAACGGCCCAGGGCCTTCTCGCTCTGACCCATCCCGTAGATGTGGGCGGTGTCGATGCAGTTACCCCCGGCTTCGAGAAACGCCGCGATGAGGGCATCGACCCTGTCGTCGCCGCCCGGGCCGAAGATGGTCGAGGTGGTTCCCAAGCCGATCACGGAAACCGGTCGTGGCTCGCGGTTGATGTCGAGATATCTCATGAGATCCGGCCCGGGGTCACCGGGCCGAACCTCACTCTATGAATGCAAGCCCAATCAGACCGAATGCCGCGAGGCGATGTAGGCGCTGAGACGGTCGAAGAATCCTTCCCAGGCGGTGGTGGCGAAGAAGTCTCTGGTGCTCTCGTCGATGAACCCGGTCTGCACGATGGTCATCAGGGTCTTTCCGTCTTCGTCCTGGAAAGTGATCTCCACGTGGGTGTCCTGGCTGTGCCCCTCCGAGTCGCTCCCGGACGACCGGCTGACCAGGCGATGCGGGCGGTCGACGACCTCGAACACCTGTGTCTCACGGAACATCTCTTCCCGAGAGAAGCCCCAGGCGCTCACCCATGTGCCGCCCACTCGGAGGTCGATCTCGTTCTCAACGATCATCCCCGGATCGAAGATCGTGAACCATCCCTTCATCTGCTCCGGATCGGTGTAGGCGTCGAACACCTCTTCCGGGGTGGCGTCGATCAGCCTCCCGACTCTCAGCTCGTGGCTCATCACTTCTATCCTTTCTTCTCTGCGAGGTAGGCCTCGAGACCGTCGAGACGCCGGTCCCACTGGTTCCGGTAGAACCCGATCCAGTCCATCGCGTCGTCCAGCCGCTCCGGGCCCAGCCGGCAGTGTCGGGTCCTGCCCACCTTCTCGGAGACGACCAATTTCGCCTCCTCCAGGATCTGCACATGCTTCTTCATGCCGGTCAACGACATGCCGAAGGGTTGTGCCAGCTGGCTGATCGAGGCCGGGCCACGGGCCAACCGGTCGAGGACCTGTCGTCTGGTGGGGTCCGCGATCGCCCCCAGAGTGCGGTCGATGGTCGCATACTGAACCATATGGTTCAGTATGCCGACAAGACAGGTGGACGTCAAGGGTGATTCCGATTCGGCGTGGATCGGTCAGTTCGGTCGGACGGAGATCAGACGCTCGATCACTCGACGCACCTCGTCCGGCTCGAACTCCAGGGTCGCATCTCCCACCGACAACTCCACCACCTGCCAGTCGGGATTGCTGCTGGGGAAGGTCGACTGCCAGGTCCAGAGCCCCTCCTCTCTGGCGATCTCGAGCACGTTCGACTCGAAGTCTTCCGCCGGCACCTGGAGGTGAAGGTGGAACATCGAGGTGTGAGGTGGATCCGGGACCACCCGCACCCGGTCCGACTCGCGGAGAGCGTTGGCGATGGCAATGGCATGATCCCGGTAAGCCTTCATCCTCGGGAGCCTGACCTGGAGACAGGCGAGAGCCGAGGCGGCATAAGGCCACATGGCGAACAAGGTCCCACCGTGTCGGAGCCGCCACTCCTTGGCTTCGGCGATGAAGTCCTCCGCACCGGCCAGAGCCGAGCCGGAGAATGCCCCCAGGTCCTTGTAGAAGGACACGTAGACCGAGTCGAAGAGACCGGCGATCTCGTCGAGGGGTCTTTGGTAGGCGTGGGAGCACTGCCAAAGTCGGGCGCCATCGAGATGAACCGCCGCCCCCCGGGCTCGGGCCCATTCGGTCTGGGTTACCAGATCATCCCAGTCCGGCAGCCGACCGCCGATCTCGCGTTGGGGGAGCTCGAGCACGAGGGCAGCGATGGGCTCTGCCACCATCTCGAGGTCCTCGAGACCGAGCAGCTGGAACGGGTCGCCGACCGGACGTCCCACCAGGCCGTGGAGTCGTTCGAAGGCTCGACCTTCATGCAGATCGATGTGACAGGTCGGATGAAATGCGATAGTCCGTCGGGCCGTCCGATCGGCGTGGATGCGGAGGGCGATCTGCTGGGCCATGGTCCCACTCACGAAGAACGCCGCCGCGGGCTTCCCGAGCAATTCGGCCACGTAGGCCTGAAGCTCGTCCAGGACTCCACCGTCGCCGTAGCGGTCCGGTGCGATATCTGCAGGCAACTCGCCCAGCAACAAATCCGGTGGACGATTGCCGTGCCAGGCCAGTGAGCGGGTGCTCTCGCCGAGGAGGCGTTCCAGCTCCGCTCGGTCTATCGCCATGGCAGGACTGTATCGGCCCCCCTGATCGGGGCTTCCTCAATTAGAGGCCGGTGGGTGGGCCTTCGCCTTCTCCCAGGAGCTGTTCCACCTTGGAGAGGAAGGTCTGCTCACCCTCGCTGACCGGCACCGCCCCCATTCCGAAGAAGCCACCCTCCTTGGCGGCTTCGGCCGCATTCTTCGCCGACTGAAGGACCCAGGACCTGTACCCGGTCGCCTCTTCCGGCGTCGCCTTCTCGGTGACGATGCGATTGGCCTCCCGGAGCTCGTCGAGGATCAGCTCGCGGGGGTCGGCGCCGGACTCCGGTTTCAGGTCCGACATCGGATTCTGTTTGTCATCGAGAACGACTTTGAGACCGGCGGACAGGTCCACCACCAGCCCTTGTCCTTCGGTTGGGGTTATGGCGGTCTTCATCGCGGCCAGGGACTCCTTGGACATCTCGATCGGACCGCCGATGTCTGCCAGGGAGACTCCCATGCCCGCGACCAGCGGGGCCCGGTAGAGCTTGGTCCATTCCTCTTCTGTGAAATCGGCCTGCGTGGTCATGGTGCACCTCTTTCTCCAGGGGCCGAGGCCGACTCTAGGCGCATGACGGCGAGGCAGAGAGGGGGCGCCAAGCACCCCCTCCCCGATGCGACCCGCGGCCGGTAGCTGGCCGCCAAGGAATGAGATGTCCATGAACGGCGATCTCTGACATAGATACGATCCAGGTCAGAAACGGGCTCATCCGGACATTCATCTTCGTAAGTCGATACGAGGCCGTGATGACCGATCGCCGAGGGATGTCGAATCAAAGGGGAAGGGAAGCGGCCTTCGAACTTCTCTACGCCACACACCATCGGGCGATCCTCGCCTATTGCGCCCGAAGATGCCGGAGGTGGGATGCCTGGGACGCAGCTGCCGAGGTCTTCGTTATTGCATGGCGGCGTTTCGAGGACATACCAATCGAGGATGCCCGGGCCTGGCTGTTCGGCGTCTCCTACCGGGTCCTGGCAAACCAGCGTCGAAGCGCCGGCCGGCGAGCACGTCTCCTCGAAAAAGCCAGCCACGACCGTGCCTGGGCACCGCTGCCGGACGAGCAGATGCTGCGCAACGAAGAGGACCGAGAAGTGATCGTGGCGTTGTCCAGGTTGAGCCGGAGGGATCAGGAGATCGTCCAGCTGGCGATGTGGGAGGAGCTCTCCGCAAGCGACATAGCCACGGTGCTCGGCATTTCACGAGCGGCGGTCGACCAGCGCTTCACGCGTGCCAAGAAGCGTCTGGCCCGCCAGTTGGAGGGCGATCGACTTTTTGCAAGGAGTGCGACCCAAGCAGTTGCGAAGGAAGGAGGTGACATATGAGTGTCGAAATCGAAACGCGCGTCCGACGGGCCAACCTGGTCTCCAGAGATCAACATCTCGAGCGGCTATTCGGCGCCGACCTGTCCCACCGTCTCCTCCGCGACGTCTACTCCATGAAGGAGGGTCGCATGGACGAAATGACGGATTGGTCGGAGCAGAGCGCGGTCGAGGATGTCCCGGCAGACGAGAAGGCGTTTCGACCGACGCCGACCTCGCCCCAGCAAAGGAGCGCGGCGTTCGTGCCGGCGATCCTGAGCGCAGTGATCGCCATCGGGGTCATCGTGGCCCTGGTGGCACGCCAGCCAGCATCGCTGGCGGAGACTCCGGTGCAGATCGCAGAGGCTTTCATGACGGCACTGAATGACCACGATGCCGATGCAGTGTTGTCCCTGTTCGGCGAGCACTATGTCTTCGGGGAGGGCAGCACGGAGGCGCTCCTCCGAGGCGAAATCGAACAAGAGAGTGTCCTCGGTTGGACCTACCACCTTGAGGGCTGCGTCGACGTAGGCGCTGTAGGTGACAATGCGAGGGTGTCATGCGATTACGCCTTCTCCAACGACATCACCCGCGCCACCGGAACCGGGCCCTACGGGGGAAGCACCTACGTGTTCTCGATCGATCGTGATGGCGAGATCAGGCTGGCGGACAACACCGAGGCTGACCAGCAGTTCCATGGCGAAGCTCTCCAGCAGTTCTTCGACTGGCTACTCGAGGAACATCCGGACGCCGGCGACATGTACTACCAGTACGACGGTCGGAACGGCCCGGAGAATCTGGCCAAGTGGGAGCAGTACCTCCCCGTGTTCGTCGCCGCCATGGAGGAGGCCGGATAGCAGCGAGACGGTGGGGCCTGAGGAGACCCGGCCTGTCGGCCGGGTCTCTTCTCGATGTCTACGTCGTCGCTCCGTCAACGTCCTTGAGACAGTCGCGCATCGACTGTCAGTTGTTCCGGAATGATCTCGCGCCTCGGCGCTCTCGTAGCTGTCCTGGATCAGTGCCACCTAATGCCGGGGTTGATCTAGGCGGCGCCCACGCCCGCCCGCTCGGGGCCCTCCGGATGAGGTGTGGGGATGGTGTGAGCAGGTGAAGCCGCCGCCGCGGCAATATCGACCGCCAAGGGCTCGGGTGGGCGATGACGTCCGGCCAAGAAAGCAAGACCGATCCCGAGGGCGGAGACGATGGTGAGCACGATGGCGGTGCCCGCAACCGCAGTGGCCAACGCATCGCCCGGGGTAGCTCCTCCGTCCACCTGACCTGCGGAGACGTTGGCATACACCGCCGCGACCACGGCGGTCACCACTGAGGCGCCGACATAGCGGGCCATGTTGGAGATCCCCGATGCGGCGCCCACCTGTTCCTCGGGCACCCCGCTGGTTGCCGCCGAAGAACACGGCCCGTTCGAGAGCGCCATCCCCGCCGCCACAGCCAGGATCGGCAATACGAAGGTGGCGTAAGCCCAATTGGAATCGATGGCGATGAGAAAGGCGAAGCCGGCCGTCATGATGATGAACCCGAGGAGAACGACCGACCGCGTTCCCATCTTCACTGCGAACCTGGGTACCAGCGGGGCGAGGATGACCATGCCGACCGTGGCCGGGAGTGTGGCCAATCCGGCTTCCAGAGGGGTCATCGCCAGGGTCGACGGGTCCTGGAAGTAGAGGCTGACCACGAACATGAGGCCGTTGATGGTCCCGGCGCCGATCAATATCCCGAGGGTGGCCCCGATCAGGATGCGGTTGCGCATCAGGGCCAAGTCGACGAGCGGCGCCGGCGAGCGACGCTCGACGGCGACGAAGGCGAAGGCTGCCGCCACCGATATCACGAAACAGGAGATCGTCGCCAGCGACGTCCAGCCCCAGTCGGCGCCTTCGCTCACACCGAGGATCAGCGGGGCGAGGATGGCGGCCACCAGGAACGTGCCGAGCCAGTCGATGGAGCGGGGGCGGTTCGGGTCGAGCGACTCTTTCACCGTACGGCGGGTGAGGGGAAGACAGAGCACAGCAACCCCGGCGTTGATCCAGAACAGGCCCTGCCAACCGGTGGTATCGACCAGGACGCCTCCGATCAGGGGCCCTAGTGCCGCCCCGATGGCCGAAGCCGCCCCCCACAGCGAAACGGCCCGGAGACGCTCGTTCCCGGAGCTGGCGATGGTGAGCAGGCTCATCCCGCAGGCGAGGATCGTGGAGCCGGCCGCCCCCTGGATCGCTCGCCCGGCGATCACCGCCGCCCCACTGCCGGCAAAGGCGATGAAGACACAGGAGACGATGAAGAGGAGCAGGCCGCCGATGAAGATGCGTCTGCGTCCGAATACGTCTCCCAGAGCGCCCGAAGTGACGATGAAGGCCGCGCCCACCAGGGTGTAGCCGGTGACCGCCCACTGCAATGTGGAAATGGGGGCACCGACGTCCTCGCCGATCGCCGGAAGCAGGATGGTCACGGCCGACGTGTTGGCGTTGACGATGAGGGCCGACACGCAGGTGGCGATGAGGACGCCAAGCCCGGCCTTTTGGCCGGCACCGGCTGAATCGGGCTGGAGCTGTCGATCGGCCATGCCGACGAGATGCTATCCGCCCGCACCGCCCGAGGCTCGGAGCGGCGGGTTTCAGACCCTGGCTTCTACCACGTCCTTGAGGCCGTCGAGCATCGTCTGCCAGTTGGCTGCCGAGTGCTCGCGCGCGTCGGGGGTCTCGTTGTTGTCCTGACTGAGGTGCACCGTGGTTGTGGATCCGTCACCGGCGATCTCGATGGTGACGGTGTGATAGTTCTCCGGGGAGTCCGCCATCCCGCTCAGTGGGCTGAAATGGCTGTATCGGAGGAGACGACGGGGCTTCAGCTCGAGAATGGTGCCCTTGTCCTGGTACGAACGGCCGTCCCACTCCCCCTTCCAGGTGATAGGGCTCCCCACCTCCCAATCGGTGCTGACCTCCGTCCCGAACATGTAACGGCTGATCAGGTCCGGGTCGGTCAATGCCTCCCAGACCTCTTCCTTGGGGGCTTCGACAACAGTGGAGGCAGTTGCCACATGATCCGACATGGCTTCCTCTCGGTCGGGTCATCGACACCTACCCGGATCCGGCCGTCACGACACAAATCCCGAGCCTGTCAGGAGTTGGTAGGCGTCGGCGAGACTCGACTGGTCGGTATCTCCGATCGATGTCATGGACACCTCTTCGTCCATGAGGCGCCAGGCCATGATCTCGGCGGCATGCTCCATCCCCTGTTCACCCCAGGTCGCCCCGTCCTCGCTCCACAGCTCCAGGTCACGCAGATCGAGGAAGTCCTGCCGGGCCGGCTCGCTCAGATTGTCATGCACCCAGGTATGGGCAAGCTCGTGCAGGATCACCTTCCTCGGGGTCACCAGAAAACGGTCCCAGTTGAACCCACAGATATCGACCTGATGCGGCTCACCGGAGTGGAAGTAGCCGTTTTGGCCCTGACAGGGTGATTTCTCATCGTGGAACGAGAATGAGATCGACCTCAAACGAAGCCCGGCCTGATCGAATCTCCCCAAGGCCCACTCGGTGAGCGCCATGTCGGAATCGTCCCGGAAAAGCGAATCAGATGACACGACCGCATCCCAACTCGCCGATGACGAGCCTCCGTCATCAGCCATCGGTCCCAGTGACAGGACAACCGAGATCACCAGCCCGGGGAGGAGGATACGCGTGACCGCCATGGCCACACCGTCCGACGAGAGGCTCGGGTGGGGCTTTCGACGCCTTGATCCGGCCTTTCCGGCGACTTAAGCCGGGCTTAAGTCGCTAAACATGAAATCGCAGGGTTCGGGTTGGAGGTGTGGTTGTCCGTCCGCGATGTTCAGTTCGAGATCCTGGGCCCTCTGGAGTTCCGGCGGGCGGGCGAGAGCGTCGACCTGGGCAGCTACAAGCAGAAGTCGCTCCTCGCGCTCCTCCTGATCAATCGCAATCAGGTGGTCTCCACGGATCGGATCCTCGATGAGTTGTGGGGTGAGGAAGGTGGGGGCAAGCAGAGCGCCCTCTGGGTCCACGTATCCAACTTGAGGTCGGCACTCGAGCCTGACCGGTCGCCGCGGTCTGAGGGAACACTTCTCCTGACGAGGGCTCCCGGTTATCTCCTCCAGGTCGAGCCCGAAGAGGTCGACGCAGCGAGGTTCGAGCGTCTTGTGGTGGAAGGGCGTGGGTTGGCATCACACGACCCATCCGCTGCAGCCCTCGTTTTCGCCGAGGCACTTTCGATATGGCGGGGGAGGGCGTTCGACGACTTCACCTACGAGTCCTTCGCCCAGACCGAGATCCACCGGCTCGACTCCCTGCGACTCGACGCCGTCGAGGGCCGGATCGAGGCCGACCTCGCACGGGGGTTGAGCCACCAACTGGTCGGAGAGCTCGAAGGGCTGGTGCGGGAGAACCCCTACCGGGAGCGGCTGACGGCTTTCCTCATGACTGCCCTGTATCGGTCGCACCGCCAAGCCGAGGCGCTTCGGGCCTACGCACAGTTGCGGGAGCGTCTCGGATCCGAGCTGGGCATCGAGCCCTCGTCGGCCCTCCGGGCCCTCGAAGACCAAATCCTGACAGGTGATCCCCGGCTCGAGCCCTTGCCAGGTAGTCGCGGTGATGGTGGTGCCGATCCGGGTCTCGCCGTGCGTGGATACGAGCTGAGATCGAGTCTGGGCAAGACCCGCTACGGCAACGTGTATCGCGCCTATCAACCGGCCATCGGCCGTGAAGTCGCAGTCAAGGTGATCCGGCCCGAGGTGGCCAACGACCCGGTGTTCGTCCGCAGGTTCGAGGTCGAGACGAGGTTGATCGCCGAGCTCGACTCCCAACAGGTCGTGCCGATCTTCGACTTCTGGCGGGAGCCCGACGGCGCCATCCTCGTCGAGAAGCTGATCGGCGGGGGCAGCCTTCGCTCTCTCCTGGCCGGAGGCCCCGTACCCCCGGATCAGGTCTGCGAGATCGTGGGTCAGCTCGCCCTCCCCCTCGCCAGGGCCCATGAGATCGGCATCGTCCACGGTGGGCTGACCCTCGACAGCGTGCTGCTTGACAATGACGGCAGACCTCTCATCTCGGATTTCGGCCTGAGTGCCGAGCCGACGATGAGCCCCGCCGATGACATCCTGGCGCTGGCCACCTGCGCCACCCAGCTGCTGGTTGGCATCGAGGGGTCATTGACCGAGCTCACCACCACGCTCGATCCCCGGCTCGCCGCGGTACTTTCCGACCTGGCTGTGTACGGCACCATCGGGCAGTTCGCCGAGGCCTTCCGATCCGCAGTCGGCGCCACCCCGTCGAGCCAGGTTGCCAAAGGTGAGATCCCCAATCCCTATAAGGGCCTCGAGCCGTTCGATGAGGCCGACAGTGCGCAGTTCTACGGGCGCGAGCGCCTCGTCGAGCGGATGCTCACCAGGCTCGGCGGCCCGGACCCGCTCAACAAGTTCATGGCTGTCGTCGGGCCGAGCGGGAGCGGCAAGTCGAGTGTTGTCCACGCCGGGCTGATCCCTGCGCTTCGGGCCGGGGGCGTCCCGGGATCCGACTCGTGGTTCATTGCGACCATGACCCCCGGCACACACCCGTTCGAGAGCCTGGAGCGGGCTCTCACCAGCGTGGCAGTGTCCCTG
The DNA here is from genome assembly GCA_025928935.1 of Acidimicrobiia bacterium. Lineage (GTDB taxonomy): Bacteria > Actinomycetota > Acidimicrobiia > Spongiisociales > ZC4RG35 > JARDZU01. Next base: position 22,530 of record JAICNB010000041.1, read on the forward strand.
CCTCCGATGTTGCTCGAACAATTGGTGGCACGACCCTCGGGCCTCCGTCGCTCGGTCCAAGGTCTCCTGCCCGACGAGGTCTCGCCGGTGGTCCTCGTGGTCGATCAGTTCGAAGAGCTGTACACGATGACCTCGGAACAAGAGCGTCAGGCCTTCACCGATGCTCTGGTGGATGCTGTCACCCACGCCCAGAGCCGGCTCCGGATAGTCATCACCCTGCGGGCCGACTTCTACGACCATCCGCTCGCCACACGTGGGATAGGCGAGCTCCTCCGTGACCACACGGAGCTAGTCACCCCCATGACACATTCCGAGCTCGAGCTTGCGATAACGCGTCCGGCCGAGTCGGTCGGCGTCGTGGTCGAGCCCGCGTTGTTGGCGACCCTCACCGCCGACACGACCTCCGAGCTCGGGGTGCTTCCGATGCTCCAATACACACTGACCGAGCTGTTCGACAAGAGGCGCGGCGCCACCATGACGGCCACCGCCTACGAGTCCATGGGCGGCCTGACCGGAGCGCTCGTGACCAGGGCCGAATCGCTGTTCGCCGCCCTCGGTCCAGACGGGCGGGCCGCGGCCAAACAGGTCTTTCTTCGTCTGGTATCGCTCAACGAAAGCGGCGGGGATACCCGGCGAAGGGTCCTCCTCTCCGAACTGAAAGGCATCGAAGGGAGGGAAGGCGATCTCGACGACATGCTCCGTGCATTCGCCCGACATCGCCTGCTCAGTTTCGACCGTGACCCGGCGAGCCGGGCCCCGACAGTCCAGATCGCCCACGAGACACTGATACGGGCCTGGACGCGCCTCGAGTCGTGGATCGACGAGGCCAGGGTCGATCTCCTGGCCCGGGTGCGCCTCACCACGGCCACCGCAGAGTGGGTCGACGAAGGGGAGAACCCCGATTATCTCCTGGCCGGAGCGAGTCTGGCGCGTTACCAGACCTGGATAGAGGACTCCCCCGTGCGTCTCACCTCCAAGGAGCGGGCTTATCTCGAAGCCGGGGTGGAACAGGAGAGACAGCGGGAGGAGGCGGCGCAGGCCCAGGAACTCCAGGGATCACGACTTCGTCGCAGGACGCGCGCACTCGTGGGGCTCGGTGTCGTGTCCGCCCTGGTCGTGGCGTTGGCTCTCCTCGCCTTCGGGCAGCGGGAGCGAGCCCAGGACCTGGCAGATGAACTGGCGGCCAACGACAGAGCTCAAACCCTCGTGGCCCATTCGGCCGTGGTCCTGCCGTCCGATCCCGACCTGGCGATTCTTCTGGCCATCGAGTCGATCAGGGCCACCGAGGAGAGCGGCGTCGCTCTGCCCGAGGCGGTCGATGCTTTGCATTGGGTCCTTCAGGACTCCACGGTGCAATATCCCGCCGACGACACGGGAGTCCCGGTGGCAGTTCGGCTCCACTCGACCGGGGCACGTGGTGTCTTTGCCCTTCCCCCGGCCCAGCTGGTCGAGATCGGGCAGGGGGCGGCCGGACGCAGTTTCACCAGGGCCGAGTGCGACCGATACTTCGCCGCCGCCGAGTGCCCCGATCCCCTGCAACCGATCGCCGACCTGGAGATCGCCGGCGGCATGGATCGGTACGAGGGCAGAACCGGGGAAGCCCGGGCGCTGGAAGGAACGACGGTGGAGATCACCGGCGCGTGGAACGGGGCGATGGCGGAGGGCGCCGAGCTCGAGCTGAACGAGCTGACCGCAGAGCTTGGGATCGATGTTCGAATCGTCGCCCATCCATTCGATGAGAATCCCAACGAAGCGCCGCTGGGCCGGGACCCGACCGAGATCTCTCTTATCGCCGCCCCGGCGGCGATCCCGGAGATCGCCGCGGAGAGAAAGCTGATCGATGTAGGCGCCTACCTCGGGGACGAATACCTCCAAGAGTCGTACAACGACTATCTGATCAACCTGATCTCGGTCGGCGGGCGCCATCATGGTGTCTGGTCCAACATCGGGGCCAAGTCACTGCTCTGGTACAACCAGGATGCCTTCGAGGACGCCGGCTACGTCACGCCCACCGACTGGCCGTCTCTGATTGCCTTGAGCGACCAAATGGTGGCCGACGGCAACACACCCTGGTGTCTCGGGGTCTTCTCATTCGATGTCACGGGGTGGCCGGCGACCGATTGGCTGGAGACCATCCTGCTCCTTTCGGAGGGCCCCGAGCTCTACGACCAGTGGATCGGCCATGAGATACCGTTCGATCATCCCGCCGTCGTCGCCGCACTGGAGAGGGTCGGCACCATGGTCCACACGCCGGGGTATCGAGGCTCACGGCAGATTGGGGAGACGAGCTGGGATGAGGCTTACTCACTGGCCGGTCAGGACCCTCCAGCATGCTGGCTGACCCCCGCTCCTGCCTTTGCCAGACCCTTCTTCGGCGATGCTCCCATGGCCGTGGCTCCGTTCCCGTACATCGACCCTTCTTTCGCCCCGGCCGCGTTGGGTGCCGGTGACATCGCCCTGCCGCTCACCGACCGTCCGGAGGTGCGGGCCGTGATGCGGGCGATCGCCAGCCCGGAGTGGGGATCTGGCCGTGCCCAGACCGAGTCGCCGCTCGACTTCGTCCCTCCCCATCGTGATTTCGACGTCGGCTTGTTCCAGGACCCGATCATGAGCTCGATCGCGACGTACCTGAGCAGATCCGTGGACGCCGACATGTTCCGATTCGACGGCTCGGACTTGCTGCCCTACGAGATCGGGTTCGGTCCGCTTCTCACTGAGCTGACCGACTACGTCTCCGACCCCTCGAAGTCGGCGCGGGAATCCCTCTCCGCTGTCGAGAAGGCGTGGCAGGACTACGAGGCCGTCCAATAGGCGCCCGTCAGGCGACAAGGGGTACTTCGGCTCTAGACGCCGCCCTAGCCCAGGCAAATAGTCGAGTCACGGCCCACCCGGCCGGAGGTTTCGTGGTCCTGAAAGGAGGACTGGCATGGCTCGATTCGAGAACACTGTGGCGATTGTCACAGGTGGTGCCCGTGGCATGGGTGCCTCCCACGCGAGAGGGCTGGTGGCCGAGGGGGCAAAGGTCGTGTTCGGCGACATCCTCGACGAAGAGGGGAAGAAACTGGAGGAGGAGCTGGGGGATTCCTCCCTGTACGTCCATCTCGACGTCACCCAGCCAAGTCAGTGGGCGGATGCGGTGTCCACGACCGAGAAGCTCTTCGGCCCTGTCGACCTGCTGGTGAACAACGCCGGAATCGTCGCATTTGGCCCCATCGACAAGATGGCACCCGACGAGTTCCGGCGGGTCATCGACATCAACCTGTTCGGGACGTTCCTAGGCATGCAGGAGGTCATCCCGAGCATGCGCAAGGCGGGCAAGGGCGTGATTATCAACATCTCGTCCACGGCCGGGCTGATGGGTTACGCCAACATCGGCGCCTACACCGCGTCCAAGTGGGGGGTGCGTGGGCTGACCAAGGCTGCGGCCATGGAGTTGGGCACTGACGGGATTCGGGTCGTTTCGATCCACCCCGGTCCGATTCGCACCCCGATGACCGACGGCATCGGAGACGCGATGTGCCAGACCCAACCCATCAAGCGATTCGGCGAGCCGGAGGAAGTGACCAAGCTTGTGCTCTTCCTGGCCGCCGAGGCCACCTACAGCACGGGCTCGGAGTTCGTGGTGGACGGTGGGGCGGTGCTCGGACCGGTCTTCGACCTGCCCACGGAGTAATCGCTAAAGAGACGGGGGCGGCGCCATCTCAGTTGGCGCCGCCCTCGGCTGGCCGTGTCAGCGTCTAAGGCAGGCGGCCGAACCAGAGCAATGATCCGAGACCGGCCAGGCAGAGCAGACCCAGAGCCGCGCCGGCGAACCAGTCACCTATCTCCACCTGCTCCCTCTCCACCGTGACCGAGCGGCCGAGATCCTCGTACACCTGGCTGAGCTGCTCCACCGACACTGCGGTCATCGCCTTCCCATCGGTCTCAGCTGCCAACTCGGCCAGCGCCTCTTCGTTGACCGGGACCGGGATCTCGCCCTCGAACGGGTCCTGGATGGTGCCGGCGTCTGTTCCGAAGGCGATGGTGTGGACCGGGATCCCCGCGCTGCGGGCAGCGTCCGCCGCCTCGTCGTTGCTCCGACCCATGGTCGTCTCACCGTCGGAGAGAACCACGATCGTCCCGGATGCCTCATCCGAGGCGGGCGTCTCCTCACCGGTCCCCACCGATGAGCCCTCGATTGCCTCGATACCGAGGAAGACCGCCTCGCCGATCGCGGTCCCTTCGCCCAGGCTGCCGTGGTCGATCGCTCCCTCGATGACCCGACGCACCGAGTCGATGCGGGTGGTCGGGGAGATCAGATGCCGGGCCGTCCCGTCGAAAGTGACCACCCCGACCGCGACCCCGGCAGGAACGGCATCGAGGAAGACGGCAGCCGCCTCGCGCGCGGCATCGATCCTCGAGGGCGACACGTCGTCGGCCTCCATCGAGATCGATGTGTCGATTGCCAGGACCACAAGCTGCGTCGACTCGAGCGTCTCCCCGGCGATCACCGGACGGGCGAAGGCGATGGTCGCGACAACCGCGGCCATGACCAGGCCGAGGGCGGTCAGGTGTCGGCGCCAGCCGGGACGATCGGGAGCCACCTCGTCGAGCATCTCGACGGTGGTGAAGCGAACGGCATACCGGCGGCGTCTCGCCTGCAGCACCAGGTAACCGATCACGAGGGCGATGGGCAATGCCAGGATCAGCAGCCGGGCCGGGCTCAGGAACCCAAAATCACTCATCGTCCCGGTCTCCCGGCCGCAACCAGCCGCGCCTTGCGGCCGGACACGAACCGAACGAAATCCACCACCCAGTCGCGGTCGGTGCTGACGACGAGATGATCCACCGCACAGGCCTTGAGTCGAGCTGAGACCTCCTCGCGGCGACGGTCGCCGGCCACGCCGTACCTCCGGCGTGTGTCCTCACGAGAGGTGTCGAGCAGACGCCTCCGGCCGGTCTCGGGGTCCACGACGGCGATCAGGCCAACGTCGGGCAGGTCGATCTCACGGGGGTCGATCACCTCGACTGCGATGACCTCGTGTCGGCGTGACAACGAACGGAGCGGCTTCTCCCACGTCGGCGCACCGAGGAAGTCGGATATCACGACCGCCATCCCGCGGCGTTTGGCGGTGCGATTCACCAGGTCGACGGCCGCAGCCAGGTCGCCGACCTCACCCTCCTCGGGCGTCTTGTTGAGGGCGGTGAGAACCGCGCCCACATGAGCAGACCCACCCCGAGCTGGCATGGCAAAAGGCCGGGTTCGCCCGGCCTGATTCGTGGTCCGGACCGCACCCACTCTGTTCCCGCCGTCGGAGGCGAGCAGTGCGAATGCACCTGCAACCGACCAGGCCACTTCGTGCTTGGTGGCGAGTGCGGTACCGAAACCGAGGCTCGACGACGAGTCGAGGACCAGCCAGACGTCGAGCTCGTGATCGGCGACCATGTCGCGCACGTGGGGCTCCTGGGTCCTGGCCGTCACTGCCCAGTCGAGATGACGGGGGTCGTCTCCGGGCACGTAGGGACGAGCTTCACCGCGCTCCGTGCCATGGCCGGGGAACAACCCTGCATGGTCGCCGGCGAGCAGGCCGTTGAGGCGGCGCAGCACCGTGAGCCGCAGACGCTCGACCGGGACCTGTGACGGTGAGGCGAGACGCGACACCCGCGGCAGTGGTTCGACCCCTTTGGGTGGCCCGGAAGCTCTCCAGAACATCAGACGGCCAAGGATGCGTGCCCGACCTGAGAGGAGGAGAGGCGGGGGGACACCACCGTGGTCAGCACCTCGACCAGGACGTCGTCCACGGTGACGCCATCTGCGACCGCATCGAACGACAGCACGAGTCGGTGGTTGAGGACGTCGTAGGCGACGTCGTACACGTCCTGGGGCAGCAGGTGGCCGCGGCCGCGCAGCAGGGCGAGTGCCCGGCCGGCGTGGATGAGACCGATGCTGGCACGAGGGCTGGCGCCGTAGGCGAGCAGGCCGTTGAGGCGGCGCAGCACCGTGAGCCG
>JAICNB010000140.1 GCA_025928935.1 Acidimicrobiia bacterium
ACCAGGACCATTCCCCCGGCATTACGCCGGGCCATCCTCCACCGCGACCGACACATCTGTGTCGGAGACGGCTGTGACAGCACCCACCGACTCCAAATCCATCATGTCCTCCCCTGGAGCCAGGGCAGGAGCACAGATCCGGACAATCTGATCACCCTCTGCTGGTACCACCATCAGATAGTGGTCCACCAGCAAGGATTCACCCCCCAACCCCACCCCCACCACGAACGAATCAGATTCATCCGCACCCCCAACCGAGCCCCACCATCCGGCGTGGCCTGACCGAGCAGCTGATCAGAGATCGATGGCCCGATTGACCCAGACCGAAGTCACCTCCATCCCGATCTTCTCGTATAGGCCGAGCGCGCCGGTCCTTGAATCGGTGGCGATCTCCGGCCGAGTGGCGCCGTGCGATTTGGCCACGTCGAAAGCGTTGGCAAGGAGAGCGCGCCCGAGACCCCGATTACGCTGGTCTCCTCGCACCGCCAGCTTCTCGACGAATGCGACCTCCTCGGAGATGACCAGGAAGGCCACGCCGACCACCTCCTCCCTGCTGTCTGTGGCGACCCGGAGGTTCCACGGCTCGAATCCGGGCCTTTGCATCACCTGCGCGGAGAAGTCCTCGAAGGTCTGGCGGTCACGGACCGCCCATTCGAGGAAGGCGTCCTCGATGACCGTCCAGGCGGCTCGGTGGTCGGCCTCCTCGGCGGTCCGGATGGCGTAGCCGGGAGGCAGTGGCTGCGCGTCGATCGCCCGCCCCTCGGGAAGGCCCAGCACCCAGCTGGTCCAACGGACCCGATAGCCGAGATGCTCGAGCAACCGATCGCCGGGCGAGCCTTGTGGGACCGGCATCCCTACCACCGCCGACCCCCGCGACCGGGCCCGCGCCTGCATCCAGTGCGCCAGATAGGAGCCGATCCCGCGCCCGCGATAGTCGGGAATCACAGCGGCGTCGCCACGATCCGCCCCGGAGAGCTCCGCGTAAGCCACCAGCCGGTCACCATCGAAGATTCCGATGGTGCTCTCCGACATGTCATGGCTGGGACGCTGCCAGTCACTGACGATGTCGGCCTCGTCGATCACGACCTCTCCCATGTCATGGGCTTGTTGAGCCGCGACCAACTCGAAGACGGCATGGGAGTCGTCCATCGTCAAGGGTCGAGAGCTGAGCCCACTGGGGAGATCCATGAACCAATTGAAGCCGGACCGGAGCCCCGCCGGCTAGCCCAGATCGGTGACCAGACCCAGCTCGTGACGGAACAGATAACGATCGGCCAGATAGTTGAGGATGCGGCGCGCCTCGGAGAAGCGGTCGGCCAGGCCCCGAAGGAACGTTGGGCCGGTCGATACCGAGCCTCCCGCCTGCTCGACGGCTTTCCGGTACCAGCCTGCACCGGCAGCCTCGATGAACCCGAGACCTTCGTCCCCCGCCATCACGTCGCTGACGCCCAGCTCTGCGGACCGGGCGATCCACTCCCTTTGCGTCGGCGTGTAAGGGTGGCTGGCGGTGTGGTCGGGAAGGACGCCGCTCAGGAACAGGGCCACATCGCCGAGACGCCGATAACCGCCGGGACGCTCGGCCGGAGGCAGCAACTCGACCATCTCGGCGAGCCCGACGGGGTCGAGCTCGCTGAATCGTCGGTGGCGGATACCTTCCCTGGTCTGGACGACGAATGTCCCGCTCGCCACCGTGGTGAACGAGTTGAGGAACTCGACGAGGAAGAAGCGCAGCGCCCCGTCGTCGAGGAACTCACGCAGGCATTCGACGTCGAAAACCGGGAGACGCTTGCCGGGGCCTGACCATTCCGACACATAGCTCGCATCGTGAAGGTCAGACGCCGACCGATTTACCAGAGCGGCGAAGGCGAGGAATGACGATGAGCCCGGGTCGAGCAGATCGCGGGAGGAGTCGAAGATCACGTCGAAGAGCCGGCGCGAGGCGAGCAGGTCGTCGATCACCTCCGGGCGTTGCAGCATTCGCTGCCTGATGGCCCCACCGTCGGTCCCGGCGATCTGGGCCAACAGCTCGAG
>JAICNB010000144.1 GCA_025928935.1 Acidimicrobiia bacterium
ACAAAGAGCGTGCGGATGTCGTACAGGTCCCGGCGGGGGAACCAGCCCTCACTCCAGAGCGAGGAGAGGTCGACCTGGGTGACAAAGGTGAATGTCTCCCGGGCAAGCGTCAGGACGATCAGGGCGCTGATGACTATCGACAGGGCCGCGGTTCCGAGGAACGCCGCCCGGATGACCGATTCCTTGCGCATGCGGCCACGCTCCCCACGAAGCGACGCCAGGCTGAAGTTCTCCTCCGTGGGTCCGGATGCCATTAGATTCCGCTCTCCTCGAACGCCCTGGCGGTGGCCGCAGCCTCATCCGGGTTCAGGTTCACGTATCCGACCTCGCCGGCCGTGGCCAGTCCCCGTTCGCTTACGTAGTACTCGACGAACGCCCTCAGGGCGGGCTTGGAAGCGAGCTTGGCTTTGTTGACGTAGATGAACAGCGGCCGGGAGACCGGATAGGAGTTGTCGGCGATCGTCTCGTGGCTGGGGGCCACACATACGCCGTTCTCGCCGGCGACCTCGAACGCCTTCAACTGGTCCCGGTTCGCGTCGTAGAAGGCGTAACCCACCCACCCGAACGAGGTCTTCGAGCCCCCGATTCCCTGAATGATGACGTTGTCGTCGGCCGAGGCCTGGTAGTCGGGCCGGGTTTGGGGCTCCTGGCCCCGTGCCTCTGCGATGCCGGCGAGCACCAGCTCGACGAAGCTGTCGTAGGTGCCGGATTCTTCGCCCGGGCCGGTGATGGCCAGCCGGGCGCTCGCGAAGGGAGCCCCTTTGCTGCCGCCCACCTCGGCGGCCAGCTCGTTGGCCTCCTCCCAGTTGTCGACGTTTTTGGACTCGGGCCCGGTAAGGGCGTAGATGTCGGAGAAGGACAGGCACCTGCCGATCCTGTCGTTGTCGGGTGAGGTCAGGACGGCGAGGCCGTCGTTGGCGACCTTCAGCTCGAGGTACTCGACGCCGGCCTGCCGGCAGGACTCGATCTCCTCCTCGGAGATCGCCCGGGAGGCGTCTGAGATGTCGGTGTCGCCCTGGCAGAACAGCTCGAAGCCGTCACCGGTTCCGGGACCGTCGACCGAGATCTTGACGTTGGGGTTGTTGTCGTCGAACACCTCGGCAATGCCTATGGAGATGGGCTCGACGGTGGACGACCCCGAGATCACGATGGTGCCCTTGAGGCCCGTTTCATCACTGTCTCCGCCGCAGCCTGCGGCTGCCATCGCCAGGGCCAGCAACGCCGGTAGGAGCCGGCGGGCTGTACATATGGGGGTGGATCGGCTGCTAGCGTCACGCATCTACCGCCACACTAGGAACATGGGCCACTGTTATGGTGGTCTGAATCTGAACTCTTTCTGAACATCGGAGCGAATCGGTGTCCAAGGTGCTGGTGGTGGAGGACGATCCCACCATGTGCGAGATGCTCGCCTACAACCTTCGCCGTGAGGGGTTCGACGTCGACACCGCCGCGGACGGTGAAACCGGCCTGGCAAAGGCCAACTCGCCGGATGTCTCGATGATGATCGTGGACCTCATGCTTCCCGGCATCGACGGTATGCAGATCACCCGGGAGATCCGCCAGAGGCGCCACGACCTGATCATCCTCATGCTCACCGCCCGCTCCGAGGAGAAGGTCCGGCTGCAGGGTTTCGGCTCGGGCATCGACGACTTCCTCGCCAAGCCCTTCTCGAT
>JAICNB010000111.1 GCA_025928935.1 Acidimicrobiia bacterium
GTCTCGTAGAGGTCGATCGACTCGGGTCCGGTCATGTCGAAACTGGTCCCGTCGTGATCCGAAGAGGTCAGAACCGCCGCTGCCGAGAAGGCGATGTCATCCCTGGTCACCCAGCCGAGCCTGCCGTCACCGGCCGGTCCCCTTATCACCCCGTCGGCACCGGCGAAGTAGGGGACGAAGTCGGTGTAGAGGTTGTTCCGCAGGAACACGTAAGGGATCCCGGTGTCCCTGATGAAGCCCTCGGTGGCGTGATGCTGACGGCCGAGGGTGAAGGTGGAATCGGCGGCGGCGCCGATGAAGGAGGTGTAGACGATTCGGCCCACACCGGCTGCAGCAGCCGCCTCGACCACGCTGCGATGATGGTCGAGACGGGATATGTGCTCCCGACCGGACACGAACAGGAACGCCTCGGCGCCACTGAGGGCGTTGGTCATCGCTGCGGTGTCGTCGTAACTGGCCTGCCTGACTTCTGCTTCGAACGGAGGGCATTTCGTGGGATCACGTGCAATGAACCTAAGCGACGCGCCTCTCTGGGCCAGCCGACGCGCGACCCTGCCCCCGACGGCACCGGTGACCCCGGTCAGGGCGATCGGAGCCGTCATGACATCGATGCCAATGCCGACACTCTGGTCGGGAAGTCCTCCAGGCTGGCGATCTGGTCGTCTCTCACCGTGATGACCTGGAACCACTCTGCATCCCAGGCGGGTTGGCGCAACGAGGCCACAGCGTGGTCACCGAACACCACCAGTTCGAGCAACTCGACGTCGGGATTGACTCCCTTGAATGATCTCATCAGGTCGATGATCTCGTCTGGATTGGCACAGTCGATCGGTGGGTCCGGAGCCCGGTAAGAGGCGTCGTCGGTGAGGAGCGATCGGGCGCTCTCCCAGTCGGATGCGCGCAGGGCGGTATCCCAGGCCATGACGGTCGACTCGACCTCCACGCCGGCGACTCTACCTTCCGATGTCCCGCGTTCATCCGCGGTGATCGCGAAAGGCAGCACGTAGGTCGTCGACCATGAGGTCGGGCTCTGCCATGGTGGCGAAATGGCCGCCCCGGTCGAATTCGGTCCAGTGCACGATGTTGTGGTTCTGCTCGGCGATGCGACGGACAGGGTGCCCGATGTCGTGGGGCATGACCGCGACCGCGACTGGCACCTGGATGTCGGGTTCGGTCCTTCCCCAGGTGGCCGCGCCTTCGTAGTAGTACCGCGCCGACGAGCCGGCGGTGCCACTGAGCCAGTAGATCATCACGTTGGTGAGCATGGCATCACGGTCGAAGGCATCCTCGGGTGCGTCGATGGAATCGGTCCAGTCCTTGAATCGCTCGACGATCCAGGCCACTTGACCGACAGGTGAGTCGGTGAGCGCATAGGCCAGCGTCTGGGGGCGGCTGGCCTGCAGCAACGCGTACGCGCCGAGCTGGTGCTGGGTACGGAGGGCGATCTGGAGGGCCCGTTGCTCGGCAGGATCGTCGGGCTCGGCGTCCTCGGGGCTGACGGTTGCCGACGCGATCATCGTGAGGTGCACCGCGGCCACATGTTCAGGATCGATCACCGCCAGTTGCCGTGAAATCGCTGCCCCGGTGTCCTCGCCGTGGGCCACGTATCGGTTGTAGCCGAGACGGCTCATCAGCTCCACCCACGCGCGGTCCTAAGCCGAGACGCATGTCGAACATATGTTCGATACAGTGTGCCGGGTGAGCGGGTACGCCGAGCTGCATTGTCACACCAATTTCTCCTTCCTCGACGGAGCCTCCCATCCCGAGGACCTGGTTGACCGGGCCATCGATCTCGGGTACGAGGCTCTGGCCGTCACCGATCATGACGGGTTCTACGGGGTGTCTCGGTTCTGGCAGGCGGCCAAGGTGACAGGGCTCCCCGTCATCTACGGCGTCGAGATCGGCCTCGAAGTCGACCCCACCGGCCATCCCGATCCGGTGGCCGCGGCCCGGGCTTGGGACGAGCATCGTCATGCCCGGTCCAAGGGGGGCCAGGGCAGGCTGCGCCGGGGGCGGAGTGTCCGCTCACACGGCGCCAAGCCGGTTGATCTCCCCGAGACCGACCATCTGATCCTGCTCTCCGGGTCACCCGACGGCTACCGGAGCCTCTCCAATCTGGTGACCCGGGCACAGATGAGAGGGGAAAAGGACCATCCGATCTACACCTGGGAGGACTTGGCCGAGGCCGCCGGCAATCAGGACGTCCATGTCCTCACCGGCTGTCATGCCGGGTCGGTGCCCAAGGCGGCGGCCCGCGGCGACCTCGGTGGCGCCATCAGAGAGGCTTCCCGGTTGAGGGAGATGTTCGGCATCCGCCTCCATCTCGAGCTGTGGCACCACGGCATGCCCGAGGACGACCCTCGCAACGACCTCATTTGGGAGGTGGCCCAGAAGCTCTCACTCCCCGTGGTGGCAACCAACCAGGTGCACTACCACGACCCTCGGGATGCCGACCTGTCCGAAGTGCTGGCCGCCATCGGGGGACGCCGCACCCTGGCAGCTGCCGACGGCTTTCGACCCGCCACCGACGACCGATATCTGAAGCATCCGGCGGAGATGGGGCGTCGCTTCACTCGATACCCGGGTGCAGTTGCCCGCAGCGCCGAGCTTGGGCGCCGTCTCGCCTTCGACCTCGCCCTGGTGGCGCCCAATCTGCCCGATTTCCCGATGCCGGGTCATTTCCGGGACGAGATGGAATATCTGCGTCATCTCACCTGGGAGGGGGCACGGGAGGTGTACCCGGGAAGCGAAGACGGGATCGACCCCCGGGCCCGACGCCGGCTCGAGCACGAGCTGGGCATCATCGAGGCACTCGGTTTTCCCGGCTATTTCCTGGTGGTGAAGGACATCATGGACTTCGCCAGAGATCAAGACATCTACTGCCAGATCCGGGGGTCGGGGGCAGATTCGGCGGTGTGCCGCTGTCTCGGCCTGACCAGGGTCGACCCGATCAGGCTCCATCTCCCCTTCGAGCGGTTCCTGTCAGAGGAGAGGGGCAGGCCGCCGGACATCGACATCGACTTCGAGGCCGATCGCCGGGAGGAGGTGATCCAGTACTGCTATCGGAAGTACGGGCGGGAGAGAGCGGCGATGGTGGCCAATGTGATCACCTACCGAGCCAGGTCGGTGCTGCGGGACGTGGCCAAGACCTTCGGGTTCACCCAGGCCCAGGTCGACGGATTGTCCAAGTACGTCGATAGCCGGGACCCGGCCCAGATCAGACTCGACTCGCCGCTTCCGGAGGGGATGACCGCAGAGATGATCTACGACATCTGCTGGCGTCTCGACGGGTTTCCCCGGCACCTGGGGATCCATTCGGGTGGGATGGTGATCGCCGATCGCCCGCTCTGGCAGGTCGTGCCGCTGGAGTGGGGCCGGCTCGAGGGCCGGACCGTGCTCCAGTGGGACAAAGACGACTCGGCCGCGGTTGGGATCGTCAAGTTCGACCTGCTCGGGCTGGGGATGCTCAATGCCCTGCATCTCGCCCACGACCTGATCGAGGACACCCACGGCATCGATGTCGACCTGGCCACAATTCCCCAGGAGCAGGCCATATATCGCTCGATCACCAAGGCGGACACCGTCGGCCTCTTCCAGATCGAGTCTCGGGCGCAGATGGCCACGTTGCCCAAGATGAAGCCGAAGACCTTCTATGACCTGGCAATCGAGGTGGCGCTGATCAGGCCCGGACCGATTCAGGGTCAGTCGGTTCACCCCTACCTGCGCCGTCGCAACGGGGAGGAGCCGGTCCGCTATCCCCATCCCTCCACCGAGGAGATCCTGGAGAAGACTCTCGGTGTCCCCGTCTTCCAGGAGCAGTTGATGGAGCTGGCCCGGATCTGCGCCGGGTTCGACGGAGGACAGGCCGACCGGCTTCGGCAGGCAATGACCCACAAGCGCTCCGACAAGGCCATGGGGAGGCTGTGTGACGAGCTCTTCGCCGGCATGGCGGCCAATGGCATCGTGGGGGCGGCAGCCGACGAGATCTGGGAGAAGCTGCAGGGCTTTGCCGCGTTCGGCTTCCCAGAGAGCCACTCGGTGAGCTTCGCCTACATCGTCTACATGTCGGCCTGGCTCCGCTTCCACTATCCGGCGGAATACCTGGCAGGGCTGCTCAACGCCCAACCGATGGGCTTCTACAACCCCAACTCCCTGGTCCAGGACGCCCAGCGACACGGGGTGGTGGTCATGGCCCCCGACGTGAACGTCTCCTGGCATGACTGCACGATCGAGCCGATCGAAGCCGACCCGGACGACATCGTGACCTATCTGGGTGAGAGCTGGCGGCGGGGGAGGGGTGTGGTCGACGACACGATCCGTCCTCCGGTCGGGGTTCGGATGGGGCTGCGCTACGTCCGCAACATGGGGGAGAGGGAGGTGACCCGGATCGAGGCGGCCCGGATCCTTGGTGGTGAGTTCACCTCGGGCGAGGACCTGGCGTCGAGGACCGGGCTGGGGGTGGAGTCACTCGAAGGGCTGGCTGCTTCCGGTGCGCTGGAGTCGATCGGCCTCGGCCGACGTGAGGGGATGTGGGCGGCCGGTGCCCTGGCCGAGATCGACCCCGAGCGTCTCGCCCTGTCACCCGGTGTGGAGGCGCCGGCGCTGCCTGGGATGGATGCCGAAGAAGAGCATCGGGCGGATCTGTGGTCGACCGGGGTGTCCAACCGACATCCGATGAGCTTCGTCCGTGAGAGCCTCGATGGCTGTCTCACCGCGGCCGAGGCGCTGGCAATGGAGCGGAACGGGTCCCGGATCAAGGTGGCGGGGGTGGTCACCCATCGTCAGCGGCCCGGCACCGCCAAGGGCGTCTACTTCCTCAATCTGGAGGATGAGACGGGTCTGCTCAACATCATCGTGCTGCCCGACGTCTGGGCCCGGCACCGGATGGTGGTGAGGAAGAGCCCGGCACTCGTCATCCACGGGCGTCTCGAGTACCACGACGGGGTGACCAACATCGTCGCCCGCGACTTCGAGCCGATCGGCGTCCAGACGGTCCAGTCGAGGGACTTCAGGTAGA
>JAICNB010000023.1 GCA_025928935.1 Acidimicrobiia bacterium
CGGTGTCGGACTCGTCGTGGCATTCCTCGTGTTCGTCGGTCCCAACACGACCCCGACCCTCGATCCAGTCGCCGCCTGGTGTCGGGGATGGATCGACGGGCTCTCCTACACCGATTTCCGCTCGGGCAACGAATACGAGCCGCAAACCCTCGACGATGCGGAGGCGAAGTGTTACTCCCGATTCGAGACCGGCCTTAGGGCGCCGGCCGCTCGGGGCCCGCTCACTGGCGAAGAGGAGTGACGCCAGGACCTCCGGAGCGTATGTTTCGACCCTGAGGAGGGAGCACACCGATGCCTCCTGCGACCAACGGTTACGCGGTAGACGACTCCGCTGTGGAGTACCGGGTGTTAGGCCCGCTGGCCGCCACCTCCGGGCCCAACCGGGTGCAGCTCGGAGGGAAACGGCAGCGAATGGTCCTCGCCGTCCTCCTCGCCAACGCCAACCGCGTCCTCCCCCAGGACGCACTGGTTGACGCAGTCTGGAACGGCGAAATGCCCGATAGTGGCGCCCGCAGTCTCCATACCTACGTATCGACATTGCGCAGGACGCTCCACGGGGCCATCGAACGCGACGGCACCGGTTACATCCTCAACGTCGAGCCGGAGCGGGTCGACGCCCTCCGATTCGAACGCCTGGTAACCGAGGCCCGGAGCATGCTCGTGGAGGACACAGCTAGAGCCGGGGACCTGCTGCGTCGTGGCCTCGGCCTCTGGACCGGAACCCCTTATGGGGACCTCGGCTTCGAGCCGGCACTGTTCGACGAGGCGAACCGGCTCGCCGAGAGCCGGGTGGCGGCACTCGAGCTGAGATTCGAGGTCGACCTCCTCCTCGGCGCCCACGAGCAGATCATCCCCGAAATCGAAGCTCTGGTGAGAGAAGAGCCGTTCCGGGAGAGTGTCGCCGGCATGCTCATGCTCGCCCTCTACCGCTCCGGTCGGCAGGCCGAGGCGCTGCGGTTATACGGCGGAGTTCGGGAGCGACTGGTCGAGGAGCTCGGCATCGAGCCCGGCCCAGACCTCCAGGACCTCGAGCTGAGGATCCTCGAAGCCGACTCCACCCTGCGCAGCCCACTGGCCGGGAGACGGGTCGCCGCCCTCGACCTGATGCGCGGCGCACGCGGCTACGAGATCCACGAGCGAATCGGTGGGACGGAGTTCGGTGATCGATTCCGGGGATTTCACAGCACGATGGCACGCGAGGTCGGAGTGCTCGTGATCGACCGGTCGCTGGCCGACGCCGCACGGTTCATCCGTCACTTCGAGCCCGAGATGGAGGCCATCGCAAGGCTGGAGCACCCCCATCTCGCCCCGGTGCTCGACTACTGGCGCGATCCCAACACCGCCTACGTGATCACCCCCTTCTATCGAGGCGGAACCCTCCAGGAGGCAATCGCCGACCGACCGCTCACCTTGGGTGAGGCGATACGGCTCGCCGACCAGCTCTCGGCTGCGCTGGGCTTTCTCCACCGGCAAGGGCGGGTCCATGGCGCCATCTCGGCTGATTCGGTGCTTCTCGACGAAGACTCGAACGCCTATCTCACCGACATCGGGCTAACGGAAATCACGGGTGGCAGCGACCAGGCCGAGGCGGATGACGTCTTTCAGCTGGGCAGCCTCATCTACCAGGTCCTCACCCTGCGACGTCCCGACGGGGTGGCCACCCTCAGCGAATGGCGCAGTGACCTGCCCTCCGAGCTCGACCACGCCGTCTCCCGAGCCCTCCACCCAAACCCGGGCCTCCGCTACCTCCACGTGGAGGACTTCGCCCGTTCCCTGCGACAAAGCGCCGGTCTCGACATGGTCGCGGTCCCAGGTGAGGGGATTCGAAAGGTCGACCGACGCAACCCCTATAAAGGGCTGAGGGCGTTCCAAGAGGCGGATGCATCCGACTTCCACGGACGCGACGCCCTGGTCGAAGAGTTGGTCGAGGCTCTCACCTCAAGCCGGCTCGTCGCCCTGGTCGGCCCGTCGGGCTCGGGGAAGTCCTCTGCAGTGCGCGCCGGGCTTCTCCCCAGGCTGAGACAGGGGGCAATCCCCTCCTCGCGGGACTGGCTGATCACCGACATGTTCCCCGGCGCCCATCCCTTCGAAGCACTGGAGGCAGCCCTCCTCCGGGTGGCGGTCATCCGGCCGACGGATCTCTACGGCGCATTGACAGCCGACTCGGAGGGTTTGAGCGGCGTCGTCGACCAGCTTGTGCCCTCGGAAGAATCAGAGATCCTCATAGTCGTCGACCAGTTCGAAGAGCTGTTCTCGATGGTCGCCTCCGCCTCTCAGCGAAAGCTGTTCCTCGACACTCTGGTCGCAGCCACTGCGTCCCAAGGCAGGCTCCGCCTCGTGCTCACCCTGCGCGCCGACTTCTTCGATCATCCGCTGCAGTATCCCGAGTTCGCCGAGGTCTTCGGCTCCAACGTGGTCACGGTCAGTCCGCCTACCCGCGACAGCCTGGCCCGGGCGATAACCCAACCTGCCCTGAGTGTCGGAGTGAGTCTGGACCCGGGGCTGGTCACCCGGATCATTGACGACGTCCGGGAACAGCCGGGCGGACTGCCCCTTCTCCAGTTCGCCCTCACCGAGCTGTTCACCCGCCGGGATGGGGACATCCTCACGGTCGACGCCTATGAGGCATCGGGGGGCGTCGAGGGCGCTTTGGCGAAACGAGCCGAGGAGGCCTATACCAGCCTGTCGCCTCAGGGGAAGGAGGCAGCCCGTCAGCTGTTTCTCAGACTGGTCACCGTCGACGAGCTCGCCGACGACACGAGACGCCGAGTCCGGCAGAGCGAATTGCTCGGTCTCGACGTCGACCGGGGAGTGATGAGTGACATCATGCGGCAGTTCGGCGCACTGCGGTTCCTCTCCTTCGACCGGGACGTGGCGAGCCGGGCGCCGACGGTGGAGTTGGCCCATGAGGCACTGCTCCGAGAGTGGCATCGTCTCCGAAGCTGGATCGACGAAAGACGGGAAGACCTGCTGATCCATCGTCGGATCCAGCTCACGTTCCAGGAGTGGCATGACAGCGGCGAAGATGCGAGCTATCTGCTGCGAGGGAACCGACTCGAGCAAGCCCTCGCCTGGGCCGACCGCACCGATCTCGCCGTATCCGGCGAGGAGACCAGCTTGATCGACGCCAGCATCGAGGCGGAGAAGGTCGAACGGGCGGAGCGTCAAACCCTCGAAGCGAAGGCGGCGCGTCGGCGCATGGCCGTGATCGGCGCCCTGGCCGGAGGCCTGGTGGTAGCCGGGGTGCTCGGCGCGGTGGCCCTCGATCGTGCCGGGGACGCCCGAGTGAGCGCCGCTGAAGCCACCGCCCGTGACCTGGCCTCGGCCGCTATCGCCTCCATCGACGAGGACCCCGAGCTCGGGGTCCTGCTCTCACTGGAGGCAATCGCCGCCACCGACACGGTGGGAGTGGAGACGGTCCCCGAGGCCGGGTCGGCACTACGCACCACCCTGGCCCATACCCGTAT
The DNA here is from genome assembly GCA_025928935.1 of Acidimicrobiia bacterium. Classification (GTDB taxonomy): domain Bacteria; phylum Actinomycetota; class Acidimicrobiia; order Spongiisociales; family ZC4RG35; genus JARDZU01. The sequence goes on from JAICNB010000023.1 coordinate 3,468, forward strand.
CGAGGCAAGGCTCCCCACCGGATTCAATGCGGTCGCGTTCAGCATTGATGGGACCCGGGTGGTCACCGACGCTGCGACAGACCGTTCCACGCTTCACCTCTGGGATGCCGCCTCGACCCGCCCGCTCGCGCAATGGTCCGGGTCAGACCAGGGCGGGTTCCCCCCGGGCGAGATCACAAAGGTGAGGCTCTCCCCCGACAACGGACTGTTTGCCGCGACCTGGAACACCAACGTCGAACAGTTCGACGCCGAGAGCACGGTTGCCCTGACCCTCCACGACCCTGACACCCTTGACCTGGAGCAGATTCTTATGGGTCCGCCCGGCACATATGACGCTCCGAGCTTTGGGGCCAAAGATCTCATCGCGGCCAGCTTTATCGGAGACACCGGCGAGGGGGCGCAGGTATGGGACCGGGAGACCGGAGAGGTGGTCGGAACATTCGTCTCCGACACCGCGCTCTCGGGTGAGCTCATCCCCGGCACCACCACACTGGTTCTGGCCCATGGCGAGAGCCATGATGATGGTGGAGGGCTGGTCGAGACGGCCCACCTCCAAGCTGTCGACGTGATCACGTCAGAAGAGGTCTGGAGCGTCCCCGGACTAGGTATCGATCCCGGTCTGGTGTGGCTCAGCCCTGATGGGACGAAAGCGGCGATCGGGGGGGAGGACCTCGTCGAAATCTGGGATCTGGACACTCAGGACTTGATGCAATCCCATCCCCATCCTGACCCACAGGTCATGACCTGGTCCGGAAACGGCTCACGGCTGGCGGTCAGTGGCAACGACGCCGACGTCACCATTCTCGATCAGGGCCTCGGGTGGGAGCCGGGTCTCGTCCTGACCGGTCACAGCACCTCGGTATGGGCCACATCGTTTCACCCGAGCGGGGAAACCCTCGCCTCCGCCTCAGAGGATGGAGCGGTCCTGATCTGGGATGTCACCGAGGCCGGGGCAGTCGGGGATGAAGCGGTCGCCCTAGGAACCCCGGTCGGTCTTATCTTCCTCGGTCCCGACAGTCGGATGATCGCCGGATCCGGATCAGGAGCCATGACCGTCGACCTCACCACCGGAGGCGTGGAGGCAACCCTGCCGATCAATCAACCAACCGATCTCATCCCCAACGACCGGTTGACCACGGTGGCCGGCGTGAACTTTGTCGACCCGGGACCCGTCGCCGGCCGCCTGGTCGACGCCGGAAGTGGACAGATCACGGAAGAGTTCTCGGACTGTCTCCTCCCAAGAGGGATCTCCTTCGACGACAGACTGGTGGTTCTCGATGCAGTCGAGGCGTGTGAACCCGGGATCACGACCACTCCGAGCCAGGTTCTTGATCTCGAGACAGGCGACATCGTCATCGACTTAGGCGGACGAAACGTGCAGAGGGCAGTCTTCTCGCCGGAGGCCTATGACGGACCCACATTCGTCGCGGTCAAAAGCAACGACACCGAGGTAGAGATCTACTCCCTCAAAGACCGCGAGCTGGTCACCTCGTACTCTGCCGAAGACCTCGGTGTCACCGTCTTCGGGGTGTTGTCATTGGACCCTGAAGGCAGGTATCTGGGAATTGGGACCCAAGGTCGCAACTCGATCGTGATCGACATGACATCGGTAATGGCCGGCGAAGCCAGGATGGACGCGGTCATCTTCAACATGGAAGGCAACAACGCCAATGCCCCGCAGTTCCGGGTCACCAGCGATGGCATCGGGGCGAGCGCCTCCTTCGACCCTGTCTACCGTGTTTGGGACATCAACACAGAAGAGCTGTTGTTCGAAATCAGGGTGGACGGTCTCGACGATGTCGGCGCAGTCAACTTCACGCCAGACGGCACCCAGCTCGCCTACGAGGACGCCAATGGTGTCATCAGGTTCACCCCTCTCGACACGGGCGAAGTCATCGAGCGCGCCCGTGCCACAGTGACCAGAGGCCTGACCGGCGACGAATGCCTTCAGTACTTCAAGACCGCCAAATGTGTCGGTTAGCTGACTCTCTCAATGGCTGTGAAGCCAAACGGGTGTGAGTCCGTGAGCACCTTTCTGGACAAGAGGTGCTTCGGCGCAGAATCCTGTGGCGCAGGAGGCGAAATCGGTGGAGCTGACGGGATTTGAACCTGCGACCCCCTCGTTGCGAAAGATGCGGTCAAAAGCCCCTGACCAGGGGTTTTGTAGCCATTCCAGGTGCTTGTGGCGCTGTTGTGGCGCCAGCCACGTGAGGCGTGGTAAGACATGTGAGATGTGCGGGCCCGCTTCAGCGGCAGTTAGGCCGAGCCTACGTCGTGCCCGGCTTGCTCAACATCAGGGCGAACGTCTGAGGTTGACTATCCGGAGTCCCAGTCGTCTGTGGCGAGGCTGAAGACCAGCCTGAAGCCCCGACGGTTGTCCCAGGATTGCGTCCGCATTGAGTCGATGATGGCATGGGCTTCATCCAGGTCGGCTTGGCTCGTGCCCGGTTCCGCCTCGAGGCGGATGGCGACCGTAGTCGCTTCGATGTCGACGATCCATTCCTCTCGTCGATCATCAATTCGTCGATAGGTCCCATCATGTCCGGCGATGCTGACCGCAGTCGCGTCGCCAACGTCGGCGGGCCTCTCGGACAGGGCATCAATGCGGATTTCGACGTCACCTGATCCGTATCCGTTGTGCATGAAACCCATTACGCAGGAGGAACCGCAGGCCCCGCCCCAGGAATACAAGCCCGCCGGGTTCTCGGTGGTGCTCGGCCAGCCGTGGACGACCTCGCCCAATGTCGTAGTCGGGTCGGGGATGGTTGTGAGCACAGTGGTCGGAGTGGGAACGGTCGTTTGATCGACTACCTGGTCATTGTCTCCACTGAATGCGAGATACAACCCGCCCACGGTGAGGATGACGACGAATGCTGCCGCCGCCCAAGCCAGTCCCCGCCCTGGACCGACGGCGAGGGTCTTCACGGACCTACGCTCCGGTGAAGAGTGCCTCTCCCATTGTCTGGGTACGACCTGCAGTTCTCCGCTCCGTTCGAGGATGTCCCCGACTGAGAGGGCCCCCTGTTTCTCGTCGATGAGTCGGCAGTACTCCTGGAGCTGACGGTTGAGATCAACACTCATCGCTCGACCCCTAGCTTGTGACGCAGCTTTCGCATTCCCCGCTCGGCGTGGGTCTGCACCGTGCTCTTCGCCACCCCCAGGGTTTCGGCCACCTCGGTCATATGCCATCCGTAGCCATGGAGCAACAAGAGAACGGCTCGTTCCTTTTCGGGGAGAGCAGCAAGGGCGGCCGGCAAACCTGGCTCGAACCATGGTGTCCGGTCCTCCGGGATCGCAGGGAAGACGGGTCTCGACCACGAGAGCAGCTTTCGTCCTTTGGATCGGCCGACGGTATAGAGATATCCCACCGGGTTGGCCATCACCCCGACTCTTTCCCAATGCTCCCAGCCGTAAGCCAAAGCTTCGGCTGCTGCCTCCCTACCGGCCTCCAGACCCAACGCTGCGGTCAGAGCGTGACGCAGCCTCCTCTCGTTGGTTTGAACAAATTCGACGAAGCCGTCGGCCCTGATCTGTTCGGGAAGCAATCTGTCTCCTGAGCTAACACTTGATAAAGCTCAGCGGATCGTCAGCGTACGACACGAAACTCGGGAAGGGTTATCGAAGTGCCTGGGAGTGCCGGGCAGAAACTTCTTGTCGTACGACCGTGTTCGTTCAGGCTTTCTCAATCATGCTGCAAAGGAAGCTGCGAAACATCGGGCTCGTGGCCGCCGTCCTGGCGTTGGCTGCCTGCTCCACTCCAATCGGGCAAAATCCATCTACAACCAATAATCCGTTCCCGTCGAGCACCCTGGCCCCGGCAACCCCGACCACGACCGCGACCGCCGACCCGCCGGCCGACCCCGAATGGCCATCAGAAGGACCGATAGAACCGGGCACCCACCACCTCGCGCCTTCAGAATGGTCCGTCGCCGGTTTGACCTTGACCATTCCCGAAGGCTGGGAAACCGAACTCGGCCCACCCACCGGCATCAAACACCCTGACCGAGACGGCGAGCTGGCCTTCTATTTCGTGACCGTCGACAGGATCTTCTCCGATCCGTGCGAAGGAATCGAAGGAGAGAAAATCGGCCCCAGCGTCGGTGATCTGGTCACGGCCCTGGTCGAACAGCCTGTCACCGAGACCAGTGAGCCGGTCGACACGACGCTGGGAGGCTTACCGGCAACGCAGATCCTGCTGACAGTCCCCGCCGGTTTCGACACCACAGAGTGCAACGCCTCCGTAGGTCTTCAGATCTGGTACAGCCAGCCAGCAGACAAGTATCTGGTGGCGTTGGCTGACGGCACAGTGGCCATCTACATCCTCGACGTGAACGGCGAACGCCAGGTGTTCTACACCCAGCACCAAGTCGGAACTTCAGCCAATGACCTCGACGAGATGCGAATCATTCAAGAGTCGATCCACATCGACGCGTAGCGAGTCGGCGTTGAAGCCTGGACGCACGGAAGGAAAGACCGAGATGAGGGATCGCTTTGGACGTGGGGTTGCGGTGGCCGTGCTGCTCGCGATCCTCACCGGATGCGTGGGAGGCGTGACCGGTGAGCCCCCGACGGCCACTGTCGGTGGGGCCGGTTCCAAGACCGCCACCACGGAGGCGACCACCACCGCCGAGACGACCACCACCACCACGCAAGCGACCACCACCACGGAGGCGACCAAAAGGTCGGAGGACGAGGTCGTCCACGGCTGGCCTACCGGCTCGCGGAACCTGGCGGGCGTGTACTCGCTGGACTGGACCCGCTGCATAGTCTCCAGGATTGATGGCACTACATCCGGCTGCAATGTCGGTTGGATGCACAACGGCTACGGGTCAGGTGACGTTCAAATCACCATTGATATCCTGCCCGCGCTGCCCCCCATCGATGACGGGTCGACCGCGGTCACCCTCGCTGCGCATGACGCGCTCTACCTACGGCGCAGCAATTGGCGAGAGGAGTGGTTCGTTGACGTTGATGGGAAGACGGTAGCCATCCGCCTTAATGCGGTCCAGCAAACGAGCCAGGCCGACATGGATGAAGCCCACGCCATCATCGACTCGATTCGTATAGAACCGACGGACTCGATCCGTACAGCACCGGAGGACAACGACTGGGGTTTCATGGTGGTGTTCACACTCGCCACAGACGACTGGGACTCCGGATAGCCGCGAATCTCTGTCAGAGCGTGCACTCGAGCAGGCCCCCCTTGACTGCAGATCTCTCGTCTACATTGAAGAACCTGTGAGCATCGTATGAGGCCCCCGGTGTGATGCCTCCCTGAGACTTGCTGAGACTTGACAGCAGCTTCCTCCGCCCCTCGAGCGACGGCATCGACGCCGAACAGATCCGCCGTGTCGCCGCTTATGTAGCGAACAGAGACGAGCCGACAACGCCCTGACCAGGTCGGCGATCGGTGGAGCTGACGGGATTTGAACCCGTGACCCCCTCGTTGCGAACGAGGTGCTCTGCCAGGCTGAGCTACAGCCCCTTGCGGGCAACGGATTCTACCGAGAGGCCAATTACAGGCCAGATCGGGTTTCTTTGTCGCCCCATCGCACACAGCCCCATCCCCGCCTTCGGCAGTACTCCCCAGACGGGGGAGGAAAGCACGCCTGCCTTAGGTTCGACGTAGGTCGTCTCGGAGACGCTCCTGGACCACCGTGGCGGTGAGGTCGGAGCGGGAGCGTTCCACCAGGGCGCGGGCCACGTCCGTTGTGCGGCGGAGACCGTTGGTCATTCCGTCGGGATAGTCCATCTCGGCGAGGAGGTCGACGATGTGGTCCATCCTCACGAGAGTGGTCTCGGCCGTCTCCACATTGCCGGCCCGGAGCAGGTCGAGGAGCCTTCGGCGCAGCTCCCCCACGGCCTCCCCCAGCCCGTGCAGGTAGGGCACCGGGTCGATACCGAGGTCTGCGAAGCCCGGCACCGGCTCGCCCTTGAACAACGCCTCGGTGATCCTGGCCTCGGCATACTCCTTGGCCGCATCGGCGACGAACCCGGCATAGAGGATGTCGGGATGCCCGGCCAACGCCGCAGAGATCTCGGCCAACTCGGCTCCGGCCTCCCCGATCAACTCCGTCGCCGAATCCCACTCCTCACGATGCAAGGCCCTGATCCCGTTCGCACAGGATCGGATCACCTTCCTCGAACCGGTGATGCCCCTCTCGCGCGCGGCGAAGCGCGCATCGAGGACGGATCTGGCGTCGTCGGCGAAGTCAGGGCCCATCACCTAGTGGTCTGTCGCTAATTGGCGATGACCTTGACCTGGGGCTCTTCCCACTCGGTTGGACGCTCGGATACGTGGGTGACCTTGAGCCGCCATTGCCGCTGCTGCTTCATCTGGGCCAGCGCGACGAGGTAGAGGGCGATCAGGGAGTCGATGAAGAGATGGAGGAGGAGCAACGGCAGCGAGTTCCGCCAAAGAGCCAGACCCGCGGTGACCACGGCAAGGCCGACGAGTATCGACATGGCGCGACGACGGCGAAGGCGGATCACGTCACGCTGCCCCACCGCCCGACGGTTGTAGCTCCGTTTCTGGACGTCGGCCATCAAGTGGGTCCAGCGATCGAACTCCTCGGTCGAGTTCTTGGGAGCATTTTGCCGGTCACCGAAGACCGAGGGGAGCAGGTACACACTCCACACGGCCGCTATCAGCAACAGCCCGACTATCACGCTTGTTGACATCTGGCCTTTGACTCCGTCCACGGGTGAGCGTAGTGGGCAACCCCTTGCCCGATCAACGACTCAACCTCGTTCCCACTTTCCGGACTTTCCACCTGTCTTCCTCATCAACCTGACTGTCTCGATCGTGACGCCGCGCTCGACGCCCTTGACCATGTCGTAGATGGTGAGAGCGGCGACTGCCACTGCCGTCATCGCCTCCATCTCGACACCGGTTCGATCAGTCGCTCGAACGCTAGCAATGACCCGGATGCCACGCCCACTCGGCTCGAGGGCGACATCCAGCCCGGTGAGGGTGATCGGGTGACAGAGAGGGATCAGCTCCGAAGTCCGCTTGGCTGCCATTATCCCGGCCAGGCGTGCCGCCGCGGCAGCATCGCCCTTGGGAAGATCGCCGGAGAAGAAGCGCTCGGCCAACTCGGGAGCCATCGCCACGTGGCCCTCGGCGACTGCCTCCCGGTCGGTGACCTCCTTGGCTCCGATGTCGACCATGTGCGCCCTGCCCGCCTCGTCGAGGTGGGTCAACTCCGTCTCAGCGCCCATCGGTCCACTCCCTCGACTCGGGCCACTTGAACATCTCTACGGTGACCTCTTCACCCTTGCCCACCTTGGCCGTTCCCCGGGGCACCAGGGCGAACCCGTCAGCCGCAGCCGCTGCCGACAGCACATTCGAGGCCTGACCTCCCGACTTCACCACGCTGGGGACGCCCTCATCGAGGCCATCGACCAACACCCGGACAAAGACGGTCTTCGCGGGGTCCGTGTCGAAGTCCTCACCCGCCCGGGCGACGATCTGGGGTCGGAGGATGGCCCGGGCCCCCTGCATCTTGAGAAGAGCGGGACGGGCGAACTGCTCGAAGGAGACGAGCACCGAGACCGGGTTGCCGGGAAGGCCGAAGAAGAGGGCGTCACCGATGTGCCCGAAGGCGAAGGGCTTGGCCGGCTGGATCGCCAACTGCCAGAAGTCGACCCGGGCGTCCCCCTGGAGCACCAGCTTTGTCACGTCGTAGTCACCCATGGACACCCCGCCGGTCGACACCACCACATCGGCCTTGCTCCCCTCGTCGAGAGCCTCTCGGAGAGCAGCGGTGTCGTCGGGCACGATGCCCAGGTCCACCGTGTCGACGCCGGTGTCCTCGAGCAGCGAGAGCAGCATCGGGCGATTCGAGTCTCTTATCGCACCGGGGGCCAAAACGGCAGACTCGGGCGGGGTGAGCTCATCACCCGTCGACATGAACGCGACACGCGGCCTGCGGTAGACGAGGGGGTGACCCACCCCGATGGTGGCCAGGACCCCGACGTGCATCGGGGTCAGCCTGGTCCCTGCGGTGAAAACCACATCACCCAGGGCGACGTCGCCACCGGCGGGACGGACCGAAGTGCCCGTCTCGACAGCGGTCGTCACGGTCACCCTCGAGCCGTCGACGCGGGTGTCCTCGACTCGCACCACCGTGTCGGCGCCCGGTGGGATGGGGGCCCCGGTCATGATCTTGATCGCCTGGCCGGGGCCCACCACGCTATCCGTGGTCGATCCGGCGGGGAGATCGCCGATGACATCCAGGACCGTACCCGGACCGGCCACGTCGGCGCCTAGGACGGCGAACCCGTCCATGGCCGAGTTGGCCCAAGGAGGGACATTCTCCGGAGCGGTGATATCGCCCGCCAGGACCCGCCCCTTCGCTTCCCAGATCGGAACCTCTTCGACATCGAGGAGTCCCGCCGACGTCAGCACCTCGGCCCTTGCTTCCTCGAGGGGCCTCACCCGGCCCGCTCCCTCAGCCAGGACTTGAACTCCTCCCCGAACTCGTGCTCCCCCAGCTCGACCGAAGCCTCGAGCAGGCCGATGGGCGTGCCCACATCGAGGAGGTCTTCCTCGGCGACATAACCGCGAAGACGACCCCTGGAGCCCAATTCGTTTATGGCATCGGTGAGCTGGATCTCACCGCCATGGCCCGGCTCGAGCTTGCCCAGGATCTCGAAGACCTCGGGGGTGAACAGATAGCGGCCGACCAACCCGAGGCGTGACGGCGCGTTGGCCGGGCCGGGTTTCTCCACCGCGCCGGCGAGATCGAGATATCGGTCCTCTACGTCGGAGGCAGGGACCACCACTCCGTACTTGCTCAAGAACTCCTGGGTGAGCTCCCGGAGGCACATGACCGACACGGCTCCGTCATGACTCCCTGCGGCGAGCCCGGCGAGGACGTCGTGGCCGGGCCGGACGATGTTGTCGGAGAGGAGACAGAAAAAGGGCCGGTCGCCCACCATGTGCGCCGCCTCGTTGACGGCGTGCCCCAGCCCGAGCGCCTCCTCCTGGACCACAGGGCGCAGATGGATGTCCTCGAGCCCGGTGAGAGGGCCTTCGATACTGAAGTGTTGGGCCACCAGGTGCCCGGCGTCGAGGTCGACGACCACCACGGCCTCCTTGGCGCCGGCGCGGGCTGCCTCTTCCACCGCATACTGGATTGCGGGGCGATCGATGACGGTGAGCAGCGCCTTGGGCACCACCCGGCTCGCCGGGCGCATCCTCGTCCCCCGGCCGGCAGCAGGGATAACCGCTACTTCGATGCTCATGTCGAGACTCGCTCCTCGCTGCCGGAGACCATGCGCTTGATGTTCCCACGATGACGCCAGACCACCAACGCGATGATCAAGCCGACCCAGACCAGGGCCAGCCCGCTCACGCCCTGCCAGATCAGAAGAGGAACCGTGATGACGACGATGACCATCGAGCCGATCGAGGCGGTCCTGGTAACGAAGAAGATGAGGAACCAGATTGCGATCTCGATCACTGCGAGGAGCGGCACGGTGAAGAGGAGCACGCCACCACCGGTGGCCACGCCCTTGCCACCCTTGAATCGGTGAAAGATCGGATAGCAGTGCCCGACCACGGCAGCCAGACCGGTCAGGAAGGCCCAGTGGACCATCGGGTCGGGGACACCGGAAGCGACCATTCCCATCGCCGCCCCGATCGTCCCCTTGAGCGTGTCACCGATGAAGACCATGGCGGCAGGGACGCGTCCCAGGGTCCGCAGGACGTTCGACATCCCGGGGTTGCCGCTCCCCTCCTGATGGATGTCCACCCCGTGCATCCGGGCCACGATCACCGCAAAGTCGATGCTCCCCACGAGATAGGCGGCGACGATCGCCAGCGGCAGAGCGACGGCGGGCGGCATGGGGGCGGATCATATGCGACAGGGAATGGAAGACCCATACCCCCGGTTGTAGAATCCGGTCACTCCACACGCGGTCAGAGTCGGTCATGCCTACCTACGAATACACGTGCAAAAACTGCGGCGAGACCCTCGAGGTCTTCCAATCATTCTCAGAAAAGCCGCTGCGCAAGCACGCCGAGTGTGGTGGCGAACTGAAGAAGGTGTTCCACGCCCGGGGCGTGGTATTCAAGGGATCGGGCTTCTACTCCACCGATTCCCGATCCTCCTCCGCCAGCTCGTCGAAGAAGAGCGAGCCTTCGAAGAAGGGTGAGTCTTCCAAGAGCGAGAAGACGACCAAGAGCGAAACTTCGACCCCGGCTGCGTCTTCGAGCACCGCCTCGGACTGACCGGGTCAGTCCCTTTCGTTGATCAGGTACCAGACTCCGGCCGTCAGCGCCGCGATCAGCAAGACGATCAAGATCGATCGCAAACGGTGTGTCTCGGTGGCTTCCATCGTGGTCTCTTCGATCCGCACGGTCTCGCCGCCCATGTTCCCTCCTTGTTCGACTCGATTTGCGGGGGTGGACCGCTTTCCGTGGAAGATCAGTGGCCTCCGATGATTCACGGACCACGGTCCACTCCCTCGCCGTCGCCACCTACCCCGACGCGGTGGCGTCGAAACCATCGGGATCAGGCGGCGGAGGCGGGACCGGAGGAGATATCTCGGTCCGGGCAGCCCGACCCAGGGTGAACAGCCCAAGGCCGAGGGCGACGCCTGCGATCGTCATCAGCACGATGATCAGCCGGAGCAGCCAGGTGGTCGTCGACAGAGAGGAACGGGTTCTCTCGATCACGGCCTGCGCCTGGTCGAGGGTGGTGCGGTACGAGTCCATGATCTGCTGGGTGGAGCCCAGCTCGGCGCTCAACCCTGCGAATGACTCAGCCGTCGCGGCTGCATCTTCGGCGAATTGCTCGGAGATCGGGCCCAGGCCACGGATCGCCTCGGCCTGAGTGGCCAACTGGGCTGGGATCCCCACGAGCGCGTCCTCGACTGCCCTCAACGACTCGTCGAACGGCTGAGAGGGGTCATAGTCCACACCCAGGAAGGAGAGTGCGTTCAACGTGCTGTCGATGACCCCAGCGGTCTGGATGGCCGCAGGCATCGTGTCGAGGATCGCCTGGAGACTGCCCGAGAGATCGTCGTCGAGGAAGTCCGCCACCGTCTCCAGGTCCCCCGAGGCGGTGGAGGCAGCCTCCGAGATGGCGGCGATGCTCTGCGCCGCGCCCCCAACTGCCCCCTCGACCTCGTTGGTCACCGATTCGATCAAGCCGAGGGTCTCCTCGACGGCGCCCAGCGCCGACTCGGTGACCCCCACCGACTCTTCCAGGTAGTCGGAGAGGTTTCCCACCATCACCAGGCCGAGGACGAGGCCGATGACGCTGGCCACGATCGCAGTCACTCCGACGACAACCAGCGTCTTGGCCTGGGAATCCGACATGGCGCCGGGAACATACCCGGCCGGCCATCGTCTTACCCGGGTCTCTTCCCCACGCCACCCGCACTCCGTACCGTCGGTGGGATGATCTGGCTGCAAACGCCGCCGTGGGGCCGATGGGCCGTTGCCGCACTGATCGCCGCGGTTTCTCTGTGGATCGAGTTTCGCCCCGATGAGATGACCGAGCACCCGTTCGCTCTGGACGAGATTGCGGCGGGTACCACGGTCGACGGCACCAACACGGAGACGCGGATGGTTCCGGTCGGTACGTTCACCGCGGTGGAACTGGGGCAGGTGGCCCGGATCACGATCCCGGCGGGTGATCCGGTCCTGTTCTCGCACCTCGGCGACCAGGGCACCGCGGCGCCGAAAGGGTGGTGGAGCCTGGAGATGCCCTTGCCGCTCGGGTCCCGGCCGGGCGACACCGCCCTGATCGTGCTGCTCGACAGCGACCAGGTCGCCGACGCCGTCGTGATCGAGGACCCCGACGACGACCCACTCGGGGCCGGCACGGGATTGGTGGCCGTCGAGGCGGGCAAGGCTCCAGACGTGGCCCGGGCCGCCGGCGAGGGCAGGGCCGTGGTAATGGTTGCCCCACCGTGAGCATTACCGTGCCGCCGTGCTCGCCGCGGTCATCTGGGGCCTGATCCAGGGTCTCACCGAATTCCTGCCCGTCTCCTCGTCGGGTCACCTAGTCGTCATCCCTGCCTTCCTCTCCGAGATGGGCATCGATGTGCCCGTGCCATCACTAGCCGTCTCCACGGTCATCCATCTCGGGACTCTCGCCGCGGTCCTGCTCTATTACCGGTCCGAGGTGATGGCTGTGCTCCGCCTCCGGACCAACCCCGAAGGACGCAAGCTCGCCCTGCTCGTCGGCATCGGCACAATCCCGGCTGTCATCGGCCTGCCCCTGGCCGACGAGATCGAGGGTATGCAGCAGTCCGTGGCCGCGGTCGGGTGGCAGATCGTGGCCACAGGTTTGATCCTCGTCGTCGGGCAGAGGGTCGCCACCGGGGCCAGGAAGCTGATGGAGGGCCGGATCCCGGACGCGGTCGTGGTAGGCGTCGCCCAGGCTATCGCCCTCATTCCCGGCATCTCACGCTCAGGCGTAACCATCTCCGCCGGCAACCTGAGGAAGTTCGACCCGGTGGAAGCGGCCCGATTCTCATTCCTCCTCGGCATCCCGGCCATCGCCGGCGCCGGCTTCAGCCAGCTCTTCGCACTCCCCGATCAGGGCGGTTTCACCCTCGAGCTGGCCGTGGCGATGGTGGTGGCGGGGGTGTCCGGATACCTGGCGATCGCCTTCATGATGAATTCGATCAACCGGATCGGCCTCTACCCATTCGCCATCTACTGCATCATCCTCGGCCTGGCCACGGTGGTTTTCTTCTGAGCGGTAGCCTCGAAGCTCCCGGCAGGAAGGCCCCATGACGCACCCCCTCATCCAGGAGTCGATCGACAAGCGGCAGCAGGTGCGTGACCTTCTCGCTCAAACGCCGGACGACTACGCCGCCGTGCGTGACCTGTGGAAGGCCCACTCCATGGCCGAGGACGCCCGGGACATCGCCGGGTTGATGGCGACCCTGACCGACGACTGTGTGTATGAGCTGGTCCAGACCGGGCACCGCTGGGAGGGGAAGGAAGGGGCGACTCGTTTCTACCTCGAGCTCCTGTCCGCGTTCCCCGACATCGACTTCGCCCTGACCAGCATCGTGGTCGGCCCGCAGGGAGTGTGTGAGGAAGCTGTCGTCAACGGAACGTTCACCAACTCCTGGCTGGGGTTGGAGCCGAGCGGAGAGAAGCTGGTGTGGCGCAACGTCATCTTCTTCCCTTGGGACCCCTCCGCCCGGCTCTTCACCGGCGAACGGGTTTACTCGTTCTTCCCCGACCTGCCGACGGGAAACCTGCCAGACGGGATGTGACTAGAGGACGGCGTCCAAACCCAGGTGGACCCCCGGAGCGAGGTCCCTGACCTTGCGGACAGCGGTGAGGGCGCCATTGGCGAACGACTCGTAGCTGGTCGATAGATGCTCTATGGAGAGCACCTCCCCGACGTTGGACAGAGCGACCTCCTGTTGAGAGATGAGCCCGGGAAGACGGACGGCGTGGACCCGCACTCCCTCGACGTCGGCGCCGCGTGCCCCCTCGACCAACTCGGCCGACCCCTGAGCCGAGGACCCTCCCCCGGTGGCGATTCCCATGGCGGTGGCCAACGCGGTCCCTGACGGGGCATCGGGTTTGGTCGAGTGGTGCCGCTCGATGATCTCCACGGACTCGAAGTGACCGGCGGCCTCGGCGGCGTAACGCATCATCAACACCGCCCCGATGGAGAAGTTGGGGACCACCAGCACAGGAGGGCCGTCGCTCCCCCAGGCCTGACGCAGAAGATCGAGCCGCTCGGGAGTGAACCCGGAGGTCCCGACCACCGTGGCCAGCCCCGATGCCCGCCAGACGGCCAGGTTCTCGAACACGACGTCGGGGTTTGACGTCTCCACCATCACGTCGGCTTTGATGCCGTCCGCCGACCCGGTCACCTCCATCCCGTGGAGCTCGGACCCGGCCCGGTTCGGGTTGTAGAGGGAGATCAGCTCGAGGTCGTCCGAGGCGAGCACGCCCTCGGCGATGGGCGTGGCCAGCTTCCCCCCCGCCCCGGAGATGGCAACGCGGATCACCAGGTCACGCTATCTCGTGCCACAGTCGCACACCGGCCTTCGAGTTCAACCCAACGCCTCGGCCAACGATTCGTCGAAGACCTGGAGGGTCTTCGCCACGTCTTCGTCGGTGTGGGCCGCACAGACGAACCAGGGCTCGAGGGCGTCGGGGCAGGGCATCACGCCCCGGGCGATCATCTTGAAGAGGACCGACTCGTAGAGATGCTCGTCGTGCTTTGACGTGTCCCTGAACTCGTCCAAGCCACCTTCTCCGAAGAACAGGGAGAACATCGACGGGTGGCCCGTTGCCCGGCCCTCCACGCCCCGTTCGGCCATCACCTTCTCCAGCCCCTCCATCAGGCTCCGCCCCACCTTCTCGATCCGGGCGTGGGGCTCACCGGTAGACAGCTTGTCGACGGTCGCCGCTGCGGCCGCAGATGCGATCCCGTTGCCCGAGTAGGTCCCGGCCTGGGCGATGCCCGAGGACCGCCATCCGTCGGCGACGGCGTCGGTCATCGCTATCGCGGCCACGGGATAGCCGTTGCCCATCGCCTTGGCGTAGGTGCCGATGTCGGGTCTGACCCCGAAACACTCGCAGGCGCCGCCCACCGCGACCCGGAACCCTGTCTTCACCTCATCGAAGACGAGCAAGGACCAGTTCTCGTCGCACAGACGCCGTAACCCCTCGAGGAAGCCGGGCAGGGGCATGATCCCGAAGGCGTTGCCCAGCATCGGCTCCACGATGACCGCAGCTATCCGCTGTCCCTCGTCTCTGAAGGCCCGTTCCGCCAGCTCCAGGTCGTTGAAGGGAAGGGTCCTGACCAGAGAGCGGATCGGCTCGGGGATGCCAGAGCTCGACTGGAGGGCGATCGGCCTGAAACGCGAGCCGAGCCCTTCCACCGGGACGCCCGCCGTGGAGAAGAGCACGTAGTCGTGCATGCCGTGGTACTGGCCCTCGAACTTGATGACGACGTCACGGCCGGTGAGCCCGCGGGCGAGACGGATGGCGTGCATCGTGGCTTCGGTGCCGGTGTTGGTGAACCGCATGGCGTCGGGCCATTCCAGGGCAGCCATCACCTTCTCGGCCGCCTCCACCTCACGTCGCTGGGTCATGGCGAAGCTGGTCGCCTGCCCCGCGGTCTCGGTCACCGCCTGCCAGACGTCGGGATCGCCATGGCCCAGGATCACCGGTCCAAACCCGCACTGGTAATCGATGTAGTGCTTCCCGTCCATGTCGATGAGGTGACCGCCTTCGCCATGGTCGATCACGAGGGTGTCGTCGGGGCCCCAGTACCTGAACTGACTCGATACCCCGTTGACGAGGACTTTGCTAGCCCTCTCGTACCACTCTCTGGTCTGCTCTCCCTGAAGACTCATCTGGCCATGATACTGAACCGCCATTCAGTCCGGCCCCGGCCCCGATTACCGTTCGACCGATGGCGACCGACCTCAAGCTCTTCATCGCCGGCGAGTGGACCGAGGGAACCGGCGAGGACCACTATGAGGTCCACTCCCCCTCGACCGGTGAGCACCTCTACAACGTCCCCAAAGCCTCACCCTCCGACATCGACCGGGCCGTGGCGTCGGCACGGGAGGCGACCGAGGAGATGCGACACTGGACCGCCTTCGAGCGAGCCGAACTCTGCCTCCGGATCTACGACCTCTGCCAGACCCGGGTCGACGACGTGGCCCGCATCCTCTCCATGGAGCAGGGCAAGCCTTACGAAGCCGAGGCGAAGGACGACATCGCCGAGTCGGGCGACTACTTCCAGATCGCCGCCGAAGACGTAAAGCGTCTCACCGGTGAGCTGATCCCCACCACCTCCCGGCACAGGCGGATGTTCACGGTCCGACGCCCGGTCGGCGTCTGGGTGGCCATCACCCCCTGGAACTTCCCGGTCATGATCCCGATGGAGTACGTGGGGCCGGGGCTCGCAACCGGAAACGCCATCATCGCCAAGCCGCCCGAGTTCACGTCGTGGGCTCTGCTCGAGATGGCCAAGGTCTTCGAGGAGGCGGGCGCCCCCAAAGGCGCTATCCAGGTGATCCCAGGTGCCGGCGACATCGGCACCCAGCTGGTGACACATGACGGCGTCGACGCGGTCGGCTTCACCGGATCGTCGGCCACTGGCAAGAAGATCGTGTCGGTCATGGGATTGAAGCGCTCGATCATGGAGATGTCGGGCAATGGCCCGACCGTGGTCACCGCCGATGCCGACGTCGCCAAGGCGGCGGAGGCGGCCGTCTACGGTGCCTATTACAACGCGGGGCAGGTCTGCGTGGCCACCGAGCGTGTGATCGTCGTCGACGAGGTGCACGACGAGTTCGTGGAGGCGTCGCTCAAGGCAGCCGAGATCGTGAGTCTGGGTGACCCCTTCGACGACGCCACCAACATGGGCCCGCTCAACAACGAGCCGACCGCGGCCAAGATGGATCGCCACATCGCAGATGCCGTCGACAAGGGGGCCGAGCTGCTGATGGGCGGAGGACGGGCTGCTGGATTCCCCACCGATCTCTACTACGACTTCACCATCCTCGACCGTGTCCCCGAAGAGTCCGAGGTGGCCCAAGAGGAGTCGTTCGGGCCGGTGCTGCCGATCATCGGCGCCCGGGACGACGAGGAGGCGGTGGGGGTTGCCAACCGAACCCACCTCGGGCTCCAGGCGGCTGTTTTCACCAACGACCTCTCCAAGGCGTTCTGGTACGCCGATCGCATCAGATCGGGCACGGTGGTGGTCAACGACTCGACCGGTTTCTGGGAGACCTTCCAGCCTTTCGGTGGCGCCGCCGGGACCGACACGGGCTGGGGTCGTCAACGCATCGACGAGTTCACCGACCTCCAGACCGTCGTGTTCGTCCTCCGAGAGGAGAGCTAGGACAAAGAACGTGGCAACGAGACAGCGAGCGCCGCTCGCTATTCCTTCATCGTCGCCGCCATGCCGGCGAAGCCGCCGCCGAAGGCCCCGAGGAGGATCCCGGGGAGGAGGGCCGTTGTGATCGACTCGAAGAAGTCGAGGTCGGTGATGAGCCAGATCCCGACGCTGAGGCCGACGAGGACCACCGGGACCCCGATCAGTATGCCGCGGAGGATTGCCGGGCCCATCGGGTCGCGCTCGGTGCCCTCTTGCTCGGTCATCACCCCATGATGCCAGACGTCAGGCGACGATGGTCTTCTCGCCACCGGTGACGCGATCGGCCGCCAACCCCATCCGCTTCACGGCGATCAGGAAGGGAAGACTGAGGACGTAGATCACCCCGGCCACGATATAGGCGACGCCAAAGGAGAAGACGTCGGCGACCCTACCGAGGGCGGGTTGGGCGACTACCCCGCCGGCGCTTCCCGTCAACGACACGAACGAGAGCACCGTCGCCCGTTGCTCCGATGGGATGCAGCCGTTCATGTAGGCCTGTTGGATCGGGAAGGCGATGGAGGAGAACAGCGAGAACAGGGTGAGCAGGGCGATGGCCACCCAGAAACCGACCGGGATCTCCAGCCCTTCGGCGAGACCGACACCGATGAGGGCCAGCGATCCCACCACGATCTGGGTGATGAGAACCCCGGACCTGGTGGTAGAGACCCTTCTGACCAGGCGGATCGAAGCGCCCCCGATCATCTGAGCTACCGCGAACACGGCGGCGGCGATACCGGCGAGATAGGTGGCGTTGGGGTCACCGAACAGCTCGAGGAGGTAGGGCTGGAAGGCGTAGAAGATCCATATGGAGACTCCTGAGGCAAAGGGCGCGGCCAGCATGAACATCCGAATCGGAGGGTTGTTGTATCCGTGCTTGATCGAGGAGCGCAGGATGCCCCGCACCTGGGCACCAATCGCCACGCCCTTGGTGGGCTCGTAGCCGAGATCGTGCATCCAGGCCCATGCCGCCCCGATCACCGCCAGGAGGAGCACCGACCGGGCGATGTAGGGGAGTCCGAGATTGATCTGACCGAGGAGGCCGCCGCCGATCGTCCCGATGAGGGTGGCCGCGCCGGTGACGGCCTGGCCCTTGCCGAAGACCGTCTCCGTGACCCCTTCGAACCCCGTGGCCTCGAGCGCATCCACCAGCCAAGCCTCGGTTGCACCTGAGAAGAACGTGAACCCCAGGCCTATCAGAGCCGAGACGAGGATCCACCACCCGATCCCCGCCTGGGCATACCAGAGCCCAAGGTAGGCGGCGGTGGTGACCAGCAAGGTGGCTGCTCCGAGGATGAAGGAGACGCGCCTGCCGAAGGTGTCGGCGACCACCCCGGTCGGCACCTCGAAGATCACCATCCCGGCGGTATAGGCGGCATTGGCCACGAAGGCCTCGGTGATGCTGAGGCCTGCGTCGAGGAGGAACAACGTGTTGATCCCCCAAATCAGAGACGCCGCCAGGGTCTGGAGGAGGAGCAGGACCAAATACGTACGTTGAACGCGCTCTGGCGTCATGGCTCACCGAAGGGACTGGGCAGTTAGCGTAACGAGCGGATGTACACGCCTTATGAACAACGGAAGGGCGAGATTCCTTTCGCCTCGGCCGAATACATCTCGTTCGCCTCGCGCAACTCCTTTCTCGGCGTTCCTGCCGTCACCATGGACGAGCTGGGCGACGGATCCGTGGTGATACTGGGGGCGCCCTTCGACTGGGGCACCACCTACCGACCCGGCGCCCGATTCGGCCCGCAAGCCATCCGCAATGCCGACTACGGGGCGATGGACGGCTATCGGCCCCATCTCCCCACCGGGATCGACCCCTTCGAGGCACTCGGCGTGGTCGACGTGGGCGACGTCTACGTTCGGCCCGGGGAGCTGGAGATCTCGATCGCGCGGATCGCCGACGCCGTCGAAGAGGTTTGTGCGTCGGGCAAGGTGCCCATCGTGCTCGGTGGGGATCACACCATCACCTGGCCCGACGCCCTGGGCGTCGCTCGGGTCCACGGGTTCGGTGAGGTCGCCCTCATCCACTTCGACGCCCACGCCGACACCGGCTTCACCCAGAACGGGTCCCTCTACGGGCATGGCACACCGATGCGCCGGCTCATCGAATCCGGGGCCGTGCCGGGACATCGCTTCGTCCAGATCGGCCTGCGCGGCTATTGGCCCGAGCCCGAGGTCATGGAGTGGATGAGGGAGCAGAAGATGCGGTCGTTCCTCATGAGCGAGATCGTGGAGCGAGGTCTGCCTGCTGTGGTTGACGAGGCGGTGGCCTACTCGCTGGAGGGCGGGGCCAAGGGCGTGTTCATCAGTGTCGACATCGACGTGGTCGATCCCGGGTTCGCGCCAGGGACCGGCACACCGGAGCCAGGAGGCCTTGGCTCACGGGAGTTGCTCGACACGGTTCGGCGGCTGGCCCGCGACCTGGAGGTGCTCGGCGCCGATGTGGTGGAGGTGTCCCCTCCCTACGACGGGGCCGGCGAGCAAACGGCATACCTGGCCAACCGGGTCGTGCTCGAGATCCTCAACGGGATGGCCGAGAGGAAAGCCGCGGCGCCAGAACGCTAGGGCTTGATCAGGTCCAGACTCAGCGGATAGGCATAGAGCTCGCCCCGTGACGCTGCCAGAGAGGCGAGCAGAGCGAAAACCAACTCCAGCACGAACAACACCGCCAGGGCGATGAGCAGAGGGATGGTGACGACGAGGCCAACGACCGTCACCGCGAAGAGAAACGCCAGGATCGACCCGACGATGAAATAGATGAGCACCGAAAGCTGGAAGTTGAGGGCGGCCCGGGCGTGGGGCTCGACCGCCGGGTCCTCGCGCTTCATCAGCCAGATCACCAGCGGGCCCACCAGGGAAGGTATGCCGACCACCTGGATGAAGGCCGAGGCGTGGGAGAGAACCTGCCACATCTGCTGATCGCCGGTTCGGGCCGGGGCCGTCTGCTGGAGGGAAGACGGTGGCACTTCGGCGGGCGGAGCCGGGGTCGACTCGACGGGGACCGAGGGCGTCTCCGTAGTGGCAGGCGGTTGCGGCTGCGGGTCGGGCGGGTTGGCGGGCGGTCCCTCGGTCATGACCCAATCGTAGGTCAGGCGTGGCCCGACCTGTTCTCCCAGACGATCAACGCTGCCCACCCGTCATCTGCCTCGTCCTCCAGATAGTTCTCCAGAAGGCCCCGCACCTCGAAGCCATGTGACATCTGAAAGCTCAGCGTGGGATCGTGGAGCTCACCGGCCACAACCTTGTCCACGTACTTGTCGATGGGCATCGTCGCCTTGTGGTGGTAATACCCGGGCAGGGAGCCACCGGCGATGATGCCCCGCTTGCCGTCCCGTATCACCAGCGCCTTGCGTCTGTCGTACAGCATCCCACCGATGCCACGCCCCCGGTATTGAGGGAGGACCGTCATGTCCGTCCCGTAGTACCACTCCCCATCCGGGTCGTGGTTGCCGCATTGGTGCGCCCCGGTGATCCCGGCGATGGTGTGCTGGGGATGCTGGAAGTCGAAGTCGAGATAGATGCCCGCCCCCATCCCGACCGGACGGCCGTCGGCAATGGCGACGAAGTACCCCTCGGGGAACACATCGGCATAGGCCAGGATGTCCTCCTTCGAGAGCAAGTCGTCGGGGTTTGCCATCGGGAAGCAGGTGAGCTCGATCCTCTCCAGCTCATCCGCCATTCCCGGCTCGAGGTTGACGATGACGACCTCGCTCAAAGCTGAAAGGACTCCCATGGGCTCTCCCCAGGTATCCCCCACACGGACTCGAGGCGTTTCTCCCTCGGCCGGATCACCACGGCGCCACAAGTCGCCACTTCCTCGGGCGATGAAGCGCGTCGCGCTATCGATGGCTCGGCGAAGAACGCATCGAGGTCCTGGGCCAGCTCCGAGCCACGCTCCAGTCTGGTGGCGCTGCCGGTGACGTGCTCCGGTGTTCGCTCACCCTCCTCGAGCCGTGTCCCATCGTCGAGGCAGTGGTTGGTGTGGACGAACGGAGAAGCGGTGACAGGGGTGACCTCGATCGTGCCCGGCATGGCCTCGATGTTCGCCCCCGACCCGTCTGGCCCCATCACCAGGTAATTGTGCCCCCCGGCGAGGTCGGCCGAGGTAACAGCTTCGATTGCAGAATCCAGGTCGGTCTGCTGGAGGACCTTCCTGACCACGAATGGCCAGGTCACACCGGGCTTCCCGACCGACGTCAGGTTGTTGATGCCCACGCCGATCCCGGCCTCGTTCATGCCGATCTGACCCAGGCACCCCGCCGTCGTCTGGACCACCGCGTCGGGACCGGAGATCGGGTCGAGCTTGAGCATCACCACATAGTCGCCCGCCGAGGCGTGCATGTCCCAGGTCTGGGCCAGGACCCCGTTGATCGGATCGAGGACGGCGGTGCAATCGTCCTCGATCGGCGCCCAGCCGGCGTGAGCGCGAACCACGTCGACCAAATCGGTGAATCCCCCAACCACAACTGCCTCGGCCAGGCTGATCCCCGCCGCCTCGGCCATCGCAGCCATCTCCTCGTAGAGCTCGGTCGAGTAATCGAGGTGATAGGGCAGAGTGGCCTCCGCCAGGCTCAAGACGGTATCGACCTGGGCCGGCCTTCCGGCCCAGGTCGCGTCGCCGGACAGACCCAGACGATCATCGAGGTAGTCGCGGATCATCAGCCTGCACTCCGACCCATGCACCCGACCGAAGTCGGCGGGATCGCCATAGATCTCGAGCACCCGGAGCGGCCCACTGTTCATGGGGTCAACGGTAATGCACCCTCCCTCTCCCGTAATTGGGTTCCCCCGTGTCGCATATGACACCGCACGGTCCCAATTTCGATCCGGTCCGGTCCGGAACCGTATGGAGGCTCGTCTCGTCCAACCGCCAAGCCCCGAGATCGGGGTCTGAAGAGGAGAAGACAGACATGAGACGAGTGGCATTGATCATCGCCCTCGGCCTGACCCTGGCTGCTTGCAGCGGCGCCGAGGGAGGCGACACGACGGCGGCCGAGGCGGAGGTCTTCGCCAACGCCGACCAGGCGACTGGGACGACCTCGGCCGGAGAGGGAGCACCCGCTGCGGGTGAGGGCGACATCGCCGTCGACATCGAACTGGCCCAGGACCGGATGGTGATCCGCAACGCCGAGCTCCAGCTCGAGGCCGACGACACGAGAGCGGCGCTGGATCGCATCATCGCTCTCACCGAGGCGGCCGGGGGGTTCGTCGCCGACGCGACGGTTCACCCGGTGCAGGATCCGCAGGACCAGCCTGCGGCGAACATCACCCTGCGCATCCCGTCCGACGAGTTGACGCGGGTCATGGACGGGATCAAGGACAGCGTCGAGAAGGTGGTCTCGGAAGCGCAGACGGCCGATGACGTCACCGAGCAGTTCATCGACCTGGAGGCGCGGCTGACCAATCTGGAGGCACTGGAGGTCGAGCTGCGGGCCCTTCTCACCGAGGTGCGGCAGCAGCCCGACGCGGACCCGGACAAGCTGCTCAGGGTCTTCAACGAGATCGCCGCAGTGCGGGGTCAGATCGAGCAGATCGAGGGTCAGCTCGAGTATCTGGAGAACGTGGTCGACCTGGCCACCCTCACGATTGGCCTCGCCCCGACCCCCGCGGTCGTGCCCATTGCCGACGACACCTGGGAGCCGATCGAAGTGGCCCGCGATGCCCTGCGCAACCTGGTCAATGGGGTCCAGGGGGTGGCCGACTGGGCGATCCACTTCGCCCTCTACACGCTGCCGATGTTGTTGATCCTGCTCGGTGTCCCGGCTGCGGTGGGGATCTACGTCTACCGCCGGTGGCGGAAGCGTCCCCCGTCGGCGCCAACGGCACCGATGCCCAGCGAGTCCTGAGGCATCGCTTTTCGGGTGGGGTGGGTCATGGCCAGTCCAGACCCACCCCGCCTTGATCGATGAGGGACTGGACCGTCGATTTCAACTGTCCGGAGGTGAGGAACGCTTCGAGGTGAGCACCCGGGCACAGCGTGGCGGCGTGGTCTGAATGACCGCTGATCGTCGCCGGCGAGACCCCGTAGTGCTCGGATGCCCAGGCGAGCACCGCGGCAAGCGAATCGAGTTGCGCCGGGGTGGGATGATCGATCTCGAAGTCTCCCTCCACCACCACCAGGAAGTGACCCGCGGTGTCGTAGGCGGTGCCGGTGTCACCCCGGAAGGCGGGGTCGCGGCCCTCGTAGACCGTGCCATCCACACCGATGATCACGTGATAGGCGAGGTCGGGCCAGCCCTGCCCACTCATGTGCCAGTCCTGCCAACCGCGGTACTGGGGTGGGCCCGTCGTCGTCCTCTGCGTTCCGGCATGATGGATGGTGAGACGCGACACGCTGTGCGTGGAAAATCGCCCGATGTCGGCGGGCCGGGCTCCCCATTCCTCCCTGGAGATCATCGTGATGATGCGGGCCGGGCCGGGCGGCGGCTCCGGTAGCACTCCGAAGTCTCCCGCTATGGGCATGCCCGAGCCCGGGATGGTCATGTCGGCGACACCCGTCGAGTTGGAATTGCGGAGGTATGTCGTCGCCGTCGCAGGGCGGTGCAGCCCAACAGTGTCGAATCCATCCCCGTCCCAGTCGCCGGCGAAGGGTAGGTCTCCCGGATCGCCGTAGAAATAGGAGACGTCGGCGGCTCCGGCCGCGTGCTCGTTGGTCAGGTAGACGAAGCCGTCGGAGTGTCGACGCAGACCGATGGTGTCGACCCGGTCCCCATCCCAGTCCCCGGCGAAGGGGACGTCACCCGGGTTACCGAAGCGATACGACTGGTCTGCCCGTCCCAGGCCCCCGCCATCACGCCCGAGTTCGTTGATCACGTGGACGCTTGCATCCGCCGGCCGGTAGATGGAGAGGGTGTCGCACCCGTCGCCGTCGAAGTCGCCTGCAACGGGGACATCGCCCGGGTTGCCGAACATGAACGTCAGCTCGGCCGGCCCCGTGCTGCTGCTGTTGCGCAGGAACACCTGGCCGGTGGACCTGCGATACAGACCAGGAGTGTCGACACCATCACAGTCCCAGTCGCCGGCGAACGGCACGTCCGACGGATTGCCATAGAGAAAGCTGAGCCGCCCACCGGTGACCGGGTCGATCAGCCACCACTGGCCGTCCTGGTCGACCATCCCGACCGAATCACGTCCCGAGACCTGGGCGGCGGCGGGCATGGCGAGGGACAACAGGACGAGACACCCGACGAGAAGATGGAGACGTGATGCCGAAGGAAGGGGCAGGAAGCCCCTTCCCTCAGCCCTTCGCCTGAGCCAGGTAGTCGGTGAAGTTGATCTCGTAGTCGCCGGTGTCCTCGATGATCTCGAGACCTTCGGCTTCGAAGGTCGGGGCATAGAAGTCGAGCACCTCTTGATCCACACCTTCCATCGCCGCTTCATTGGGGGTCCCGTAGTAGTTCCAGTTGGTGAGGGTGGCCCCGTTACCGGCATCGAGGATGTAGTTCATGAACGTGAACGCCGTGCAGGGGTGCTCGGCATTGGCCGGCACCGCCATGTTGTCGATCCAGAGAGTCGCCCCCTCCTCCGGGAGGATGTACTCGTAGTCATCGGGGTTCTCGGCCTCGCCGATGCCGATGATCATGTTCCCCGAGTACCCGTGCGAGACGGCCACCTCTCCGGCGACCAGCGCTTCGTCGTACTGGTCGGAGTCGAAGGTGGCGATGTGCTCGATGTTGCCCGAGATCGTGTCGGTGGCTTCCTGCAGATGCTCGAGATCGGTGTCGTTTAGCGAGTAGCCCAGGTACTTGAGGGCGGCGCCCATAGCCTCCCTGGGGTCGTTCAAGACCGAGACGCCACCCGGGAAATCAGCCGTGAGCTCGGGATCGAAGATCAAGGCCCAGCTCCGGGGGAAGTCCTCACCCACCACCGAGACATTCACCCCCAGGCCGGTGGTGCCGTATTGGTAGGCAGCCGAGTACTCCGGTCCCGGGTCGTAGGGGAGCTCGGTGAACCTGGCCAAGAGGTTGGACAAGTTGGGCACCGCCTCGTCGTTGACCGGGGCGAGGAGCCCGTTCTGGATCATGATGCCGACCATGTAGTCCGACGGCACGATCAGGTCGTAGACGGCTCCCGCCTGCATCTGGGCGAGAAGGGCTTCGTTGGACTCGTAGAAGTCCTCTACCACGTCCACGGCGTACTGCTCCTCGAATGCCGTGACCAGCTCCGGATCCAGGTATTCGGACCAGTTGTACAGATTGAGGTCGCCGTCGACCTCATCGAGAGCGCAACTGGCGCCGGTCGCCCCTTCGGGCGACTCACCCCCCTCGGCCGAGGTGCCGTCAGGTTCCTCGGCCCCTTCGTCGCCACCACAGGCGGCAACGAAGAGCGCAAGCACCATCAATGGGGCGATGAGTCTCGACAAGCGTCGCATCAGGCTTCCTCCCAGAATCCCGGAATTGCCGACACCTTATTCCACGTCCCGAACTTTGGGAGCGCGAGGTGGCGGGCGCTAGTCCGTCGAGAACTCCTCGAGCAGTGCCTCGGGGTCGGCCAGTCGCTGCCCCCGGGCCTCTGCCCCTCTCTGGAACCCGAGCGAGATGGCGACGAGCACCATCGATGCGACGAGCATCACGGTGCTGACGGCGTTGATGAGGGGGGTCACCCCCCTCCGCACCAGGCCGAACACGTACACCGGGAGGGTGGTCGACCCGGCGCCGGACACGAACTGGGTGACGACCACGTCGTCGAGTGAGAGGGTGAGGGCGAGAAGGGCCCCTCCGGCCACGCCGGGAGCGATGAGGGGCAGGGTCACCTTGCGGAAAGCCTGCCACCGGTTGGCGTACAGGTCGGCCGCCGCCTCCTCGAGCGAGCTGTCGAGCTGGGAGAGGCGGGCCCGCACCACCACCGCCACGAAGGAGATGCAGAAGGCGATGTGGGCGAGGGTGATGGTCATCAAACCGCTGGTCAGGTGGATGCCGAGCAGGTCGTCGAGGATGCCGAAGGCCTGGAAGAAGAAGATGAGCAGCATGACGGCCATGGTCACGTCGGGGATGATGATGGGCAGATAGGCGATCCCGTCGAGGGTCCCCCTCCCCCGGAACCGATACCTCTCCAGGGCGATGGCCAGCATCGTCCCCAGGACCGTGGAGACGATCGTGGCGAACAGGGCAACCACCAGCGAGTTGCGAAGGGCGCCCATGACCCGGTCGTCCTGGAACATCTCGCCGTACCACCGGAATGAGGCCTCGGTCCAGATCCCCACGTTGTTGTTGTCGTTGAAGGAGAAGACGATGAGGAGGACGATCGGGGCATAGAAGAAGAGGAACAGCAGCCAGGCGTTGAGCCCGAGGAGCCGATGGGCGAGTCCGCCGGGGGTGGTGCCCTCGTTCACAACGTTTTCGCCCCGGCCCGGAAGTAGAAGATCGTCGCCACCAGCATCACGAACATCACCGCAAATGAGAGCGCAGACCCGAACGGCCAGTTGCGGGCGGCGAGGAACTGGCTGACGATGTAATCGCCCATCAACACGGTTCGCGCCCCGCCCAGCAGGGCCGGGGTCACATAGGCGCCCAGCGACGGGATGAAGACGAGGATCGAGCCGGCCACCACCCCGGGCATGGAAAGGGGCAGCGTGACCTTGCGGAACGCAGTCCATCCATCGGCGTAGAGGTCACGGGCTGCCTCCACCAGGCGCCAATCCATCCGTTCCAGGGCTGCGTAGAGGGGTAGGACCATGAAGGGCATGAACCCATAGACCAGGCCGATCAGGACGGCGACGTTGGTGAAGAGCAGCCGGAACGGCTCGCCCCCCAAGGCCTGGCTTATCTGCGACAGGGGGCCTTCCGAGCCGAGGATCACCCGCCAGGCGTAGGTCCGGACCAGGAAATTCGACCAGAAGGGGATCATCACCAATACCAGGAGGATGTTCCGCATCCGTGGGCCCCTGGTCGCGATGTAGAAGGCAAACGGATAGGCGAGGGCGAGGCAGATCGCGGTGGTGACCGTCGCCAGCAAGAACGATCTGACGAAGATCTCCAGGACTTCGGCCGAGAACAGGCGCCGATAGGAATCCAGGTTCCAGCCCTCCAGGACCGTCTGGCCCGTTGCGTCCCTGGTTGCGAAGGAGTAGACGAAGACGAGGAGCAGTGGGACCACGAAGAGCAGGACGAGATAGACGAAGGACGGCAGCGCGATGAATAAGCCCCGCCTCGCCTCGGCTCGCCTCGAGGCCTTCTCCAACTCGGGGGTGACCGGTGCCGCCGTCTCGGGCTTCGATATTGGAGGCCCGGGTGGTGGGAGGGGAGAGCTCCCGGGTGGTGGGGTGGGTGGGATCTCCGACACCGCCATCAGGAGGTCACAAGGTTCGCCGCCTCCGGGCTCCACACCAGATAAGCCTCGTCGCCCACCTCGTAGAGGTCGACACCGGGGCGATTCTCCTCCTTGACCTCGATCTCGGTCCCGATGCCGCCGTCCACGTCGTAGAAGTGGACGTCGCCGTAATAGAGCCTCCGCAGCACCTTCACCCGGACCCTGTTGTGACCGCTCGGGATCTCCTCGTCCAGGTCGTAGAGAGCGAGACGCTCGGGGCGTAGCGCCAGGGTGATCTTCCCCTGGGACGGCGGTGTGCCGCTTCCCACCGCGATCTCCGCCCCGTTGGCCAGGCTCGCCTTCCCAGACCCGTTCATCGTCACATCGACGAGGTTGATATCCCCGATGAAGTCGGCGACGAAGCGAGAGTTGGGGTTCTCGTATATCTCCTCGGAGGCCCCGACCTGGAGCAGGCTCCCCTCATTCATGACCCCGATCCGATCCGACATGGTCAGGGCTTCCTCCTGATCATGGGTCACGTAGACGAATGTGATCCCGACCCTTCCCTGGAGATCCTTCAACTCGACCTGCATCGCCTGTCGCAGCTTGAGGTCGAGGGCGCCCAGCGGCTCGTCGAGGAGGAGCACCTCCGGCTCGTTTACCAGGGCCCGGGCCAATGCCACCCGCTGCTGCATGCCCCCGGATAGCTGGCTCGGCTTGGCGTCGGCTCTCTTGGTGAGCTGCACCTGGTCGAGCACCCGGCTCACCCGCTTCTGCACCTCCGACTTCTCCACCTTCAGCATGTTGAGGCCGAAGGCCACGTTCTCGAACACGGTCATGTGGGGGAACAGCGCATATGACTGAAACACCGTGTTGACCGGTCTGTCGTTGGGAGGGCTGAGACCCATCTCCACCCCGTGGATACGGATGCTGCCCTCGGTGGGGAACTCGAAGCCGGCGATCATCCGCAGCGTGGTCGTCTTCCCGCACCCGGATGGCCCGAGCAGGGAGAAGAACTCCCCGTCCTCGATGACGAGGTCGATCCCGGCGACCGCCACCACGTCGTCGCCAAACCGCTTCACCACACCTGCCAGCTCCACCGCAGGGTTCACCATCAGGTCTCCTCGTACACCACCCGTCCGCCCGCCACGGTCATCGCCACTTCGGCGTCCCGGATCTTCCCCTCCGCAATAGGGTCCCGATCCAGGACCGCCAGGTCGGCGAGCATACCGGGGGCCAGGGTCCCTCGGCCGTTGTCGAGGTGGTTGACGTAGGCCGAGCCCGCGGTGAATCCGGCCAGCGCATCGAGGAAGGTGATGCACTCGTCTTCGTTGAGCGGGGGGAGGTCGGGCTCGTCGTGGTTGGACCGGGTCACGGCTGCGTCGATCTGATCCATGACGTCGGCGGTGGAGACTCCCCAATCGGACCCCATGGCGAGGCTCGCCCCGGCTCGGAGGAAGCTGCCGAAGGGGTACTGCCATCCGGATCGTTCCGCCCCGAGATACGGGCGGGTCAGCACCGCCTGGTCCTCCCCGTCCTGGGCCCACAGGGCCTGGGCGTTGGCCACGACCCCGAGTCGTCTGAACCGGGAGATGTCTTGGGGGTGGACCACCTGGATGTGACTGATGTGATGCCGCGCCTCGGTCCACCCATTGGCCAGACGCGCCGTCTCCACAGCGTCGAGCCCGTTGCGGACGGCGGCGTCACCGATGGCGTGGAAATGACAGGAGAACCCTCGTCGGTCGAGCTCGGTGACTATCTCCCGAAGCCGGCTCGGCTCCACGAAGTCGATCCCGGTGTTGTCGGTGGCGCCGCCATCACCGTCTAGATACGGCTCCAGCATCGAGGCGGTGTGGTTCTCCACCACACCGTCGAGCATGATCTTGACGGTGGTCGGCAGGTAGCGGCCCAGGGGCTCGGACCGCATCTGCTCCAGATCATCCAACTGCTCCATGCCAAGGTCGCGACGCCACCACATCGCCCCTACCGCGGTCCCGATCAACTCTTCGGAGGCCGCCAACCGGCGATAGGCGGCGTGAGTCTCCAGGTCGACGTGGGCGTCCTGCCAGGCCGTGATCCCTTTGGAGAGGAGGTACTCCTGTCCGGCGAGCAGGCCCGACCTCAGCTCGTCGGGGGTGTCATCCGGTATGAGTTGCTCGACGGCCTGAGTGGCCCCCTCGTGGAGGGTCCCCTGTGGCTCGTTCCCGATTGCCCGCTCGATTCGGCCATCGGCCGGGTCGGGTGTGCTCGCGTCGATCCCTGCCATCCGGAGGGCCACCGAGTTGGCCCAGGCCCCGTGCCCGTCGGCGTTGTAGACCAAGACCGGCCTATCCGGCACCACCGCGTCGAGCGCCTCTTTGGGAGGGCAGCCCTTGGGGAACCAGGTCTGGATCCACCCCCCGCCCACGATCCAGGGTCGGTTGGGATGTTCGGCCGCATAACGGGCGACATAGGCCACGGCATCGTCTGCGTCATGACATCCCTCGAACGAGCAACGCAACAGGTCGAGCCCGCTGCTTCCCGGGTGGCAATGCGCGTCCTGGAACCCGGGCGTCAGCATCCGGCCGGCGAGGTCCACCACCCTGGTCTTCTTGCCTACCGACTCCGCGACTGTCTTCTCGTCGCCGATCGCACTGACCCGATCCCCGGTCACGGCGATGGCTCTTGCGAACGCCCTCGCCGGCCCCGCGGTGAACACGGGCCCGTTGACGAAGACGAGGTCGGCCGTCGGCATGGGCGGGGCAGAGTACAGCCGTCCACCCCACGGCTACCCTCACCGCTCATGTCCGCTTTCTGGCACCCCTTTGCCGAGATGAGCAAGGTGCAGCATGCGCCGTTCATCATCGACCGCGGCGAGGGGATCTACGTATACGACGAGTCGGGTCGCAAGTACTTGGATGCCGCTGCCTCGCTCTGGTACATGAACATCGGCTATGGCCGGGCCGAGGTCATCGATGCCATGGCCGAGCAGGCGCGCAAGCTGCCCGCCTTCCACTCCTTCATCGACTACGCGACGCGGCCGCCGATCGATTTGGCCGATCGCATCGCCGCCGTGGCCCCGGTGCCCGGTTCGAAGGTCTTCTTCGGCTCGGGCGGATCGGACGCAGTCGACACCGCGGCCAAGATGGCCCGACGCTACTTCAACGCCATCGGCCAGCCGGAGCGGACGGTGTTCATCTCACGGGAATGGGCCTATCACGGCATGCATCCCTACGGCACAACCCTGGGCGGGATGGAGCCCAACCGGGCCGGCTACGGCGGTGACATGGTGGCCGACGTCGTGATCGTCCCCTTCGACGACACCGAAGCGGTGGAGAAGGCGATCGACCACGCCGGTGCAGAGCGAATCGCCGGCATCTTCGTCGAACCGGTGATCGGGGCCGGTGGCGTTCGACCCGTCGAGAGTGGCTACTTCGGCAAGGTCGGCGAGCTGGTGAAGAGTGCCGGTGGTCTCTACATCTCGGACGAGGTCATAACCGGGTTCGGACGGGTCGGTGACTGGTTCGCTGCCAACAAGTTCGGGCTCCAGCCTGACCTGGTCACATTCGCCAAAGGCGTCACATGCGGGTACGCCCCCCTCGGCGGTGTGATCGCCTCGCCCGAGGTCGCGGGCCCGTTCTTCGAGACACCAGGGCTCATGTTCCGCCACGGGTACACGTACTCGGGGCACACCACGGCCTGCGTGGCCGGCCTGGTGGTGATGGAGATCCTGGAGAGGGAGGGGTTGCTCGAGCGAGCCGCCTCCCTGGAAGAGGAGCTCTATCAGGCCCTCCTCCCCCTCGAGGAGCTGCCGGTGGTGGACCACGTGCGGCGTGGCGTCGGCGCCCTGGCCGCCATCCAGCTCACGGTCGGCGAGGACGAGACCCTCCCCTATCGGGCGGCGGCCGCATGTCGTGATGCAGGGGTCCTGACCCGGGCCGTCGGCGGCGGTGGTCTTCAGGTGTCGCCCCCCTTCATCATGACCCCGGAGCAGGTATCGGAGATGGCGACCCTGTTCCGACAGGGCCTCGAGGGTGTGTGAGGCACACGCCGTTCTGGGTCGAGGAGCATCCGAGACCCGGAGGAATCACTTCTGAGCTCCCCCCGGAGGCCGATGTGGTCATCGTCGGCTCCGGGCTCACCGGTCTCACCGCCGCGCTGCGTCTGGCCCGCGGCGGCAGGTCGGTGGCGGTCGTCGACGCGGGCGAGATCGCCTCGGGTGCATCGAGCATCAACGGCGGGATGGTCTCCCCCGACATCAAGGCCGGGATCAAGCTCATATTCGCCCACCACGGACCCGAGCTCGGTCGTGAGATGTGGCAGGCCACGGTTCGCTCCGTGGACATCGTGTCCGATCTGGCCGACACGGAGGGCATCGACATGCGGATCATGCGCGGGGGGATGGCTGCCCTCGGCATCGGGCCGGATTCCCAGGCCAGCTTCGAGCAAAGCGTCTCGTGGTACCGGGAGCACGTCGGAGTCGAATGGGAGGTGCTCGGCCCGGGTCGGATCGAAGAGGTGATCGGGGCCGGGCCGTTCACGACCGCGATCTACGAGCCAGAGGGATTCGGAATCCAGCCAGCCCGGTTCGTGTTCGGGATCGCCGAAAGGGCGGCGGCGGCCGGGGCCTTGCTGGTACCCAATTGCGAGGCCATCTCCTACCAGCATGAGCCAAGCGGGTTTCGTGTGGTCACGTCTTCGGGAACGGTCCGGGCCGGAGAGGTGGTCCTGGCCACCAACGGCTACACCACCGCCCACCCCTCGTCGGAGCTGGCCCGTCGCATCGTCCCGGTCGGGTCCTACATCGTCGTGACCGAGCCGATCGAGGAGTTGGCCACCGGGCTGTTCCCGGGTGGGGCTATGACCTACACCAAGAAGCGTCTCCTCAACTACATGCGGCGCACCCCGGATGGCCGTGTTCTGATCGGAGGGCGTCGCAACCTGCACACCGGGCTCGACCTGGAGGAGTCGGCGGCCGCCCTCAGAGTGCAGCTGGTCGGCTACTTCCCGCAACTGGCCGATGTGCCGCTCACCCACGTGTGGGGAGGCAAGCTGGCCGTCCCCTTCGACCTGGTTCCCCACATGGGCCAGGTCGACGGAGCCTGGTATGCCCTGGGTTACGCCGGACATGGCGTTGGCCTCTCCACCCTCATGGGCCACGAGCTCGGTGGGATGCTCCTGGGGGAGGACCCGCCTAGCGTGTTCACCAAGATCCCCCACCCCACCCGCTTCTACTACCGCGGCAAGCCATGGTTCCTCACCCCGGCCTCGGTCCTCTATCGCACCCTCGACCGCCTCAACCGATAGGCTCGATCCCATGAGCTTCCCGGAAACCACCCCGTACCCGGAGTCCAGTCAGGCCTCCACCGCACTCGTCCTCTCCATCGTCGGCCTGGTCTGTTGCCAGGTGCTGGGAATCGTGGCCTGGGTCATGGCCCACAACGAGCTCCAGGCGATCAAGGCGGGAAAGCGCAACCCGGCCAACGAAGGGACCGCCAGTGCTGCCCGCATCATCGGGATTATCGGCACCGTCCTCTTCGGCCTTGGAGTGCTCGCCCTGATCTTCTTCGGCATAAGCATGGCTTTCGTCCCCTGGTCTGAGATCCGCTTCGACGAGGAGTTCTGGCGACAAGAGATGTTCCGTTGACACGTGTCTGGCGAGATCGGCTGACCCTCGCCGCACCCCTGGGGGTGGCCGTTCTCCTCCTGGCCGGCAGCCCCGGGGACGATGGCCCCACCATCTGCCCATTCGCCCTCATGACGGGCACGGCCTGCCCCGGCTGCGGGATGACCCGCGCCGCCTCACACCTGCTACGCGGAGACGTGAGCACCGCAATCGGCTATCACCCACTGATTCCGCTGGTCATGGCCCTGGCGGTTGGTGGCTGGGTTTGGTTCCTGCTGGTCAGATCGGGACGGGCCCGGCCCCTGCCGGCTCGGGCAATCAACACCATGCTGATCGCCACCGGCGCGCTGATGGTGGGGGTGTGGCTGGTCCGCCTGATCAGCGGGACGTTGCCGCCGGTCTGATCCTCTTCCGGGCCAAGCGCATGACCAGGGCGGCGCCGGCCGCGGCCAGCCCAATGGTCAGGGGCACCATCCACTTGGAATCGGCGAGGAGGGCAAAGCTCTCACGAAACGGTGCCCTGCCCCCGGCGGGATCGACCAGCCAGGATCCGACCCTCAGGATGACCGCGAAGGACAGCGCCCCGAGTGCGAAACGGGTGACCAGGGAGCGGGCCGCCTTCACCCGGTCCCGTGACATCGCGACGTAGGCCGACCCGGACAGGAGCATCAGGATCGCACCGAGGATCGCGGCCGTGCCCAGGCTGGTAGCCAGCGGCGAGCCGGCTCCGATCAGGGGCTGATCCGCAGGATCGCGGATGACGATCGGATCGAGTCGGGTGAGCGCATCCGCAACCTGGTCTTCGCCCACCGGCACGCCTGCCAGGTTGAGGCCGGCAGTGATCTGGCCCGTGGCCGGGACCAGGATGGCTGCCACGTCCACCGACGTGCCGTCTGGATCGCCCGTGGCGGCCGCTTCCACACCCTCTGCGACCAACTGCTCCACCACCGGGCCGACCGAGGGATGGGCGAGGATCTGCGCGGCGGCGACGCCCGCCTCGGCCTCACCGAGGCCCGCCCCGGCGAGCTCCGTCTCCAACCAGGCGGAGATGCGTCCCGCCACCAGCTCGCTGGCGGCGAGTGGGCTGAGGGTGTCTGCCAGCTCGTTGGTGTCGACCACGACGGCGCGACCCCAGATGCCGCCGAGGAGCACCGTCGCAGCCAGCCCGAAGACCCAACCGGCAACCCCGATCGCGAAACTACGGCTGCGTTCGCGCGGGCTCAATGGATCACGAGCGCCGGGTTGGTGCGAATACGGGGGCGGCTCTCCACTACGGCCGCGGCCAGATCGTCGAACGCCCTGGCCGCCTCCGACCCGGGAGCGGCGAGATACACCGGATGACCGGCGTCGGCGCCTCGTCCCATGGCAGGGAGCAGCGGGATCTGGCCCATGAGCGCCACCCCGAGCTCATCGGCGAGGGCGGCCCCTCCACCGCTGCCAAACAGCTCGTAGCGCCTGCCGTCGTCGCCTGTGAACCAGGACATGTTCTCGATCACCCCGATCACCTGCTGATCGACTTCGGCGGCCATGAGGGCTGCCCGTCGCGCCACCCGCTGGGCCGTGGGCTGCGGGGTGGTGACCAGCAACACCTGGGCACGGGGGAGGAACTGGGACATGGAGATTGCGATGTCACCGGTACCGGGCGGCATGTCAACCACGAGAAAGTCGAGTGTGTCCCAGAACACGTCCTTGAGGAACTGCTCGATGGCCTTGTGGAGCATGGGCCCCCTCCATATGACCGCCTTGTCGTCACCGACGAAGTAGTCCATCGACATGACCTTCACCCCGTGTGCCGTGGGAGGGAGGATCGATCCGCCGATCAATGTGGGGGGATGATCGACACCGAGCATGCGGGGAATCGAGAAGCCCCAGATGTCGCCGTCGACGATGCCGACCCTATGGCCGGCTTGGCGCAGCGACACCGCCAGGTTGACGCTGACCGACGACTTGCCGACACCGCCCTTGCCCGATGAGACTGCCAGGACGCGGGCTGGCGAGCCGGGCTCGCCGAGTGCGGGACCGGATCCACGATGTAACCCGGCCATCCACTCGGAGGCCATCTCATCCGTCATGACCTCCACCGTGACGTCGGCACCGCGGCCGAAGGGCTCGAGGGCCTTCTGGAGCCGATCGTTGAGCGCCTGCTCGGGGTTGGCGTCGGGGAGGAGGAGGTCCACCTTGATCTTGCCGGCCAGCTTTCGCTCCGCCCCCTTGACCAATCCCAGGTCACCCAGGGTCCGCCCGGGCAGGAGTGGGGACTCGATGGACGCGACCGCCTCGAAGATCTCGTCGTTGGAAGCCATCGATTTCCCCTACGCAGACAGTGGTTAGAAGGGCTCTGGCAACTATAGTTTTGGCCGGTTGGTACCCCTCATGGACCCGATGACCCTCGAATCGAGGATCTCAGACCTGACCTCGGCCCTCGGTGACCCCACGCGCAGGGCCATCTACATCGCGGTCAGGGAGTCGGCCGAGCCTCTCACCACTTCCAACATCGCCGAGCTCTTCGGAATCCATCCCAATGTGGCGCGTCATCACCTCGATCGTCTCGCCGACGACGGCTATGTCAGGGTGAGCCATCGCCGGCCGATCGGGAAGGCAGGGCCGGGCGCGGGCAGGCCCGCCAAATGCTACGAGGCCAGCAACAAGGAGGTCTCGGTTCATTTCGCTCCCCGTCGTTTCGAGATGCTGGTCGACATGTTGATCCGTGTGCTGGACCAGGTCGCCCCCGAGAACATCGGGCAGGTAGCCGAGTCGGTGGGCAGGGCATATGGAGCGGAGCTCGCTGCCGAGATCGGCGTGCCCGACGATGCCGGATACGACGGGGCGGTGCAGGCGGTGGCGCGGGCGATGACCGGGCTCGGCTTCACGATCGACCCCGATCTGGAGGGGCAGCGGCTCCTCACCACCCATTGTCCGTTCGGTGAGGCAGCCACCAGTCACCCCGAGGTGATCTGCTCGCTCGATCGCGGCATCGTGACCGGTTTGTTCGGCGGCCTTGCCTATGACTGCCGCCCGGTGCTGATCCCCCACACCGACCTGCACGAAGACTGTGTCACCCGGGTCCCGGTGTCTATTTCGTAGGGATCTGCGTTCTGCGAAAGAGATTGGCCAACTTTCGCGACCTCCCGATCGGTGGAGAGCCGGGCCCCTCGGTAACCTTGGCTCATGACCACTGATCCGTTTGGGTCCATACACACGCTCGAAACCCCACTGGGAAGCCGCGAGATCGCCCGTCTCGACGCCATCGAAGGTGCCGACCGTCTTCCCTACTCGATCAAGGTGTTACTGGAGTCGGCCCTGCGCAACCTCGACGGCAAGGTCGTCACTTCCGACGACATCGAGGCGATCGCCGCCTACGACGCGACCCGGGTGGGGGGGAGGGATACGTCACAGTTCGGCGGGGGGGAGATCCCATTCGTGCCCGGGAGGGTCGTGCTGCAGGACTTCACCGGTGTCCCGACAGTCGTCGATCTTGCCGCGATGCGCTCGGCGATCGTGGCGATGACAGGTGACGAGGGATCCGCCCAGAAGGTGAACCCCCTCATCCCGGTCGATCTCGTGGTCGATCACTCGGTCCAGGTCGATGCCTTCGCCCGTCCCGACGCGCTGGTCATCAACTCACGCAAGGAGTTCGAGCGAAACCAGGAGCGGTACGAGTTCCTCAAGTGGGGCCAGTCTGCCTTTGCCAACTTTCGCGTCGTCCCCCCGGCCACCGGCATAGTCCACCAGGTGAACCTCGAGTACCTGGCCAAGGTGGTCTGGGACGACGGTGCCTGGCTGTACCCCGACAGCCTGGTCGGAACCGACAGCCACACGACGATGATCAACGGTCTCGGAGTGGTGGGCTGGGGCGTCGGCGGGATCGAGGCCGAGGCGGCCATGGTGGGCCAGCCGATCTACATGCTCCTCCCCGAGGTGGTCGGGTTCAGGCTGACCGGACGTCTCAGCGAGGGTGCAACCGCAACCGACCTGGTGCTCCGCGTCACCGAGATGCTCCGCGAGCACGGGGTGGTGGACAAGTTCGTCGAGTTTCACGGCCCCGGCCTGGCCGACATGCCGGTCGCCAATCGGGCCACCATCGCCAATATGGCTCCGGAATACGGGGCCACCGTGGGCTATTTCCCGATCGACGAGCAGACCCTGACCTATCTCCGTCTCACCGGTCGTGACGAGAAGCTGATCGACACGGTCGAGCAGTACTGCAAGACACAGGGCATGTGGAGAGACGATGCGAGAGAGATCACCTATTCGTCCTCGCTGGCACTGGACATGTCGACGGTGGAACCGTCACTGGCCGGGCCACGTCGCCCCCAGGATCGCATCGCCCTCTCGGCGATGGCGACTCAGTGGCGCGCCGACCTGACCAACCTCTTCGGCAAGAACGGGGGATCGTCCGCTTCGACCGTGGTGAGTTGGGAGGACGAAGGTGGGAGTCCGATGGAGGCCGGCACCCTGAAGGCAAAGACCGGCGTCGAGGTCGAATTGGACGGGGAGCGATTCTCACTGACCGACGGCGACGTGGTCATCGCCGCCATCACTTCCTGCACCAATACCTCCAACCCCGACGTCATGATCGGGGCCGGGCTGGTCGCCCGCCGCGCCCGAGAGCTCGGCCTGGAGCGCAAGCCGTGGGTGAAGTCCTCGCTGGCGCCCGGATCCAAGGTGGTCACCGAGTACCTCACCGCGTCGGGTCTGCTCGAGGATCTCGAATCCCTCGGCTTTTACATCGTCGGATATGGCTGCACGACGTGCATCGGCAACTCGGGCCCACTGCCCGAACCGATCTCCAAGGCGGTCAACGAGCGCGGTCTGGTGGCCGTGTCGGTGCTCTCCGGCAACCGCAACTTCGAGGGCCGGATCTCTCCCGACGCCAGGGCCAACTATCTGGCCTCCCCTCCCCTGGTGGTCGCCTACGCCTTGGCGGGCACCGTCGATTGGGACCCGATCAATGAGCCGATCGGAACTGACCGTGACGGGAACGACGTCTACTTGCGAGACATCTGGCCCGATCCGCAAGAGGTGGCCCGCCTGGTCGAGTCCCATGTCAATCAGGCACAGTTCATCTCGAGATACTCCGAGGTCTTCACCGGCTCCGACGAGTGGCGTGCCATAACCACGCCCGAATCCGACCTCTACCACTGGGATCAGGCGTCGACGTACATCCAGGAGCCGCCTTTCTTCACCGGGCTCGGGCCGGACGTGGCCGCCCTGGCTCCGGTGGTCGGCGCCCGGGTGCTGGCCAAGCTGGGCGACTCGGTCACCACAGATCACATCAGCCCGGCCGGCACCATCGCCCCGGTCAGCCCGGCCGGGCAATACCTGATCGCTGCAGGCATCCAGCCGGCGATGTTCAACTCTTACGGCTCGCGCCGTGGCAACGACCGGGTCATGACCCGAGGCACATTCGCCAACATCCGCGTGCGGAATGATCTCGCGCCGGGCACCGAGGGCGGTTGGACCACCGACTTCCTCGACGGCGAGGTGAAGTCGATATACGACGCGGGCATGCACTACCAGGAGGCCGGCGTCCCCCTGGTGGTCCTCGCCGGGAGCGACTACGGGATGGGCTCTTCACGGGATTGGGCGGCCAAGGGCACATTCCTGCTCGGAGTCCAAGCCGTGATCGCCAAGTCGTTCGAGCGGATCCATCGATCGAACCTGGTGATGATGGGAGTGCTCCCGCTCACCTTCGTCGAGGGCCAGGATGCCGGGACGCTTGGCCTGGACGGAACCGAGACGTTCGACATCGCGGTAGACGACAGTCTGCAGCCCCGGCAGCGGGTGAAGGTCACCGCCACCGCACGAGACGGGTCGACGAGAGAGTTCGAGGCCATCGCCAGAATCGACACCCCCATCGAGATCGAGTACCTCCGCAACGGTGGCATCCTCCACTATGTGTTGAGGAGGATGGCCGCTGCCTGAGGAACCGGCCGGGCCGCTGCCCAGGCGGGGATTTCTGCTCACCGGGGTGTTCGTCGCGGTCCTGGTAATCGGGCTCGCCATCGCTTGGGCGATAGATGGCACAGGTGACGGCGGCGTCGCCGAAGTCGGAGAGCCGGCACCCGACTTCACGGTCGACCTGCTCGACGAAGGCGCATTCCAGCTATCCGACCATTTCAGAGACGATGGCCGGCCGTTGATCGTCAACCTGTGGGCCTCGTGGTGCGTGCCGTGTCGGGAGGAGATGCCCGCCCTGTCAGCCTTCGCCGAGGCAAACCCGGGGATCGCCATCCTCGGGGTCGCCGTCGAAGACTCCCTCGTCGACGCCACCGCCTTCGGCGAGGAGATAGACCCGGTCTACCCGCTTGCCTTCGGGAACACCGCCTTCGACGAGGCGTACCCCAACTTCGGCCTTCCCGTCACCTACTTCCTCGACGAGGCCGGAGTCGTGACCAGGGTGCACAACGGCATCCTCACCATCGAGACGCTGGAGGAGATCAGCTAGTGGTGTGTCGCGGATTCAGTGACGCGATCGAGGGCGGCCCGTCCTCGCTTGACCTTGGTGATGATGTCGTCGAGGGTCTTGGTCCACACGAAGGGTTTCGGGTCGTCGTTCCAGTGTGATGCCCACACGTCGATCGCGGCTGCGACCTGCGCGAACGCAGCCGGAGGTCCGATCCGGTCTCGCCGTGGGTAGTCGACTTCTTCGCGTACCCGCTCGGATCGGTCAACGGCGCACCCGATAGCGCAGGTGAAGCACCCGGTTGCCCTGGATCACCACATCAGGATCCTCCAACAGGTGCTGCGCGTCGACCGACCCGAAGTAGCGCTTGCCGGACCCGAACACGACGGGTACGACGTC